>NZ_CEEDBN010000002.1:0-520917 GCF_979253015.1 Methylobacterium sp. AC433 | reverse complement strand
AAGGCCGGATACGTTTATGCAGACTGCTCAGACCAGCGGATCATAAGCCACTTGCGGACGGGGCGGGCCATACGTTTACTTCCGCGACCAGCGGGATGAGGATGTTGGAGACATGGATGCCGTACTTGCCCGAGAACGTAGGCGGATCCCGGCGTGGCATGAGCGCTCCGGCAAGCGCCGCCGCCTGGGGAATGCGCGTTGCGAAGAGGCGGAACCCCGCATCCTCGGCGTTCGCTTCCGCCTGTAGCCGCGCCAGCGTGTGCTGATGCTGGCGAACCTGCGGCTGAAACCGTGTCACAAGGACGTGGGGCTGACGCGCGGGTACGGCCGCGTCGTGCCGCCGATCCTTGTCGCCCCATACCGTCTGGATGAAAGCGTCGAGCCCGTAGGTCGAGAGATAGTCCGGGATCGACGTGACGATCACGAGATCGGCTCCTCGGATCGCGACCTCGGTCATCGGAGAGATGCCCGGTGCGCAATCAAAGAGAATGTAGTCGTAGCGCTCCGCGAGCGGCACGAACTCGTCCTCGAAGATCGTCCAGAGCTTTCCGTCGATGGCGCGCATCGAGAAGTTGCGCGCCGTGAGTTCGTAGATAATTTCGCGCTCGACCAAGCGGAGATAGGGACCGGCCGGGAGCAGCGCGAGCGCGAGAGGCTCGTTGCGGTGCATAGTGACGCTGATCTGATTCCGGATGCGGGGCGCCAGGAGTGGCTTCTCGCGGCTCACGAGCTTGAGGGCGAGGTAGGCCTCCAGGGTCCGGCCCCTGGCGATCATCTCGGCCAGCACCGTTTCCCCGGCGAGGCAGACCGAGACGCTGGCCTGCGGATCGAGGTCGACGACCAGCACCGAAGCTCCGTCCGCGGCCAGAGCTTCGGCCAGCATGACCACCGTCGTCGTCTTGCCCACGCCGCCCTTCATGTTCGCGACGGCGATCAGCCGGCCGCTCTCCCTTGGCCGACGCGCGGTTTCGCTCATGCCCGTTCCTCTCCCCAATGCGTCTCCCGTCGCTGTCGGTCGGGACGGCGAGCCGCAAACCGAGGGATCAGGCTCGCCGGACACGCGAATCACGCGGGCGGCTCAGCGCGATGCGTCGCATGCCGATCTCCGACAGGCATCCCCCGCCGGTCACGTCGACGCGCGGTTGTCAGGGCCAGGGACCATCCGCTGAGAAGGGCGAAGAGAGCTTGCGGTCAAGCCGCATCGACAGGCTCGCACGTGCGCCGCCTTCGATCCTCGCCGCGCCTGCAGGGGCAGCCGACGGCACGTCGGCGCGGGCAGAGTGCCCGTCCCTTTGGAGACCGGGGCGACGGGGATGGGCATCGGCGACGGGATACCGACCCGGACTGGAGGACATCCGACGGGCGAGCGGTCGGTCGTGCTGCCGGGATCCGACCGACACGGTGTGCTGCCGATGGGGCAGTGAGCCCTGGTCCCTTGCGACCGGGGCTCGACGGGGCTTCGGCGCGGAATTAGCGGCCGAAGATACCCTTGAGGAACTGCGCGGTTCGGTTGCGCTTCTTCTTGCGTTCGAGCTCGTTCGCGTCCTTCACCCAGGCGACCTGCACCACCCGGCGCTCGCCCTCGAACGGCTCGTGGCCGTGCCACGAATTGTCGGCGCGCAGGAAGGCGAACATGGTGCCCATGGTGGGCGGCACCTCGACGGCGAAGGGCTCGTAGTTCTTTCCGTCGTAGAGCACCCGCAGCCGGCCGGCCGCCGGAGCGTCCCAGGCGTCGTTCATGTAGATCAGCATGGTCATCACCTTGGACGGGCCGTCGGTGTGGATCGAACCGTACTTCGGCTGGCTGCGCTTCATGATGGTGGTGAGGCGTGGGCAGGAGACGAGGTCGATGCCGAATTTTTCGCCCATGATGCGGGAGAACTCGTCGCTCTCCAGCTCGTCGATCAGCGCCTTGAATCGACCCTTGAGGGCGACTTCGTCGACCGTGAGATAGCCGGGCTTGGCGATCGCGGGGAAATCCTGGCGGATCTCGTCGACGGCCTCCGGCTTGAGCACGTCGTTGCCGAGGAAGAAGCTGTAGGGCTCGCGGGAGACAGGGGCCGCCCGCACGGCATCAAGGTTGAGGATCGACAATCCCGTCATGGCTTCGACGTTCGTCCGTTCGGGCGCACCGGGCCGGGTTCGGGCGGTCGCGCACTGGGTGGAGCGCCCAGGCGAGGGCGCAATCCCGGTGGATAGAGCGTCCGATTGCGGCAAGCGGACGGCAACCCCTTTCCGCGCAACGCGGAAACTGCCATGCTTGGCCGTGTCGAAACGGAAAAGTGGCGCCGAGTATCGTGACGAGACGCCTCGCACTCGCCATCTGCGCCGCCCTGGCGACGCCGGCTAGTGCCCAGAGCCCCCTCTCGATGACCCAGCGCATGACCTGTGCCGACGCGATGGCTTTGGTGAAGAGCCGCGGCTCCGTCGCCATCAGTTCCGGCGGCCCCCTCGAACGCTTCGTGCGCGACCGAGGTCAGTGCGGTCTCACCGAAATCGCGGAACTGCGCTTCGTGCCAACCCGCGACAATCCGGAATGCCCGATCGGCTATCGATGTCGTGAGCCGGAATTCGGCGATTGGGATTGGTAGGAAGTCCGGCGGCGCGCGGATAGTCCGCCGCAGCAGAGCGCCACGATCTCGCCACGACCCGCCTGCAATGCCGGTGCGGTGGCGCTCCCCCGGGGCTCGGCGCCCGACGATTCCAAGAAACGAGGGGAGATGCGCGTGGCCGTACTGAGGACAGGCCTCGGCCTGCAAGCCGCCATCACGGCGCTCTTCGCGCTCGCGCTCCTTCTCCTGCCCGGCGTTTCCGCCCCACTCTACGTCAGCCTCAGCGGGCTTGCCATGGCGGGCATCCTGCTCGGGTCGGGCCGTCTCTCGTCCTACCTGAAGGTCTTCGTCTCGGTCTACGGCATCGGCTACCTGTTCCTGGCGGGGGCCAAGCAACTGGCCGTCATGGGTTTCCTGCCTCCGACGCTGGCCGCCCTCCTGCCACCGAGCTTCGCCGCCACCGGCGCCGTGGTGTTCGCCGGCATCGTCCTGGCGATCTCGTACCTGGAGCCGATCCGGGCGATCACGCTGATCGCGGACCCCTACTTCGCCACGACCGACAAGCCGACCCGGGAGATCGGTCCGTTCCGCCTGTTCGGCAGCACCGAGGGAAAGGTCGGCCAGCGCCTCGTCGCGCTGTCGATCTTCATCACCTTTGCGCAGGTCGCGCTGCAGCTGCGCCTGAACTTCTGGTTCCGCGACCTGTTCAACGCCTTGCAGGAATACAACGCCGACGCCTTCTGGTACCAGCTCGTCTGGGTGTTCGCACCGCTCGCGACGGTGTGGGTCGTTGTCGGCATGTTCGACACATTCGTCGACGCCACCCTGCACATCCGGTGGCGTACCTGGCTGACGCGCAGCTTCTACGGCCGCTGGCTGGATGCCGGGACGCATTATCGCGTCCCCTTCACCGGGGAGAGCGCCGACAATCCGGATCAGCGTATCCAGAGCGACATCAACCTCTTCATTTCCCAGACCACGACGCTCTCCATCCGCCTCCTGTCGCAGGCCGCGACCCTGGTCTCCTTCATGGTCATCCTGTGGGGCCTGTCGCGCGATTTCGTGCTGCCCTTCACCGATACCGTGGTGCCGGGCTTCCTGGTCTGGCTGGTGGTCGGCTACGCCGTCGTCGGCACCTGGCTGACGCACGTCATCGGACGCCCCCTCATCGGACTCGACTTCCGCCAGGAGAAAGTGGAGGCCGACTTCCGCTTCTCGCTCGCCCGCACCCGCATCTACGGGGAGCAGATCGCGCTCCTGCGCGGCGAACGCGCCGAGACGGTACGTCTCGGCAGCCTGTTTCACGCCATCGTCGACAACTACCTCGACATCATCGTGCGGCGGATCAAGCTCGGCAGCTTCACCCTATCCTACAGCCAGATCAGCGTGGTGTTTCCCTACATCCTCGCCGCGCCGTCCTACTTCCTGAAGAAAATCACGCTCGGACAGTTTCAGCAGACTGGCGATGCCTTCGGCAGCGTGCAGTCGTCACTGTCGTTCTTCATCAACTCCTACGTCACCATCGCGGCCTACCGCGCCAACACGAACCGTCTCTCGTCTTTCAAGCAGGCCATGACCAAGGCGGAAGCGATCGGCGGGACCGGCGAAGGCCTGTTCCAGGGCAACGACACCAAGGGCGACGTCACCGCCGCGAAGCTCAGCCTCGGCTTGCCCGACGGGCGCGAGATCGTAGCCGCGGACAACCTGACCATCACCAAGGGCGGCGCAACGCTGCTCACGGGGCCATCCGGCTCAGGCAAATCGACCCTGTTCCGCGCCATCGCGGGGATCTGGCCCTTCGCCAAGGGCCGGATCGACCTGCCCAAGGGGCAGTCGGCCCTTGTCCTGCCGCAGCGGCCCTACATCCCGTTGGGTACCCTGCGCGGCGCCGTCGTCTATCCCAACACCACGGACATGTTCCCGGACGAGGCCATCCGCGACGCCCTCGTGGCCGCACAGTTGCCGACGCTCGTCGACCGCCTCGACGAGGTGGATGCGTGGGATCAGCGCCTCTCGGGCGGCGAGCAGCAGCGGCTGGCCGTGGCCCGGGCCGTCCTCGCCAAACCCGACTGGCTCTTCCTCGACGAGTCCACCGCCGCCCTCGACGAGCCGAGCGAGGCCGCGATCTACAGGATGCTGCGCGAGCGCCTGCCGGGCACCACCATCGTGTCCATCGGCCACCGCTCGACCCTGCACGACCTGCACGACCGGCGCCTCGACATGCAGCCAGCCAATGATGGCCGGTTCGTACCTCGGGACGTGACGGCGCCCGTCGCTGCCGAGTAGCCCTCAGCGCAGGAACGTCACCGCGATCGGTGCCAGGATCGCGGTGAGGAAGGCGTTGAATCCGAGGGCGATGCCCGCGAAGGCGCCCGCCACCTCATTCACTTGAAAGGCGCGCGCCGTCCCCACGCCGTGGGCCGCGAGACCGGCCGCGAAGCCGCGGGCCCGCATGTCCCGGATGCGCAGGACATTCATCAGGGGCGTCACGAGGATGCCGCCGGTCATGCCGGTGAGCATGACGATGACGGCGGCCAGCGTCGGATCGCCGCCGAGCGTCTGGGCGATGCCCATGGCGACGCCCGTCGTCACGGATTTCGGGGCCAGCGAGATGATGACGTCGCGCGGGATGCCGAGGGCCTCGCCCAGCAGAAGAGCCGAGGCGAGCGCGACCACCGAGCCGACTAGGAGGGCCGCCAGCATCGGCGCCAGGGAGCGCAGCACGGTGGCGCGATACTCATAGAGCGGAATCGCCAGGGCCACGGTGGCCGGCCCGAGCAGGAAGTGCACGAACTGGGCTCCCTCGAAGTAGGTGACGTAGGGGGTCTTCGTGAGTTCGAGGACGGCGGCGGTGAGCGCGATCGCGATCAGGACCGGGTTCGCCAGGGGATGGCGTCGGGTCGCCTGGGCGATCCGGTCGGCGACCACGTAGGCCAGGAGGGTCACGGTCAGCCACAGCAGCGGCGTCCGCGAGAGGTAGACCCAGACGGCGAAATCCCCGGTCATGACCGGGCTTTCGGCTTGGCGAGCCAGCGCGAGACCGCCACGAAGGTCAGCGCCGTGGCGGCCAGGGTCGTGACGGTCGAGACCAGCACCACCAGCGCCAGGGCGATGCCGTGCACCGCGAGAACATCGAGGCGCCCAACGATTCCCGCGCCGGCCGGCACGAACATCAGCGACAGGTGGGCGAGCAGCCCTTTGCCGGTACTCTCCAGGCGGCCGTCCACCAGCGGCGGCGCGAGCACGCGTCCAGCCAACCGCGGCACCCGATCCCGCAGGATCAGGAACAGCAGCAGCAGCGCCATGCCGATCAGGGGACCCGGGATCGGCAGGTCAGTCGCTCGGGCAAGCGCCTCGCCGATGAGCTGCGCCAGAAGGATCAGGGTGAGGCTGAGGATCATCAGGGCCGCGTGCTCAGCCGAGGACGACCCGTCCCTCGGCAGCGCTGCGCCGGGCCTCGCCGATGGCAACCTCGTCGAGGCCCAGCAGGCCGCCGAGGCGCTCGACGAGGGCCTCCTCGAACTCGTGGACGCTGCCATCGGCACCGGCCACGGACCATGCCATGGCGAGGAGCCGGGCGCGCCGCTCCGGCCCAACCTCGTGGCCGATCATCTCGACGAGTTGCGCCATGTCGCGGGTCTGCGCGTCGAACGCGGCGGCGCGCGCGATCAGGGCCTCGGCCTCGGTCCGGTTCTGCGTGAAACGACCTTCCACGAGGCGGCCGAGGCGCTCTGTCTCCTCTGGCGCCAGGACGCCGTCGGCCCGGGCCACATGCACGAGGAGGGCGATGGCCGCGAGACGCTCATCGCCCTCCTCCGCAACCGCGTCATGGCTTCCGAGGCCGAAGGATTCGGCGGCATAGGCGCGAAGGCGGGCGAGCAGCGACATGACAATCCTTGGAACGCCCTGAATCCTTCAGGGGCGACCGTCGGGCCGTCAAGCAAGCGGACCTCCGGGCATCACGATGCCCCGGCACCGTGTCCGCGCTGCATCGCTTTTCCCACCACACCGAGGCCGGTCCAAGCTTGCCATCCGACGCCGCGATCGATATGACCCTCCCCCGAACGGTCCCCTCGGACACGAGTCTCCGACCCGGAACCGCGCCGCAATAGCTCAGCTGGTAGAGCACCTCATTCGTAATGAGGGGGTCGGGGGTTCGAATCCCTCTTGCGGCACCACCGTTCCCTCCTTCATTCGCTCCCATCCGCAGACGTCCAGGCAGCTTTTCGTCGGGAGATTTCGCGGCTCCGGCAAGGCCGTCACGCGGCCTTCGGGACGGAAGCCTCGCTCGGAGTGCAGCCGGAACATCAATCGGGACCAGGACTTGGTACTTCGTGCCGGCGCTCCCGCCGGACCGCGAGGAGCGACCATGGCGAGCGATACCGAGACGCACCGCGACCTGATCAACGGCCTCAAGACCGCGATGGGCAAGGCCGACGGGTCCTTCGAGCAGGCGGTGACGCGCGCCTTCGAGCACGTGTTCGACCACCTGGATCGATTGAACTCACATGTTTCACTCGGCGGTCCCGGCGGGCAGGATCGCCCGCTGCGGCCAGGCGAGTCCGAAACCCTGCGATAGGGATCCGGACCAGCCAGCCGGAGGTCTCGATCGTCGGCGTGCCCACTGCCGGACAGGGGGTGGGAATACCTTCCCTCAGTTGCTCTGCGTGACCGTCGCCCGAACGGGAAGCCGCCAGTTCGGACGAACGAAGTGGCAGGTGTAGCCGTCGGGGCGTCGTTCCAGGTAATCCTGATGTTCGGGCTCGGCCTCCCAGAAGGGACCGACAGGCGCCACTTCGGTCATCACCTTTCCAGGCCAGAGGCCGGATGCGTCGACGTCGGCGATCGTGTCTTCCGCAACCTTCCTCTGCGCGTCATCGGTGTAGTATATCGCCGATCGATAGCTCAGACCGCGATCGTTGCCCTGACGATTGAGCGTGGTCGGATCATGAATCTGGAAGAAAAATTCCAACATGCGGCGAAAACTGGTCCGCTCGGTATCGTAGGTGATCTCGATGGCCTCGGCGTGGGTGCCGTGGTTAGGGTAGGTGGCATTCGGAACGTCCCCGCCCGTGTAGCCGACACGGGTCGACACGACACCTTCCTGGCGCCGGATCAGGTCCTGCATCCCCCAGAAGCAGCCTCCTGCGAGGACAGCGCGTTCATGGCTCATGGTTCACTCCGGCTCGAGGCGTGATGGCGATGACCGATAGATAGGAAGCCGATCAGCGTTTTGCCGCCTCGCGGCGATGTCGCGGCCCTTCGGCCCCGGCAAGCGCACCGCTTTCGCCGCCTGCCCGCTCCCCTGTGCCCGAGCGCACATCCGCACCGTCGATCCGGGTGCATCACAGAGCCGGCCGCCATCGCCCCCTCGGCGGCCACGACCAGCGGCGCAGCGGCTCACCGGCCCTGCGTCGTTTGCTTTTGCACCGGGAGTTCCGCCGATGAGACTAGGCCCGCTCGTCCGCTGGTTCGGTCTCGGCGCGGCCCTCCTGATCGGCTCGGCGGCGCTGGCGCGCGAACGCACGCCTCCTGAGGTGAGGGCCTGGCTCTCGGACGTCATCGCGAAGATCGATACCGCCGATCCTGGACGGCCCGCGCCGGCACGGAGGCGCAGGACCGGAACGGTGGTGGTCCGGGTCCAGATCGCCGCCGACGGCTTCGTGAACCGGGTGGATGTCGAGGGGAGTTCGGGTGTGGCAGATCTCGATCGACGGGCGCAGCGTCTGGTCAGGGCGGCCGGCCCCTTCAGCCCGCCGCCGAAGCCGCTGCTGACACCGGCCGGCACGACGGAGCTCAGCTTCCCGATCCGCCTCGACCGCTGACCTTACGGAGGTCCGAAGCTGGGCGCCGCCGAACCGAGCCGTGGGGCGGATGCGACGGCGAGACCGAGGCTCCCCTAGGATGTCCCGAGGAACGGGAGCCAGGCCGCGAGGGCGAGAAGCGCCGCCAGCAGGACCGGCGGCGTCAGGACGAGCCCGACCCTCAGGTACTGGCCCCAGGTGATGCGCTGGCCCTTGGCGTCGAGAACATGCAGCCAGAGCAGGGTCGCGAGGCTGCCGATCGGCGTCAGCTTCGGACCGAGATCGCAGCCTATGATGTTGGCGTAGATCATCAATTCGCGGGTCAGAGGTGACAGGTCCGGGGCCTGCTGGATCGCCAGCGCCCCCACCAGGACGCTCGGCATGTTGTTCATCACGGACGACAGCAGGGCGGCCCCGACGCCCGTCCCGAGCGTGGCGGCGACCGGTCCCGCAGCGGCGAGGCGGACCAGGCCCCGAGCCAGGATTTCGGTGAGGCCGGCATTCTTGAGGCCGTAGACCACGAGGTACATGCCGAGGCTGAACAGCACGATCTGCCAGGGGGCTCCGGCGAAGACCTTGCGGAGCGGGATCACCCCGCTCCGGCCGGCAAGGGCGAGCAGGACCAGGGCACCGGCGCCGGTGACGGCCGAGACCGGGACGCCGAACGGGGCGGTGACGAAGTAGGCGCAGAGCAGGACGGCGAGGAGCGGAAAGGCCGCGCGGAAGACCCCGGCGTCGCGGATGACGCGCCGGGGGGATTCCAGCGCGTATACCGCGTAGGTCGTGTCGAGGTCGCGCCGGTAGAACAGCCACAGCACCGCGAGGGTCGCGGCCAGGGAGACGAGGTTCACCGGCACCATGACGGCGGCGTAGCGGCCGAACGATATTGCGAAGACATTGGCCGAAACGATGTTGACGAGGTTCGAGATCACCAGGGGCAGGCTGGTCGAATCGGCCACGAACCCGCAGGCGACGATGAAGGCCATCGCCGCCGCCGGCCGAAATTCGAGCCTGACCAGGATCGCCAGCACGATCGGGGTGAGCAGCAGGGCGGCGCCGTCATTGGCGAAGACCGACGCGATGGCGGCGCCGAGGAGAATCACCAGCGGGAACAGCCGGCGGCCGCGGCCGCCGCCCCAGCGCGCGATGTGCAGGGCGCCCCAGTGGAAGAAGCCCGCTTCGTCGAGGAGGAGCGAGATCACGATCAGCGCCACGAAGGTGAAGGTCGCGTCCCAGACGATGTGCCAGACCACCGGGATGTCGCCGGCCTGGATGACGCCGGTGGCCAGTGCCACGGCGGCCCCCGCGAGCGCGCTCCAGCCGATCCCGAGTCCCCGCGGCTGCCAGATGACGAGGACCAGGGTGACCACGAAGATGACCAGGGCGAGCATCGGTTCTTCTTGTTCTTGTCGGATCGAGATCTTGCGCGGGTCTTGTGGAAGGCTCGGATCAGGTCCCCGTGACGGGCCGGCCCTGCGCATCGGGGACGGGCGCGCCGTCCGCCGCGGCGAGGGCGCCCGGCTCGGGCGGCAGCAGGGCGAGCACGGTCTCGGAGGGGCGGCACAGGGCGACGCCGAGGGGGCTCACGACCAGGGGACGGTTGAGCAGGATCGGATGCGCCGCGATGGCCGCGAGGAGGCGGTCGTCGGTGAGGCCCGGGTCGTCGAGGCCGAGTTCGGCGTAAGGGGTCCCCTTCTCGCGCAAGAGGTCCCGGATGGTGAGGCCCGCCCGCTCGGCGAGGCGGCGCAGCAGGGCGCCGGTGGGCGGCGACGTCAGGTATTCGACCACGTGCGGCTCGATGCCGGCGTCGCGGATCAGGCCCAGCGCGTTGCGGGACGTGCCGCAGGCCGGGTTGTGGTAGATGACGACGTCCATCAGGCGGTCTCCGGGCAGCAGGCCGACAGGGCGGCGACGGCGGGGGCGCAGACCTCGGGCCGGCCCTGGCAGCAGTCGCGCATCAGGAACTGGATCAGCGCCGACAGGTCCGGGTAGGCGGCGCTGTAGTGGATCGAGCGGCCGGCGCGCCGCGCGCCGACGAGCCCGGCGCGGCTGAGCTCCTTCAGGTGGAACGACAGGTTGGTGGCGGAGATGCCGACCGCCTCGGCGAGCTGCCCCGCCGCCAGGCCCTCCGGCCCGGCGGTGACGAGGCGGCGCACGATGCGCAGGCGGTGCTCCTGGCCGAGAGCCGCGAAGGCGGCGACGGCTTGCCCCTCGTCCATCATGATGTCAATGTTTCAAGCATCATTGAAACGTAGAGGACCGGCGCGCCTTGGACAAGACCCATGCCTCGAACAGTTCCCCTTCGGACCACCCCCCGCAGCTCTTCGCCGACGGGCTGCCGGCCCTGAGCGGCCCCCACTTCGCCGTCCCGACCGCCGGCGATCTCGCGGGGGCGCGGCCCTTCGCCCACGCGCCGCGCTTCCTCCTGCTCTACGGCTCCCTGCGCGAGCGCTCCTTCAGCCGGTTCCTCGCCTACGAGGCGGCGCGCTTGCTGGAGGCGATGGGCGGCGAGGTGCGGATCTACCACGCGCACGGCCTGCCGCTGCCGGACGATGCCACCGCCGACCATCCCAAGGTGCGGGAATTGCGCGCCCTCTCGGTCTGGTCCGAGGGCCAGGTCTGGGTCAGCCCCGAGCGCCACGGGGCGATGACCGGGGTGATGAAGGCCCAGATCGACTGGCTGCCGCTGTCGGAGGGTTCGGTGCGCCCGACGCAGGGGCGGACCCTGGCGGTGATGCAGGTCTCGGGCGGCTCGCAGTCGTTCAACGCGGTCAACGGCCTGCGCGTGCTCGGGCGCTGGATGCGGATGATCACCATCCCGAACCAGTCCTCGGTGCCGATGGCGTACAGGGAATTCGACGAGGCCGGCCGGATGAGACCGGGTCCGCTCTACGACCGGGTGGTCGATGTCTGCGAGGAACTGGTCAAGTTCACGCTCCTGACCCGCGAGCGGGCCGACTACCTCGTCGACCGCTACTCGGAGCGGAAGGAGCGGGAGCCGGAGCGGCTCCGGGCGGTGGCCGCCGATATCGGGTTCGGCGCGCGGCCGGCCTGAGCCCCGTGGCGAAGCGCCCTGCGATCGAACCACGGCCGCGCCGGGCCGTTGAGCCTGGAGGGTCGCGGAGCGGAAAGGCCAGATGCCAGAGACAGCGGATATCAAGGCGCACATGGAAGTCCGGTCGTCGGATGGGCTCCATGTGGGGACGGTCGACCACATGGAGGGCGATACCCTCATCAAACTGACCCGGTCGGACCCCGCTGCCCATGGCCGCCACCACCTGCTGCCGCTGGCCTGGGTCGAGCGGGTGGACGAACACGTCCACCTCACCGCCACGGCCGCCGATGTCCGCGGCTATTGGGAGGATGCCGGCTGAGCGGCGCTCGGCCCCCGGGCGACCTTTCGTCCGGTCGCCCGCCCTGCGGCCGGCCCTAGATCGGAGAAGCGTTGCGGTCACGGAGCCGTGCGACAACGAAGATTCGCGCCATCGAAGACTTGCGGCGGCCGAAGAGTCGCGACGGCACGGCCGCCCGGACAGGAAATCCTCGGACACCATGGAACGGCCCAGCGTCATCGTCGGCATCCACGGCTTGGCCAACAAGCCGCCGGTCGATGAGAAGACGCGCTGGTGGCGGGAGGCCATCGCCGAGGGCCTGGCGCGGAACGAAGGGCTCGCGGATGCCGCCTTCGGCCTCGCCTTCGTGTACTGGGCCGACCTGCGCTACGAAGCGCCGCTCGCCAGCGACGCCATCGACGAGCCGTACCGTCCGCAGGCGGAGTCGGGCCCCCTGCCCGCCGAGGCCGACGCACCGAGCCTCACCGGCCAGGACGTCCTCGCCACCCTGTATGCCGGGATCGACCGCATCGAGGAGGCCACCGGGATCACCCTGGTCGACGACGTCATCCTGGAACACCGCTTCGACGACCTCTGGCACTATCACGGCGAGCGCGCCTTCGCGGCCGAGGTCCGGAACCGCCTGAGCGAGCGGCTGGCGCAGTTCCACGGCCACCGCATCCTGCTGGTCGCCCATTCCATGGGCTCGGTGATCGCCTACGACGTGCTGCGGCTCCTGGAGCGGGACCGCCCGGACCTGCGGATCGACCACCTCGTCACCGTCGGCGCCCCGCTCGGCCTCGCCAAGGTGAAGATGAAGATCGAGACCGAGTTCGGCGAGACCCGGGTTCCGAACAACCTCGGCCACTGGACCAACCTCGCCGACGGCAACGACATCGTCACGCTCACCGGCACCCTGGCGGAGGATTTCCGGCCGAACGATGCCGGCGTCGCGGTCGCCGACCACCGGGTGGTGAACGACTACCGCCGGCCCACCGGCGAGGCGAACCACCACAAGTCCTACGGCTACCTGCGCACGCCGGAATTCTCGGCCATCGCGCGCGGATACCTTGGGGGCGGATACCTGGGGGCGGATGCGCGGGCGACGGAAGCGGCCGTCACCGGACGATCACCGCCTCGGTCGCCGGCGCATTCGGATCTGAGCAACGCCGAGTGAGCGCGGCAGCGGCTGTGCGCGACGGCTGCGGCGGCGTGTGTGACCGCAGCGGATGATCCGCCGCCCGCTTCCGGTCCCGCTCATGGCCGCGGAGACCCGGGTTCCAGGGGAGACAGGCGATGGGATGCGTGATCCGGGCTCCGCGCCGTCACTCCGGGCCGTCGCGGGCAGGCCCGAATTCGATGCCGTCGGCCCACGAAAAAGGGGACGCCTCGCGGCGCCCCCCAATCTTCATCGATGTCGGGTTGATGCTCAGCGCTGGCCGGCGTGGTCGCCGTCGCGCAGGGTGCCGGTCGGCTCCTGCACGTGGGCTTCGAGGAACCAGAGCTGCTTGTCGACGCCGCGCGACACCTCGGTGAGGAGGTCGGCCGTGCCGGCATCGCCCGCCTCGTCGGTGTCGTCGATGTTCTGGCGCACGGCGTTGGCGTAGACGCCGTAGCGGTCGATCAGCGCGGCGAGGTGGTCGGCGATCGCGTAGGCGTCCAGGGGATAGGGCTTCAGCTGCGAGGCCGAGGCGACCGCCTGAGCGGTGCCGCGCGCGGTGCCGCCGAGCTGGGTGATGCGCTCCGCGACCTTGTCGTTGTAGTCGTCGAGCTCGGTCCGGAAGCCGTCGAGCATCTCGTGGATCCCGATGAACTGCGGACCCTTGAGGTTCCAGTGGGCCTGCTTCACGTCGAGGGCGAGGTCGATTCCGTCCGACAGGCGCGCGTTCAGCACGTCGATCGAAACCTTCTTCGCGTTGGACTTGGTGCCGTTCTGGGTCTCGTGGAGACGCTGGTTACCGGCTTGGGTCTTATCGGCCATTCGGATCGTCCTTCAATTCTCGTGGCAAGTCTCGTGGAAAGTCTCTTGGAAGGCGCACCGCGCGACCCGCACCAGGGGCGGTGGCGGCGCCGAGCCTCCGATTTCGGCTGAGCTTGATCTCGGGCAAGCGGCGGCGGGCGCCGCTCACACGGTCAATCTGCCAAACAACGACAGGCTCCGGCCCATGTTCCTGCCGATCTGGCCGTGCGGGGGCGTTCCCGGTGGATCACGGACCAGACATGCGACTCCCGCATGGACCCACACCCTCTGCCCTCCCGTCCGATCCGCGCGGCGCGCAGGCGATCGTCAACCATAAATTGACGTCGCGGGCTCCGCCGCGAACGTCCTGGCCAGGACCGCGTTGGCCAGGACCGCGTTGGCCGGGGGTGCGAAGGAGAGATCGAGGGGCGCGCGTTCATCTGACGTAACGTATGTCCGTGCTTGCCGCCGACCTCGATTCGCCCGCCGTCCCGAGTCTCTCCGCCGCACCAGGTCTTTCAGTCGCCCGGCTCCAAGGCCCGGATGTCCAACGTGGTAAGACAAAGGTGAATGGCGATGCGGCTTGATCCTCGAAACACGGTGGCAATTCTTAAGACGAGCGCGCTTAATCTTGCCGAGGACCGGCGGCCCCACGCTCGTCGTTCACTTCGTCGGCAGCCGCGCTGCCACCGTACCGGGCATGGCATGTCGCGATGATCAGTCCAGAGGTCACTCGAAGCCATCCGGGTGGCGGCCCGTCCGCGGCGGCAACGCCCGGCGCCGCGCCCCTGCGCATCCTCGTGGTGCACAACCGCTACCAGGTGCGCGGCGGCGAGGATTCGGTGGTGGCCCAGGAGGTGGCGAGCCTGCGCCGCGCCGGGCAGACCGTCGAGACGCTCTTCTTCGACAATGCTAGCATCCGCACCGGATGGGACCGCCTGCGCACGGCCTTCGAGGCGGCGCATGCGCCGCGCGGGATCGCCGCCGTGGTCGAGGCGGTGCGCGCGTTCCGGCCCGACCTGGTGCATGCGCACAACGTGTTTCCGCAGGTCTCGCCGGGCATGCATGCGGCCGTGCGCGCCGAAGGGGTCGCCACCGTGCAGACCCTTCACAATTTCCGCGTGACCTGCGCCAACGGCATCCTCATGCGCGAATCCCGACCTTGTGAGGATTGCGTGACCGGCTCCCCCTATCGGGCGGTGCGGCACGCCTGCTATCGCGGCTCCCGTTTGGGATCGCTGGCGGTGGCGCGGATGATCGACGTGCACCGGCGGGCGGGCACCTGGCAGCGGGACGTGGACCGCTTCATCGCGCTCACCCCCTTCGCCCGCGCGCGCTTCCTCGCCGCCGGCCTCCCGGAGAGCCGCATCCGGATCAAGCCGAACGGCCTCGCCGATCCGGGCCTCGACACGGCCGGCCCGCGGGCCGGCATCCTGTTCGTCGGGCGGCTCGTGCCCGAGAAGGGCGTCGGCACCCTGATGGAGGCCGCGCGGCTCGGCCGCGCACCCGTGACGGTCATCGGCGAGGGTCCCGAGGAGGCGGTCCTGCGCCGCGCCCCCGGCCTGACCGTCCTCGGCCCCCAGGACCGGGAGGCCGTGCAGGCGGCGATGGCGCGGGCGGCCGCCCTGGTGGTGCCCTCGCACTGGTACGAGGGCCTGCCCATGGTCATCGCCGAGGCGTTCAGCCTCGGCACGCCCGTCGTCGCCTCGCGCATCGGCGCCCTGGCCGACCTCGTCGCCGACGGCGAGACCGGCCTCCTGGTGCCGCCGCGCGATCCCGCGGGGCTCGCCCGCGCCCTCGACCGGATCATCGACGATTCCGACGCCGCGCGGGCGATGGGCCGCCGGGCGCGCCAGGCCTACGAGCGCGACTGGACGGAAGCCGCCGTCACCGCCCGCGCGCTCGCGATCTACCGCGAAGCCGTCGCGGCCCGTTCCACAGACACCGCCCGGGCCGCCGCATGACGCGCCCCCTCATTCCGGACACCAACATGCCTGCGCGCGCCTGGGGCCACGATCCGGATGTTCCGCACTTCCTCCTCGGGGGCGTCCCGGTCTCGATCACCGACATGGGCGGCCTCGTCGCGGCGCTCCGCCGCCGCCTGGGCCGGCACACCCCCGCTCCGGGCACCTTCGTGGTCTTCCGCGACGCGCACGGCATCGTCCGGGCGCAGGACGAGCCGGAGGTGCGCGCGGCCCACGACGCCGCCCTCCTGGTCTGCGCCGACGGGCGGCCCCTGGCCTGGGTCGGGCGCCTGCGCGGCCACAAGGCCATCGCCCAGGTGCCGGGCATCGAATCGGTCGAGGCCGTGTGCCGGGCCGGCCTCGAGCCGGGCTGGCGCCACTTCTTCCTGGGCGGCGGACCCGGCGTGGCCGAGAAGCTCGCCGCCGAGATGGCCCGGCGCGCGCCCGGCCTCGCGGTGGCCGGGGCCGAGACCCTGCCCTACCGGCCCCTGACCGAACCGGAGGCCGGGGACCTCTACGCGCGCCTGCGCGCCAACGGCACCCAGATCCTGTGGATCGGGCTCAGCACGCCCAAGCAGGAGCTCTTCATGCAGGCGCACACCCCGTTCCTGCCGGGGATCGTCGCCATGGGCGTGGGGGCGGCGTTCGACGTGAACATCGGCACGATCCCGCGGGCGCCGCGGGTGATGACCTGGTGCGGCCTCGAATGGCTCTTCCGCCTGATCCAGGAGCCCCGGCGCCTGCGCGCCCGCTACGCCCAGGTGGTGCCGCGCTTCCTCGCCATCGTGGCCTTCGACCGCGCCCGCCGGGGCAAGCGGTCCGCCCCGCCGCACGGCGTCCCCCTGTTCTGAGCCGGGTTCAGGCGAGGGCGGGGCCGAGCGCCGCGCGGTAGGCCCGCGTCGCGGCGTCGAGGGAGAACCGCGCCAGGGCCGGCACGGCCCGGCTGCGGAAGGCGGCCCGCCGCCCGGGATCGTCGAGGAGCGCCAGGGCCGCGTCGGCCCAGCCCGCCACCGTCATCGGGCGGACCTCGCCGCATTCGAAGGCCGCGACGAGCTCCCGCGCCGCGCCCGAATGGGGCGAGGCGAGCACCGCCGTCCCGCTCTGCAGGGCCTCCTGCAGGACGATGCCCCAGACGTCGCCCCGGCTCGGGAACAGGAACAGCCGCGCCGAGGCGTAGACCGCGCCGAGATCCGCCTGCTGCACGAAGCCGTCGAACCGCGCCGCGACCCCGGCCGCCGCCAGGCGCGCCTCCATCTCGGCGCGCAGGGGGCCGTCGCCGGCGACCCGGACCCGGAGAGCCCGGCCGCGCGCCGCACAGGCGAGGACGACGTCGGTGAAGAAGCGCGCGCCCTTCACGTCCTCGTTGAGGATGCCGCAGAACAGGAGGTCGTAGGGCCGCTCCGGCTCGGGCGTGTCCGCCGCCGGGCCGGCATCCCAGGCTGGGAAGAGCGGGGCCAGCGCGAGGCGGTCGGCGGGCAGGCCGTAGCCTTCGAGGAGGGCGAGGCTGCCCGCGCTCGGCCCGAGGCCGAAGCGCGCGCCCGGGACCAGCAGCCGCCGCATCGCCCGGTGGGGCCGCGAGCGCCGGCCGGGATCGGTCTCGGGCACGCCGTCGGTGCGCAGGCCGTAGGGCACGCCGAGGGCGCGCGCGGCCGCGGCGGCCATCAGCATGGTGGGGGCGAAGTCGTTGACCACGAGGACGCTCGGGCGCAGGGCGGCGAGGCGGGGCACGATGGCCGGGTTGACGTAGAGGTTGCTCACCGCGCTGCGGTACCAGCGCAGGCCCGGCACCACGGCGAAGCGGTAGGCCTCCGGCTCGGGCATCTCCCATTGCCGGGCCGCCTCGCGGGCGCTGCAGGCCAGCACGTGCAGGGGCCGGTCGAGGGCGGCGCCGAGGCGCTCGTAGAGGCGGTGCATGTACGGCGCGCGCGCACCGATCACGATCACCACGGGGCCGTCGCGGCGCCCGGATGCGGTTCGGCTCATCGGGCGGCGCGCGCCCGCCCGCCCACCAGGGCATCGATCTGGTAGAGGCCCCAGTCCGGCTCGAGGACGTGGCGCGGCATCAGCATGAGGTCGTCCGGTCCCCGGGCCACGCCCCGGCGGGTGGTGTGGAAGCTGCGGTAGCCCGCGTCCCGGGCCAGCGCCGTGTCCCGCGCCGGGTCGAAATCGGTGCCGGCCACGCCCCAGGGGCAGGCGAAGTCCCGGATGGGACGGCCGGTCAGCGCCTGCAGGTCCCGGCGCGAGCGGGTCAGCTCCGCGCCGATCTCCGCCGCGTCGAGGCGCGCGAGGTTGCGGTGGGTCGCCGAATGGGAGCCGACGTCGAGGCCGGCGGCGAGCCAGTCCTCGACCGCGGCGCGGTCCATGTAGCCGGCCCGGTCCGCGTCCGGGGGCGCGTCGATCCAGTCGCTGACGAGGAACAGGATCGCGGGGATGCCCAGGCTGCGCAGCACCGGCAGCGCCACCGCGTGGGTGTCGGCGTAGCCGTCGTCGAAGCTGACGAGGAAGGAGCGGCCCTGGGCGGCCTCCCCGCGCGCGACGAGGTCGGCGGCCCGGTCCGCCGTGACGAAGGTGCCGTGCCGGGCGAGGAAGCGCAGCTGACGGGCGAAGCGCTCCTGCCGGCCCGGCGCGACATGGTGATAGCAGAGCGTGTAGAGCCCGGGCGGCGCCGCCGCCATCGACCGGGACAGCGCCCGCACCCGCAGGGCCGCCTCGCGCAGGACGGGCGTGTCGCGGATGAAATGTTCGAACGTCCTGGGCATGACGCGACCTTAACAGATCCGCGGCTGATCAGCAGCGACGCGACGGACATCCCCCGAACCATTCGCCAACAGCGTTAAATTAAGGATCTTCACAGTCTTGCCTGAAGACGAGCGCCGCGCGAGCAGGGATGACAGGCATTTCACCGTAAGAAGGCGCCTCGATCGATCGACCCGACGGCCCTACGAATTTGGCGGACCTGCGAGACATGAAACTCCGATGAGCGCGGCACTGACCATCCGTCCCTGCCCGGACCCGGCCGTCTGGGACGAAGCGATCTGGTCGCTGCCCCGCGGCAACGTCTTCGCGTCGTGGATGTGGGGCGCCTACAAGGGCAGGATCGGCTGGGACGTGACACGCCTCGTCGTGCGCGATGCCAGCGAGGCGCCGGTGGCGCTGATCCAGTATCAGGTGAAGCGGCGCGGCTTCGTGCGCTTCGTGCTGCTCCAGGGCTGCCCGCTCCTCACCGAGAAGGGCGAGAAGCACGCCGACGCGGTGGTCGCCCTGTTCCTCGAGCACCTGGCCCTCGGCCGCCTCGACCTCGTGGCGGTGAGCTTCGAGCATTTCCAGTCCGACGCGATCCTCCTCGCCCTGCTGGGTCACGGCTTCGTGCCGGCGCAGTCGGCCAAGTACTTCACCCTGGAACTCGACCTGACGGGGGGCACCGAGCCGCTCCTCCAGGCGATGGACCAGCGCTGGCGCAAGGCCCTGCGCAAGGCCGAGCGCAATCCCGACCTGACCACGCGCTTCCTCACCGACCTCGACGAGCGCCTCGCGGCCTTCGACGCCTTCTGGGAGATGTACGGCGCGCTCCAGGCCCAGAAGGGCTTTCGCGACAGCCTCAACGGGCCGCTCTTCCGCGACCTCGTCGCGCGCGATCCCCACCACCGCATCCTCGAGGTGCGCGAGAAGGGCGAGCGGGTGCTGATCCGCATCGCCCACGTCTCGGGCCGGCGCTTCACCGATTTCTACACCGCCTCGAACGACCGGGCGCGGGCCTGCGCCGCCCCGACCCTGGCGGTCTGGCGCTTCGTCGAGCAGGCCCATGCCGAGGGGCGCCGGACCTTCGATTTCGGGGGCATCGACCCGGCCAACAACCGGGGCGTCTTCGAGTTCAAGCACGGCCTGAGCAAGACGCCGGCCCTGAGCGGCCCGCGCTGGATCTATGGCCGCACCCCGCGCCTGCGGGATGCGGCGGCGGCCTTCCTGTCCTATCGCTGACCGACGCGCCCCCCGGAGGTCGATGGTCCCGCAAAGCCCCGTGATCCAGCCCCGCGGCGACGAGGCCGGGCTCGTCGCCCGCGCCCGGCGCTTCGCCCGGCGTCCGGCCCTGGCCTCCCTGCTCGACCAGGCCGTCGTCAGCGGCTTCGGCTTCGTCAGCGGCATCGCCACCGCGCGCCTGGTCGGCATCGAGGAATTCGGCCTCTTCGTCCTGATCCTGATCGTGACGGCCTTCGCGCAGGGGCTGCACAACGCCCTGGTGACGGCGCCGATGATGACGCTGGCGGCGCGGGGACGCCGATCCGCCTCGACCTACGACGCCACCGTCCTGGCCGCCGCCCTCCTCGCTTCGGTCGTGGCCGCGGCCGGCGTCGCCCTGGCCCTCGTCGCCGTCTTCGCCCTGCGCCACCATGCCGTGGAGCCGGGCGTCGTCGCCGCCGGCGCCGCCCTGACGGTGGCGCAGAACCTCCAGCTCACCGTGCGCCGAACCCTGTTCGCCCGCGGGCGCGGCCTCGTCGCCGTGGCGATGGACACCGCCCGGGCCGTGGCCTTCCCCCTGGCCCTCGCGCTCGCCTGGTGGTGCGGCCTCGTCCTCGACGCGGCCCTGGCGACCGCGCTCCTGGCGGGCACCGCCCTCGTCACCGCCGCCCCCCTCGCCTACGGCATCTGGCGCGCGCCGCGGCGCCCGCTGCGCCTCGTGCCGGTGGCGCGGCGGCACTGGGGCATCGGCCGCTGGATGTTCCCCCTGGTCTTCGTCACCTTCGGGCAGGAGCAGCTGGCCTGGATCGTCGCCGGGATCGCGCTCGGCGACGAAGCGATCGGCGGCCTGCGGGCGGCGCAGTACCTCGTCGGCTTTGTGATCATCCTGCTGACCGCCACCGAAAACATCCTCCCCACGGCCGCAGCGCAGGCCTTCGAGACCGGCGGCGACCGGGGCCTGCGCGCCTATCTGGAGCGGGCGACGCTGACCCTCGGGCCCGTGGTCGCCCTGCTCCTCCTCGCCATCGCGCTCCCGGCCGGGACCTGGCTCGCCCTGGTGTTCGGGCCGGCCTTCGCCGACTACGCCGCCAGCGTGCGCATCCTGGCGCTCGCGGTCGCCTGCATCTTCCTGCGCGATATGGTGACCCAGTATTTCCGGGCGATCCAAGACACCGGCCCGGTCTTCCGCGCCTTCGTGGTCAGCCTCGTGGTCTCCCTGGCGATCATGGTCCCGCTGATCGCCTGGTACGGGATCACCGGGGCCGCCCTCGTCATCACGATCGGGCACGCGGTCTCGGCCGCGCACCTGATCCTGACGATGCGCCGGCGTTCGGCCCGGGGCGGCTGAACCGCCGGATCCGGGCGCAGGGCTTCATCCAGGCGCCGGGCGTCCTCGGCCGTCGGGGTCAGGCCGCGAGGGTCTTCATCCAGGAGACCAGGGCCGGCTGCGCCTCGCGGCCCATGCCGGACAGGACCGCGCTCAGTCCCGTCTCCCGCGGCAGGACGCCGAAGCGCCGGTGGAACGCGCGGGAGAACGCGCTCTCGCTGGAGAAGCCGGTGGCGTAGGCCACGGCCGAGACCCGCGGCTTCCCGCCGGGCGCCGTCAGCAGGCGCATCGCGCGCAGCAGGCGCCGCTCGCGGATATAGGCGGCGACTCCGCCATCGGCCTCGAACAGGCGATAAAGGTTCGAGCGGGACAGGCCGAACCGGGCGAGGATCGCGGGGGCATCCAGCGCCTCCGAGCCCAGCTCCGCCTCGATGAAGCGGCGGATCGCGATGCTGGTCAGCCGGTCCGAGGCCCGGGCGGCGCCCTCGTCGGGCTGGAAGCAGGCGTTGCAGAGATGCGCGGCCGAGAGGGAGAGGTGGCGGGCCTCGTGGGCGCTCAAGCCCTCGGCACAGGAGGCGAGCCCCGACAGGAAGGTGTGGAACAGCCGACGCACCGGCGTGCCGCCGTAATCCAGGGACTGGCCGTGCAGGCCCTCGATGGTCGCGATGTGGTCGGCCAGGAGCGCGCGGGGCAGCATGATGTTGGTGGCACAGACCGCTTCCGCCTCGGTCACCACCGGCTGCGCCATGTCGAAGACGACCAGCTGCCACGGCTTCACCGCGGCGGCCCGGCGCCCATTCTCCACCTTGCTCTGCCCGACCGTGTAGAATTGCAGCAGGATGTGGTCGACGCCCTGGCGCGCGATCATGCGGGCGTTGCGCTCCAGGCGCTGGGCCGGCGCCGAGACGCTGCCGAGCAGCACTGAGCCGAAATTGTAGGTCGTCAGCCCGATGCCCGCCGACAGGTCGGCGTCGCGGGCGACCGTCACCGCGTAGATCGACGCCAGATGCGCCTCCCAGGTGCCCGCCCGCCGGTCCGGATCGGCGGGCAGGCGGAACCGGTCGCACGGGATCGCGGAGGCCGAAGCCTCCGAAGCGGGATCTTCCGAAGCGGGATCTTGCGAAGCGGGATCTTGCGAATTCGGCGTCTCGGACATCGCATCTCGTTCGACGGTCGGCGGCGCGCCGGTGGACGACGGACCTGCGCGGGCCGGACCCGACCCACCGCGCGACGTCTCCGCCACGCGACTTGCCCGAGTCGGGTCCATGGCGGGGCCACGTCTCCAGAGCGGAGCATGATACAGGCAATCGACCCTAGAACCGCAGGCTCGTTCGTCTCCAGATCGACGGGATTCACATCTTCGTCAGGATCGGACCGGCAGCCCGGACAGGCTCGGCGAGGCCGAGGCCGGTGCCGGGCCGAGCGGCCCGGGAGACGCCGTCCACAAGCTTTTCTCGCACCCCGTCTTCGCCCACCAGGAGTCGTCGAGTCCGTTCTGCTGCCATTTACGATAATGCCGAAGTCCGGCCGCGTTTCGGGAGCAATTCACGCCCGTGAAACGCTTCACAGCCGAAGTGTCGTCATCGTCGGACCCACAGGCCATGGGGGAGGGAGACGCGTGCTGAACCTGTTTCTCGTCCTGGCGATCCCCGCCTGGTTCGCGATGCTCTACCCGGTGCTCCGGCGCCGGCTCGCGGTGGCGGTCCGCCCGCTCGATGCCCGGCTCGTGCTTCCGATGGTGCTGGTCTGCACCTTCGCCTTCATGCCCCTGGTCTTCACGGTGCCGCGCGAGGACGGCAACGCGGTGCTGGAGGAAGGCCTCAGCGCGTCGAACATCATCACGCTGGTGCTCACCGGCCTGACCGGCCTGTACCTGTTCATGAAGATCGCCCTGGACCGGCGCGTCGCGCTGCTGCCCTTCGCGATGCCCTACCTGCCGTTCACGCTGATGATCGGCGCGAACACCCTGAGCGCCGCCTGGTCGATCGTGCCGCCCTACACGCTCTACCGGAGCGCGGAGCTGTACGTCTTCTACCACGCCTCGATCGTGATCTTCGACCGGACCGACATCGAGCAGCGCTTCGCCGACCTCCTGGCGATCATCACCGTGGCCTGGCTCGTGGCCGTGCTGCCGATCATCCTGGAGAGCCTGGCCCAGGGCATCGTGTTCTCGGCCGCCAAGAACAACATGATGCCCTACGTCTGCGCGATGCTGGGCTTCCTGGTGATCTTCCGGCCGCCGGAGCGGCGCCGGCGGACCTACCTCGTGCTGGCCCTCGCGGGCTTCGTGATCGCCGGCTCGGCGGCCAGCACCGGCGCCCTGGTGGCGGTCGGCCCGGCCCTGCTGATGTCCTCGCGCAACGCCGTCCTGCGCCGCATCGGCATCGCCGGCGCCCTGGCGGCCACGGTGGGCTTCGTCCTGCTGATGCTCGACCTCGCGGCCTTCCCGGCCCTCCTCGACCTCCTCGCCACCATCCTGCAGAAGCCCGCCATCGAGCTCGCCAACGGCACCGGGCGCTCGACCTTCTGGCCGACCTTCATCGCGGCGACGCAGGACCGCCTCGCCGGATCGGGCTTCTCGGCCGGCGACCGCTTCATCCAGCTCCTGATCCCGACCACGACCCTGGCCGAGACCCTGGGACGCGAGGACGTGTTCATCACGAGCTCGCACAACATGTTCCTCAGCGCCTGGGCCGGCACCGGCCTGATCGGCCTCGGCTTCGCCCTGGTGGTCCTGCTCACGACCCTGTCCTGGGGCATGAGGCTCGATCTCGGCGGGCGCCGCTTCGTCGCCTCCTGCGTGCTGATGCTCGTGCTCAACGGCATGACGACGCCGGGCATCTTCCAGGATTGGAACGTCAACGTGCTGGCTCTGGCCGGCCTCCTGGCCTTCATCCGGGTCCAGCTCCCGCCGGACGGGCGCGTGCCGGCCTATCCCCGCGCGCCCGCGCCGGCGCCGGCGCCGAGCGCGCCCTTCCCGGATGCCGGCGTCCCGAGCGCGTGGCGCATTTCGTGAAACGGAACCGGCAACAGGCTGGATTCGGCGCGCGACGTGCCGGAATCGGCCGGAGTGACCGACCGGAGCGGGACTCGACGGGCCGCACCGTCCCGATCCGGGACGGCGGACACCGCGCCCGCCCCGCGTCGATTGCGTAACGGAAAGCGTCCATGGCTGTCATCGAACGCGCCCCACCAGCGATCCTGCAGCACCTCGGTGCCGGCACGGAGACCGCGCGCGAGCCCCTGCCCTGGTTCCTCGACATGGGCGAGGTCGGCCGCATCCTGCGCCGCCGCTGGCTGAGCGTGATCCTGCCGATCCTCGTCCTCCTGGGCCTGGCGGCGGGCTTCCTCGCCCTGCCGGCCCAGTACGCCGCGACGGTCCAGCTCCTCATCGACCCGCGCGGCCTCGCCGTGCTCAAGGACGAGGCCAACCCGCAGGGCCAGGCCAACGAATCCACGCTCCTCCTCGTCGACAGCCAGCTCCGGGTGCTCCAGTCGGACGACGTCCTGCGCAAGGTCGTGGCCTCGCAGCGCCTCGCCGCCGATCCGGACTTCGTCGAGCCCGGCGCCCTCGACCGCTTCCGCGCCTGGGTGGGGCACCTCCTCGGGCGCGCCGCCGAGCCCGAGGCCGACCCGGCCCTGACGGCCCTGCGGGCGCTGCGGGACCGGATGTCGGCCCGGCGCCTCGAGCGCAGCTTCGCCGTCGACGTCTCGGTCTCGTCGAACGACCGCGAGAAGTCGGCCCGCATCGCCCAGAGCGTCGCCGAGACCTACCTCGCCACCGAGATCGGCAACCGCTCCGAGGCGATCCGGCGGGCGCGCGAGGGGCTGAACAGCCGCCTCGGCGAATTGCGCGACGGCGTCCAGCAGGCCGAGACCGCGGCCCAGGCCTTCCGCACCAAGAACAACCTCGTGGGGACGCGCACCCAGCTCGTGAGCGAGCAGCAGCTCGGCCAGCTCAGCGACCAGCTCGGCGCCGCCCGCGCCAAGGCCGCCGAGCAGCAGGCCAAGCTGCGCCAGATCGAGGGCGCCACCAGCGGCGACCCGGCCAAGCTCGACTCGATCCAGGAGGTGCTGCAGTCGCAGACCATCGGGCAGCTGCGCGGCCAGCTCGCCCAGGCCGAGCGCCAGCGCGCCGATGCGGCCACCAGCCTCGGCGAGCGCCATCCCGCGATGAACGCCTCCGACGTGCAGGTGCGCAGCGCCCGCAACCAGCTCGAGGCCGAGGTGAAGCGCATCGGCGCGGCCATCCGCAACGAGTACCGCGCCAGCATGGCCAACGTGACCGAGCTCTCGCAGGCCCTCGAGAAGCGCAAGGCCGAGGCCCTGAAGGTCGGCGACAGCTTCGTGAAGCTGCGCGAGCTGGAGCGCCAGGTCGATGCCCGGCGCGGCGTCTACGAGGCCTTCCTGGTGCGCACCCGCGAATTGCAGGAGCAGCAGCAGCTCGACACCTCGACCTCGCGCATCATCTCGCCGGCCCTGCCGCCCACCCGGCGCCAGGGTCCGCCCGCCGCCATCGTGCTCGCGGCCGCCCTCGTCGCCGGCCTCGGGCTCGGCGTCGGCGGCAGCCTGATGGCCGAGCAGTTCAGCGGGCGCATCCGCTCCCGCACGCGCCTGGAGACGCGGACCCAGCGCCTCGTCCTCGGGCTCCTGCCGACCCTGCCGCGCGGCACCCGCAACGGGACCGACCGCCTGGGCAGCGGGCCCTACGAGGTCGCGATCACGCGGCTGCGCAACCGCCTGCGCCGCGACCTGCCGGCCAAGCGCCCGCACGTCATCGTGGTCACCTCCGCCGACGACGTCGCCGGCCGCTCGATGCTCGCCCTCGACTACGCCGCCTCGGCCGCCCAGGAGAACGAGCGCGTCCTCCTCGTCGACGCCTCCGCCGACGGCACCGTGACCCGGGAGGTCGGCCTGCCGCCCCGGCGCGGCGGCCAGGTGCCCGGCCGGGGCGACCTCTCGGACGTGCTGGTGCGCCACCGCTCGGGCCTCGCCCTGATCCCGCAGGACGGCCAGACCGCGCGCAGCGACCTGCGCGGCTACGTCGACAGCATCCTGGGCACGCAGGACGCCTACGACCTCGTGGTGATCCATGTCGGCCTGATCGGCGCCGACGCCATCGCCGAGCGCCTGGCGGCCGACCCTCGCGTCACCGCGGTGCTCGTCACCGTCCGGCACGGGCAGAGCCGCTACGCCACCCTCGACCGGGCGCTCGCGGCCATCGGCCCGCGCCCCTTCGTCGGCCTCGTGCTCACCGGGGCGGAGGCGCTCGACTGAGCCGCCCGGAGCGCCCCCGTCAGGCGGGGGTGTTCGCGCCGAGGTGGCGGTCGAAATAGCCGATCGTGCGCATCAGGCCCTCGCGGAGCGAGACCGTCGGCGCCCAGTCGAGGACCGCCCTGGCCTGGGTGATGTCGGGCCGGCGCTGGCGCGGATCGTCGGGCGGCAGCGGGCGGGCGACGATGCGCGAGCGCGAGCCCGTCAGCTCGATCACGAGGTCGGCGAGCTCGCGGATCGAGAACTCGCCCGGATTGCCGAGGTTGATCGGGCCCGTGACCTCGGGGCCGGTCTCCATCAGGCGCAGGACGCCGTCGATGAGGTCGTCGACGTAGCAGAAGGCCCGGCTCTGCGAGCCGTCGCCGTAGAGGGTGATGTCCTCGTTGCGCAGGGCCTGCACCACGAGGTTCGACACCACCCGCCCGTCGTTGGGGTGCATGCGCGGGCCGTAGGTGTTGAAGATGCGCGCCACCTTGATCGCGATGCCGTGCTGCCGGTGGTAGTCGAAGAACAGCGTCTCGGCGCAGCGCTTGCCCTCGTCGTAGCAGGAGCGATACCCGATCGGATTGACCCGGCCCCAGTATTCCTCCGGCTGCGGATGCACCTCCGGGTCGCCGTAGACCTCGCTGGTCGAGGCCTGGAAGATCTTGATCTTCAGCCGCTTGGCGAGGCCGAGCATGTTGATCGCCCCGATGACGCTGGTCTTGGCCGTCTGCACCGGATCGAACTGGTAGTGCACCGGCGAGGCCGGACAGGCGAGGTTGTAGATCTCGTCGACCTCGACGTAGAGCGGGAAGGTCACGTCGTGGCGCATGAACTCGAAGCGCGGATTGTCGAGCAGCGGGGCGATGTTGCGGCGGGATCCGGTGAAGAGATTGTCGACGCAGAGGACATCGTGCCCCTGCTCCAGCAAGCGCTCGCAGAGGTGCGAGCCCAGGAAGCCGGCTCCGCCGGTGACCAGGATCGTCTTCGTCGCGCCGTATCGCATGCCCTGGTCCGAACCTACTCGCGTCGCACGGCGTCGTCGTGGGGGTGGGCGTCGGGGAGCGTGCTCCGGACCGGGGCCTGGCCGACGCCGGTGTAGTGGAAGCCCCGTCGGCGCACGTCCTCGGCCTTGTAGACGTTGCGCAGGTCCACCAGCACGGGCGCGGCCATCGTCGCGCGCAGCCGGGCGAAGTCGAGGGCGCGGAAGGCGTTCCATTCCGTGACGATCACCACCGCGTCGGCCCCGGCGGCGCATTCGTAGGCGTCCCCCGCATAGGCCACGTTCGACAGGAGCGCGCGGGCGGCCTCCATGCCCTCCGGGTCGTAGGCGCGGATGACGGCCCCGCCGTCCTGGAGGCCGGTGATGACGGAGAGCGAGGGCGCGTCGCGCATGTCGTCGGTGTTGGGCTTGAAGGTCAGGCCGAGGATCGCGATGGTCTTGCCCCGCACCGAGCCGCCGCAGGCCTGGATCACCTTGCGCGCCATGGCGCGCTTGCGCTGGTCGTTGACCGAGACCACCGTCTCGACGAGGCGGATCGGGGTGCCGGCATCCTGCGCCGTCTTGACCAGGGCGACGGTGTCCTTCGGGAAGCACGAGCCGCCGTAGCCCGGGCCGGCATGCAGGAACTTCGACCCGATGCGGTTGTCGAGGCCGATGCCGCGGGCGACCTCCTGCACGTTCGCGCCGACCCGCTCGCAGAGGTCGGCGATCTCGTTGATGAAGGTGATCTTGGTGGCGAGGAAGGCGTTGGCGGCGTACTTCGTCAGTTCCGCGGTGCGCCGGTCCGTGAAGAGGATCGGCGCCTGGTTGAGGTAAAGCGGCCGGTAGACCTCGCCCATCACGGCGGCGCCGCGGGCGTTGTCGGCCCCGATGACGATGCGGTCGGGCCGCTTGAAGTCCTCGATGGCGGCGCCCTCGCGCAGGAATTCCGGGTTCGACACCACCGCCACGTCGGCCTCGGGCCGGGTTTCGCGGATGATGCGCTCGACCTCGTCGCCGGTTCCCACCGGGACGGTGGACTTCGTCACCACCACGGTGAAACCGGTGAGCGCGCCCGCGATCTCTCGGGCGGCGGCATGGACGTAGGACAGGTCGGCGAAGCCGTCCCCGCGCCGGGACGGCGTGCCGACGGCGATGAACACCGCGTCGGCATCGGCGACCGCGCCGGCGAGATCGGTGGAGAAGCTGAGGCGGCCGTGGCGGACGTTCTCGGCCACCAGGGCTTCCAGGCCCGGCTCGTAGATCGGCATGCGCCCGGCCTTCAGCAGGTCGATCTTGCCCGCATCGTTGTCGACGCAGATCACCTGGTGCCCGAAATCCGCCAGGCAGGTGCCCGAGACGAGGCCGACATAGCCGGAGCCAACCATCACGATATGCATGACATGCCCTTCCCTGCCGGGGCGCGTGCCCGGCAACCGACATCTGCGCGATCCGTGGCGCCTAGCAGCCCGGGATGCGTTGATCCATCAAAGAATCCGTCGGTCGGGGAGGGAAGCAGCGGACCGCTGCCGCGGGGCGGCGGCGGCCAGATCATCTTGGTAATACTTAGCCAAGCATCCAAAACCCGGTCACGCTCTTCCCCGGTCGCGGGCCCCTCGGATACCAGCCCTCCGCCGGCCCGCCTCAACATACGCTAACGGACCCGCCCACGGGACCGATTCACGAGGCGAAATGCCCGTCCCGGCGAAGCGGCCCAGCGGGCGGGCGAGCGGGTCAGGGCCGCTTGTCGGAGGGTGGCGGCAGGCGCGCGTCGCGGTCCAGGGGAGCGTAGTCCCGGGTGCGGATCGCGATGCCGGCGGCGTCCAGCACCGTGTCGAAGCGCGCCGGGCCGTTCGCGGGGGCGCCGGAGGGCAGGCGCAGGCCGTCCGGGCCACGGTTGCCGGTGAGGACCTGCTCGTCGGCGCGGGCGCCGTCGCCGAACCGGACGGGCTCGCTCCCGAGGAAGGCGTTCCCCGCGATGGTGTTGCGCGCGGCCGCCGGATCGTCCCGCAGGATCGTGGCGAGGCCGGGATAGCGGGCGCGCCAGGGCTTGGAGCCGACCGGCATCGCCGCGTAGGCGGCGCGCAGCTCCGATTGCGGATCGGTGATCGCGTCGCTGGCCCAGGTCCGGCCGCGGGCATCGACGTGGATCGCCGGGCTCGATTCCACGAACAGGTTGTCGGCGACGCGGTTGTCCCGGCCGCCGCCGAGGAAGACCGGCTGGTCGACCCGCACGAACAGGTTGTCGCGCACCGTGACGCCGCTCGCCATGTCGTCGAGGTAGACGCCCTTGATCTCGAAGCCCGGCGCGGCGCGGATGTCGTGCAGGTAATTGTGTTCGATCACCGTGCCCCGGGCGGTCCAGTCGCGGCCGGAATAGATGGCGCCGCTATCGGTCGAGCCGGACAGGACCCGGGCGATCTCGTTCCGGGCGACCCGATGGTCGTTGCCCCGCAGCAGGATGGCGTACTCGTCGGTGTCGTGGATGTAGTTGCCCTCCACGACCTGCCCGACGCCCTCGACCGTGATCGCCGGACTCTGGGTCCGGGCCAGTTGGGCGTAGTCGCGGATCCGGCAATCCCGGACGAAGAGCCCGGCGGGGCTCAAGGTCGCCCTGTCACCGCCCGACAAGAGGACGGCGCCGATGCCGGTCTCGGCGACGGTGCTGGCCGCCAGTCCGCTGGCGGTCGCGCGCGCGATCGACAGGGCCCGGCTGGGGGTCCGGCCCAGGCGTGCGCCGGTCATCACCACATCGGTCGCATCGGCGACCCGGACGAGGTCGCCCTGCGCCTGTTCGAGGGCCAGACCCTCGAAGCGCAGATGGGACGCGCCCTCGACCGCCAGCAGGGTGTCGGTGACCGCCACCTCGATCGCACCGGCGGGATCGCGCGGCCAGACCAGGAGGACGCCCCAGCCGGCGTCGCGCCACCACTCGCCGGGCGCATCGAGTTCGCCCAGCGCGTGGACGATCCGGTAGCGGGCGCCCTTGGCGATGCCCTCGTAGGGCTGTGCGCCCAGGGTCAGGCGCCTGGCCGCGGAATCCAGGCCGACGACCGGGAAAGCCTCGAACAGCCAGTCCCAGTGCCAGTACCCCTCCGCCCAGAGGTCGGGTTCGCCGCGCCAGCCCTCGATGCGCCCGTCGGCCGCGGTGAAGTCCGCACCGGCCCCGCTGGCGGCCGCCACCTTGGCCCAGCCGGCATTCGGCCAGCGCGCCGGCCAGAGCGCCCCGGCGCTATCGAACACGGCGAGGTTCACCCGGGCATCGCGATGCGCGAGGGTCCGGGGTTCCTGGATGCGGGGATCGATCCCGGCCGCGGCGGGCAGCCGATAGGCGCGAATCTGCGCGCGCGCGGCGGCCGGCAGGCGGGCGCGCAGGTCGGAGGGGATGCCGTCGGGCGCGGGCGAGAGGGGGACGGAGCCGACGAGGCGGGTGGTGCCGTCGGGACTTCCGCGCACCACCAGGGGGGCGGCGGCCGTGCCGCCATCCTCGGGTCCGAAGCGGACCGGCTCGGAGAGGCGGTGCAGTCCGGGGGCGAGGGCGATCGCGATCGCCAGGCGCGGGTCCGACCGGCGCCAGGTCCGGCGCAGGGCCAGGGCCGCCGGTAGGGTGGCGACGACGACATGGCTGACGGGGGGCTTCGAAGCGGGCTTCGAGGAAAGGGTGGTCGCCTTCGGATCGACGGTGATGACGATCGGCTCGGCGGCCGGAGCAGCGGCCCGTAGCGGCAGGCAGAGCGCCGCGAGGCCGGCCAGAAGACGCACGGGCCTCCCCGGCCGTCGGTTGCGTGCCCTCAAGCGCTGGACCTCGATCGGCGTTGCGGCGCCCGTCCCTGCGACGGCCGCCGAACGCGGATGATCTTAGGCGGTCGGGTAGGAGAACACACCCACCGACTTGTGGAACTGGCCGGTCTCGCGCACCCGGTGGCGGCGCGCCTTGTCGAGGAGGCGGCTGTCGAGGCGGTCGCCGCCGATATCGGCGAATTGCCGGTCGGTCAGGTTCGCGATCTCGCGGACCGAGGCGTGCTCCTTCCAAGAGGAGCGGATGTGGTTGATGATTGCGTGTACCATGGGAGTCGGGTCCGAAAACGGTTCGTGCCACGAGGCCAATCGCCCCGTCGCCATGGACCCGATGTAGGCTTTGCCGCAGCGCAGCACGAGAGGCGATGCGGCCGGTCTGCTATGCAGGATGGACATGAAACAGGCAGGGTTTGCTTAACGCCTGCGCATTTCGACCCTAAATCCCTCTTGACGCAGCGGTTTTTACGGCTCCGCCTCGCCTTCGGACGCGGCCTCTGCCCAATGCCCCGGCAGTCCGCGCGTCCCGCATGTGCGGTGCAGCACGGATGTCCCGGAACCGGACGCCGCGCGGGCGTCCGAAACCCCGCCGGACGAGCCCGGACCGCCTATTCGGCGGCGGCCTCGTAGGGCCGGGTGGCGAGGCCGTCAGCCAGGAATCCGCCCGACTGGCGCTCCCACAGGCGGGCATAGAGGCCCCCGCCGGCGATCAGTTCGGCATGGGTGCCCTCCTCGATGACCCGGCCGGAATCGAGGACGATCAGGCGGTCGAGGGCCGCGATGGTCGAGAGGCGGTGCGCGATGGCCAGCACCGTCTTGCCCTCCATCAGGGTATCGAGGCTCTCCTGGATCGCCGCCTCCACCTGCGAATCGAGGGCGGAGGTCGCCTCGTCCAGGATGAGGATCGGGGCGTCCTTCAGGATGACCCGCGCGATGGCGATGCGCTGGCGCTGGCCGCCGGAGAGCTTCACCCCGCGCTCGCCCACCTGAGCGTCGTAGCCGGTGCGGCCCTTGTGGTCGACGAGGTCGCGGATGAAGCCGTCGGCCTGGGCGAGGCGGGCGGCCCGCTCGACCTCGGCCAGGGTGGCGTCGGGGCGGCCATACGCGATGTTGTCGCGGATCGAGCGGTGCAGCAGCGAGGTGTCCTGGGTCACCATGGCGATGGCGCTGCGCAGCGACCCCTGCGTCACCCCGGCGATGTCCTGGCCGTCCACGAGGATGCGGCCGCTCTCCAGGTCGTGCAGGCGCAGGAGCAGCGCGGTGATCGTGGTCTTGCCGGCGCCGCTGACGCCGACGAGCCCGACCTTCTCGCCCGGCCGGATGTGCAGGTTCAGGCCCGCGATGATCGAGGCGTCGTCGCGGCCGTAATGGAAGCCGACGTTCTCGAAGCGGATGTCGCCGCCCGTGATCGTCAGGGTCCCGGCATCGGGCCGGTCGGTGATGGCGTGCGGACGGGCGATCGTCTGCATGCTCTCCTGGATGACGCCGACATTCTCGAAGATGCCCCGCACGGTCTGCATCACCCAGCCCGACATCGCCATCAGGCGCAGGACCAGGGCGAGGCCGGCCGAGGCCTCGCCGGTGGTCATGCCGCCGCGCTGCCACAGGATCACGCAGACGCTGGCGGTGGAGAGGATCAGCAGGCTGTTGAGGAGGCCGAGCAGGGTGGTGGTGCTGCTCACTAGCCGGAACTGGTGCAGATAGGCCTTGGTGTGCACGTCGACGGCGTCGCGCACCGCCGCGCGCTCCTCGCGGTCGCGGGCGAAGAGCTTCACCGTGAGGATGTTGGTGTAGCTGTCGACGATGCGTCCGATCAGGGCCGAGCGGGTGTCGGCGGTGAGGAGCGAGCGGGACCGGGCGCGCGGCACGAACCAGCGCGTCAGGGCGGCGTAGGCCGCGATCCAGACCACCACCGGCAGGGCGAGCCAGAGCGAGATCGATCCGAACAGGCCGACCGCCGTCACCGCGTAGATCGCGACGTAGAGCAGGGTGTCGATGAACACGACCGCGAGTTCGCGCACCGCCGGGCCGACCTGCACCACCCGGTTGGCGAGGCGCCCGGCGAAGTCCGCCTGGAAGTACGAGAGCGAGTGGCCGAGGGTGTAGAGGTGCGTGCGCCAGCGGATCTGGTTCGTCGCCTGCGGCACGATCAACTGGTTCGACAGGATCTCGTGCAGCCAGATCGTGATCGGGCGCACCACCAGCAGGAGGCCGGCCGCCAGCATCAGGCCGGTGCCGTGCTCCTGCCACAGGGTCGCGCGGTCGGCCTTGTTGAGGAGGTCGATGAACCAGCCCATGAGCAGGTAGAGCGAGGCCTCCACCGACCCGGCCAGCACCGCGACCACGAACAGGATCGCCAGGGCGCCGCGGATCGGCCGGAGGTAGAAGCTCGCGAAGCCGAGCACGGATTTGGGCGGCATGCGGCCGTCGTCGAACGGCGCGAAGGTGTCGATCCGGCGCTCGAGCCAATCGAGAAACATGAGACCATCCGGTTGCTGCAGCGCCCTCTTAGCTATGCCGCCTTGACCGCCTGCCAACCGGGGAGCGATGCCGCACGGACCCGCCAGCCCCGTTGGGACGCCGCCGATGCTCCGCCTCGCCCTCTACCAGCCCGACATTCCGCAGAACACCGGCACCCTCCTGCGCCTGGCCGCCTGCCTCGGGGCGGCCGTCGAGATCATCGAGCCCGCGGGCTTCGACGTCTCGGACCGGCACCTGCGCCGCGCGGGCCTCGACTACCTCGACCGGGTCGCCGTCACCCGCCACCGCTCGTGGGACGCCTTCGCGGCCTGGCGGCAGGCGGAGAACATCCGCCTCGTCCTCGCCACCACGCGGGGCGCCCTGCCCTACACCGACTTCGCCTATCGCGACGGCGACTGCCTGCTGATGGGCCGGGAATCCGCCGGCGTGCCCGACATCGTCCACGCCGCGGCGGAGGCCCGGGTGGTGGTGCCGATCCGCCCCGACCTGCGCTCGCTCAACGTCGCGGTCTGCGCCGCCATGATCCTGGGCGAGGCCCTGCGCCAGACGGAGGGTTTTCCGCGGGCGGATTGAACGCCGTGCAATATCGCACTTGAACACTGTTCAAACCGTGCGACAACCGGGGGGTGGACAGCAGCCACTCACCCGGAGCCCGACGATGCTCAGATTGTTTCGGACCCTCGCCCGCGGCGCCGCCGCCCGCGCCGAGGAGGACCTCTTCGACCGCAACGCCCTCCTGATCCTCGACCAGCAGATCCGTGAGACCCGCGCCGCCCTGGAGCGCAGCCGTCAGGCGCTGGCCGCTTCGGTGGCCGGCGACCGGGCCGAGGAACGCCGCCTCGCGGAGGTCGAGGCCCGCGCCGCCGACCTCGAGACCCGCGCCGTGGCGGCGCTCCAGTCCGGCCGCGACGACCTCGCGGCGGAGGCGGCCGAGGCGATCGCCGAACTGGAGGCCGAGCGCGACGCGATCCGCACCGCCCGGACCCGCTTCGCCGCCGAACTGGCCCGCATCCGCGCGAAGGTCGCCGACGCCACCCGCCGCCAGGCGGAGCTCGAACGGGGCCGCCGCCTCGCCGCCGCGGCCGAGACCGCCCGGCGCCTGCGGATCAGCCCGGACCCGCAGGACCGGGCCACGCTGAAGGAGGCCGAGGCGACGCTGGCCCGCCTGCGCAGCCGCCAGGCCGAGGCCGACGACACCGAGGAGGCCCTGCGCGAGGCCGAGCCCGGCGCCGACATCGCCGAGCGGATGGAGCGCGCCGGCTTCGGCCCGAGCGCCCGCCCCGCTCCCTCCGCCATCCTCGACCGCCTGCGCGCGCGGGCCGACGCGTCCCGTCAGCCGGCCGCCTGACCGCCGCGCAGCGGCTGCGCAAGCGGCCCCTCCCCCTCTGCGGGGGAGAGGGACTGCGCAGCGCGCTTCATCGCCGATCCCGCCTTCCGAAATCACCCCGCCCCGAGGAGAATCCCCATGACCAACGAGACCACGCAGCATTCCGGCGCCTGGGTCGCCTTCACCTACGCCTCGTTCCTCGGCTCCGCCGTGATGGTGGCCGCGGGGATCCTGTTCATGCCGATGGACATCTGGATCAAGGGCTACCTCGCCATGGGCACGATCATGCTGGTGCAGTCCTGCATCACCGCCACCAAGACCATCCGCGACGTCCACGAGGGCCGGCGCATGGTCAACCGGATCGAGGACGCCAAGACCGAGCGGCTGCTGATGTCCGTCAAGGATTGAGCGCCGCGACCCGACCGCGGCCCGGTGAATTGACGGCCGGGCGGCGGGATGGGACATCCCCGGCATGACCATGCCCGAATCCTCCGTCCCCCCGCTGCCCGAGGCCGAGCGCGACGCCGTCAAGGCCGAGGCGACGGCGTGGTTCACCACCCTGCGCGACCGGATCGTCGCCGCCCTCGAGACCCTGGAGGCGGAGGCGACCGGGCCGTTCCACCCGGACGCGCCGGCCGAGCCCGGCACCTTCGTGAAGACGCCCTGGCAGCGCACCGACCACAGCGGCGCGCCCGGCGGCGGCGGCACCATGGCGATGATCAAGGGCCGGGTCTTCGAGAAGGCCGGCGTCCACGTCTCGGCCGTGCACGGTGAGTTCGCCCCGGAATTCCGCGCCCAGATGCCGGGCGCCGCCGAGGATCCGCGCTTCTTCGCCACCGGGATCTCGCTGATCGCGCATCCCTGGAACCCCAACGTGCCGACCGTGCACATGAACACCCGCTTCGTGGTGACCACGAAGACCTGGTTCGGCGGCGGCGCCGACCTGACCCCCGTGCTCGACCGGCGCCGGACCCAGGACGACCCCGATTCTCTGGCCTTCCACGCGGCCATGCGGGAAGCCTGCGACGCCCATGCCCCGGCCGCCGACTACGCCCGCTACAAGGCCTGGTGCGAGGAGTACTTCCACCTCAAGCACCGCAACGAGCCGCGCGGCATCGGCGGGATCTTCTACGATTATCACTGGACCGGTGACCCGAAGGCGGACCTCGCCTTCACCCGCGACGTCGGCGGGGCCTTCCTGAAGGCCTACCCGGCCATCGTGCGCGCCAACCTGGCGACGCCCTGGACCGAAGAGGACCGGCTGGAGCAGCAGGTCCGGCGCGGGCGCTACGTCGAGTTCAACCTGCTCTACGACCGCGGCACAATCTTCGGCCTGAAGACCGGCGGCAACGTCGCCTCGATCCTGTCGTCGCTGCCCCCGACGGTGCGCTGGCCGTGAGCGCCCCGGCCGCCCCTCCGGCGGACATCACCGAGGCCAACCGCGCGGTGGCGCGGATGTTGGCGGGCGCCTTCGGCGGCGCGCCCTCCGTCGCCCGGCACGCCGACGAGACCGGCCGCAGCCACGTCGACATCCTGACCTGCCGCGACGCGCCGCGTCCCGGACTCACCGCCTGCGCGACGGTGACGCTGGCCAACCACCTGCTCTACCGGGACGGCGCGGAATTCCCCGGGCGCTGCGAGATCCTGGGCGTGGGCACCGATCCCGACGTGGCGCGGATGCTGGCGGCCTGCGCCTTCCAGGTCATCGACGGGCGCTGGTTCCTGGCTCCCGGCATCGTCTTCCCCGGCCTGCTCACCGGCCTCTCGGCGAGCCTGGCCCACGTCCTGTTCGTGCCGCCGACCCTGTTCGAGGCCCGCCTGCAGGCGCTCCCCGCGGCCGATACGGCGCTGGCCTTCCTCCAGGCGGTGCCGATCTCGGAAGCCGAGTACGCCTTCGCGCAGGAATCCGGGGGCGATGCCCTCGAGGACCTGTTCGCCGCGCGTGGCGCCGACCTCTTCGACCTCCAGCGGGCCTCGGTGCTCTGATGGCCGAGACCGACGGCAAGACCGCCACCGAGACCGATCTGCCGACCCGCTTCGCCCCCCAGCAGGACGCGGCCCTCAAGGCGATCTCGGACTGGCGCAAATCCGGCGGCCCCCAGGTCTTCCGCCTGTTCGGCTATGCCGGCACCGGCAAGACCACCCTCGCGCGGCGCATCGCCGACGACGTCGACGGCACGGTGGTGTTCGGCGCCTTCACGGGCAAGGCGGCGTCGGTGATGCGCCAGAAGGGCTGCCACGACGCGGCGACGATCCACAGCCTGATCTACCGCACCAAGGAGACCGAGGATGGCGGCCCGGCCTTCACCCTGAACCGGACCGGGCCGGTCTCGAAGGCCGAGCTCATCGTCATCGACGAGTGCTCGATGGTGGATTCGGACCTCGGCAACGACCTCCTGTCCTTCGACCGGCCGGTGCTGGTGCTCGGCGACCCGGCGCAGCTGCCGCCGGTGCGCGGCGGCGGCTTCTTCACCGAGGCCGAACCCGACGTGATGCTCACCGACGTCCACCGGCAGGCCGCCGACGACCCCATCGTCCGGATGGCGATGACGGTGCGCGAGGGCGGGCGCCTGTCGATCGGCGAGTACGGCGAGAGCCGCATCGTCTCGCGCCGCTCCATCGACCCGGCCGTGGTGCTCCAGGCCGACCAGGTGCTGGTCGGCATGAACAAGACCCGGCGGCTCTACAACAACCGCCTGCGCGAGCTCGCCGGCCACACCGACCCGATGCCGGCGGTGGGCGAGAAGCTCGTCTGCCTGCGCAACGACCGCACCAAGGGCCTCCTGAACGGCTCGACCTGGACCGTGCACGCCCAGCGTTCCTCGCCGCGCGCCGACACGGTGCGCCTCGACGTGGTGCCCGAGGACGACCCGGCCCTGCGCCGCCGGCCGGTGGACATCAAGGTGCTCAAGGCCGTGATGTCGGGCTCCGAGGAGGAGATCCCGGCCTTCCTCAAGCGCGAGACCGACGAATTCACCTACGGCTACGCCCTGACGGTCCACAAGGCGCAGGGCTCGCAATGGGACGACGTCGTGCTGTTCGACGAATCCTTCGCCTTCCGGGAGCACCGGGCGCGCTGGCTCTATACCGGCCTGACCCGGGCGGCGAAGCGGATCACCGTCGTCGTGTAGGGCGGCTCGCTGGGCGCAGGGCGCGACTTTGTGCAGGGCGCCCCTCGGTGCAGGACGCCCCTCGGTGCAGGGCCCCCCTTGCGCGACTCGGCCCCCTCGGGGACAACGGGCGCGAGCGAGGGGGAATCCGCATGGCCTTGACCGGACGCTGCCGCTGCGGCGCCATCCACTACGCGGCCGAGGGTGAGCCGAGCCACAGCGCCCTGTGCCACTGCACCGATTGCCGGCGGTCCTCGGGCGCGCCGGTCGTCGGCTTCGCGCTGTTCCCGAACGATCGGATCACGATCACCGGCACGCCCACGGCCTACGAATCCTCGCCCGGCGTCGTCCGCGAGTTCTGCGGGACCTGCGGCACCAACCTGTTCTACCGCAACGAGGCGGTCTTTCCCGGCCAGGTCGACTTTCACACGGCGACCCTGGACGATCCCGACGCCCTGCCCCCGTCGATCCGCATCCAGGTCGCGGACGCCCCCGCATGGTTCGGCCGGTTCGACGCGCTGCCGGCCTTTCCGCGCTATCCCGAATAGGCCGGGATCCCGGCGACGCTTGGAGTGGACCCGGCGAGCGACTACGTGAGCGGGGTTCAGAACCGAACCGGAGCCTGCCTTGTCCCATTCCGAAGCGAGCGGTCCGCCGCAGATGCACGCCACGACGATCCTAATGGTCCGCAAGGGCGGCCGGGTGGTGATCGGCGGCGACGGGCAGGTCAGCCTCGGCCAGACCATCGTCAAGGGCAATGCCCGCAAGGTCCGGCGCCTCGCCAAGGGCTCGGTGATCGGCGGCTTCGCGGGCGCCACGGCCGATGCCTTCACGCTGTTCGAGCGGCTGGAGGCCAAGCTCGAGCAATATCCGGGGCAGCTGACCCGGGCCTGCGTCGAGCTGACCAAGGACTGGCGCACCGACCGCTACCTGCGCCGCCTGGAGGCGATGATGCTGGTGGCCGACAAGGAGGTCAGCCTGCTGCTCTCGGGCGCGGGCGACGTGCTGGAGCCGGAGTGCGGCGTGATGGCGATCGGCTCGGGCGGGAACTACGCCCTGTCCGCTGCCCGCGCGCTGGAAGACAGTACCCACGACGCGGAAGAGATCGTTCGCCGCGCCATGCGGATCGCGGCCGAAATCTGCGTCTACACGAATGACAGCCTCGTCATCGAAGCGCTGGAGACGTCCGAAATCTGACGAAGTGCCGGTCCGTTAACCGAAGTTTTCGAGACACTGCTTACCAGCTTGTATCAAAGCTCCGAGCAGGGTCTCGAACATGACGATCAAGGCGAAGATACTGATGTTCGTCCTGGCCTGCGGGGCGATCACCCTGCTGGTCGCCGGCATCGGGATCGGCACCCTCTCGGCCTTCAACGACGCGATGGTCGAATCCCGGCACGCGGCCCGCCAGGCCCTCGACGCGGCCAACGTCAACCGTCTCGTCAGCAACGTCGTGCTCGAATCCCGCGGCGTCTACGCCGCCAAGGACACCGCCGACGCACAGAAATACGCCGACCGGATGCGCCTGAACCTGACGGCGATGAACGACCTCCTCGCCGCCCTGGGCCGGCGCGTGCAGGAGGCCGAGGGCGCGCAGTTCGCGCGCGTCGCCGAGGGCGCCGCCACCTTCACCACCCTGCGCCAGGAGATCGCCCGGGCCGGGACCGCGATCGCCCCGAAGGCGGCGGCGGATCTCGGCTTCAACGAGGCCAACCGCGCCAACCGGCAGGCCTTTCAGGATTCCATCGACGCCCTGGTGGCCAGCGGTCAGGCCCAGGTCGCGGCGATCGATGCCGCCACCGACGCCCTCTACGCCAGCCGCCTGACCCTGCTGATCGGCCTCGCCGTCGGCGGCACCCTCGCGAGCCTGGTGCTCGGCGTCGTCATCGGCCACCGCCAGATCGCCGCGCCCCTCGGCCGCGTCACCGCCGCGATCCGGCGCCTGTCCGAGGGCCAGCTCGACCTTCCGGCGGTCAAGCCGGGCCGGGACGAGATCGGCGGGATCTGGGCCAGCATGCAGGTCTTCGCCCGCTCGATGCAGGAGACCGCGGCCCTGCGGGCGACGCAGGACGAGGCCGCCGGCCTCGCCTCCAGCCGCCGCCGCAGCGAGCGCACCGAACTCGCCGACCGCTTCCAGGGCAGCGTCGGGGGCCTGGTCGGAGACCTCTCGGATGCCGCCGCCGCGATGGAGGAGACCGCGCGGACGATGTCGAGCCAGGCCGAGCGCACCAACCGGCAATCGGCCGCGGTGATGCGCGCCGCCCAGGAGACGGCGCAGAACGTCCAGGCGGTGGCCGCCGCCACCGAGGAGCTCGCCGCCACCGCCAACGAGATCGGCCAGCAGGTCGGCCAGACCTCGGCGGCCGCGGCGACCGCCGTCGAGAGCAGCCACCGGACGAATGCCCGCGTCGAGGCCCTCGCCGAGGGCGCGGCCCGCATCGGCGACGTCGTCGCCCTGATCTCGAACATCGCTGGCCAGACCAACCTCCTGGCGCTGAACGCCACCATCGAGGCGGCCCGGGCCGGCGAGGCGGGGCGCGGCTTCGCGGTCGTCGCCACCGAGGTGAAGACCCTCGCGGCCCAGACCGCCAAGGCCACGGACGAGATCACGGCGCAGATCGGCATGATCCAGGCCGCCACGCGGGAGACGGTGGAGGCGATCCGCGAGATCGGCACCACCATCGGCAGCGTGCACAGCATCGCCCTCGGCGTCGCGGCCGCGGTCGAGGAGCAGCAGGTCGCCACCCAGGAGATCGCCCGCAGCGTCAGCGACGCCGCCCGCGGCACCCACGACGTCACCGAGACCATGGCCGAGGTCCAGGGCGCGGCGGTGGAGGTCGGCGCCGGGGCCGCGCAGGTCCTGGCCTCCGCGGCCGAGCTCGCCCGCCGTTCCAGCGCCCTCGACGGCGAGGTCACGCGCTTCGTCGGCTCGATCCGGGCCGCCTGAGACGCGGGAACGACTGGAAAGGGCGGCGCGACGCGCTTAAGTCGGGGGCGTGCGTCAGCCAGCCCCCTCTCCCGCCCGACGCGGCATCGCCCCGGCTTTCCCCGGGGCGACCCACCGCGAGGTTCCGTCGTGATCACCGCCGACCACCTTCGCCGCGCCGTGGCCGAGGGCATCATCACCGAGATCCAGGCCGCTTCCCTCGACCGCCTGTCGCGGGCGGACCCGCCGCGGGGAGCCGGGATCGACGAGCCGCGCGACGACGAGCGCCTGCGCTTCGTCTCGGGCTTCGCCGACATCTTCGTCACCCTCGGCCTGTTCCTGTTCCTCGGCGCCTGCGCGCATTTCGGCCTGTCGGCGCTGGGGCCGGCGCCCGGCTACGCCCTGATCGCGGCCCTGGCCTGGGGCCTCGCCGAGTTCTTCACCCGCCGGCGCCGGATGGCGCTGCCGAGCATCGTCCTGCTGGTGGTCTTCGCCCTGGCGGTGCAGTCGGCGGCCGCCTTCGCGCTCGCCGGCCCGGGCCGGGCCGGCGCGAGCTGGCCGACCCTCCTCGACCTGACGGCCGATCCCCGGCTCGGGCCGCTTCCGCTGATCGGCGGCGCCCTGGCGACCCTCCTCCTCGTGACCCTGCACTACCGGCGCTTCGCGGTGCCGATCACGGTGGCGGCCGGGGCGGCGGCCCTCTGCGCCCTCGTCTTCGGGCTGCTGCTCGCCGCGGCACCGGACCTGACGCGCGCCGCCCGCGACGGCCTGTTCATCGCCGCCGGGCTCGGCGTGTTCGCGCTCGCCATGCGCTTCGATCTGGCCGATCCGGCCCGCGTCAGCCGGCGCACCGACATCGCCTTCTGGCTGCACCTGCTGGCCGCCCCGCTCATCGTCCACCCGATCCTGGGGAGCCTGACCGCGGGCGGCGGACAGGCGGCGACCCTCGGGGTGCTGGCCATCGTCCTCGGCCTCGCGGGCATCGCCCTGGCGGTGGACCGGCGCGCCCTCCTCGTCTCCGGCCTCGTCTATGCCGGCCTCGCCCTCGGCGCCCTGGTGCGCGAGGCGGGATTCGCCGGCAGCACCGTTCCCCTGAGCCTCCTTACCCTCGGGGCCTTCATCCTGGCGCTCAGCGCCGGCTGGCACCCCTTGCGCGCGCTGCTCCTGCGCGCCCTCCCCCGCCCCCTGGCAGCCCGGCTGCCGCACCCGATCGGAGCGTGATGACCACCTTCTCCCCCCGCGAGATCGTCTCGGAACTCGACCGCTTCATCGTCGGGCAGGCCGACGCCAAGCGCGCCGTCGCCATCGCGCTGCGCAACCGCTGGCGCCGCCAGCAGCTCACCGGCCCCCTGCGCGAGGAGGTCGCCCCGAAGAACATCCTGATGATCGGGCCGACCGGCTGCGGAAAGACCGAGATCGCCCGCCGCCTGGCGCGCCTCGCCGGCGCCCCCTTCCTCAAGATCGAGGCCACCAAGTTCACCGAGGTCGGCTATGTCGGCCGCGACGTGGAGCAGATCGTGCGCGACCTCGTGGAGGTCGGCATCGGCCTCAAGCGCGAGGAGAAGCGCCGTTCGGTGAAGGCCAAGGCGGAGGCGGCCGCCGAGGCCCGCATCCTCGACGCCCTCGTCGGCCCGACGGCGAGCCAGGCCACCCGCGACAGTTTCCGCAAGAAGCTGCGGGCGAGCGAGATCGACGACAAGGAGGTCGAGATCGAGCTCGCGGGCGGCGCCCCGGGCGGCCTGCCGATGTTCGAGATCCCCGGCATGCCCGGCGCCTCGATGGGCGCGGTCAACCTCGGCGACATGCTCGGCAAGGCGCTGGGCGGTCAGAAGGGCAAGCCGCGCCGGATGACCGTGCGCGACGCCTACGCGCCGCTGCTCGCCGAGGAATCCGACAAGCTCGTCGACGCCGAATCCCTGACGCAGGAGGCGATCCGCGAGGTCGAGGACAACGGGATCGTCTTCCTCGACGAGATCGACAAGATCTGCGCCCGCGAGGGCCGCTCCTCGGCCGACGTCTCCCGCGAGGGCGTCCAGCGCGATCTCCTGCCCCTGATCGAGGGCACCACCGTGGCGACGAAGCACGGGCCGGTGAAGACCGACCACATCCTGTTCATCGCCTCGGGCGCCTTCCACGTCTCGAAGCCCTCCGACCTCCTGCCGGAGCTGCAGGGCCGCCTGCCGATCCGCGTCGAGCTGCAGCCGCTGACCGTCGAGGATTTCCGCCAGATCCTCACCTCGACGGAGGCGAGCCTGCTGAAGCAGACGGTGGCGCTGATGAAGACCGAGGGGGTCACCCTCGAATTCAGCGCGGACGCGGTGGACGCCCTGGCCCGCGTCGCCGTCGACGTGAACAACTCGGTGGAGAACATCGGCGCGCGCCGGCTCCAGACCGTGCTGGAGCGCGTCATCGACGAGATCTCCTTCACGGCCACCGACCGCTCCGGCGAGACCGTGGCGATCGACGCCGCCTACGTGCGCGCCCGGGTCGAGAGCCTCGCGGCGAACGCGGATCTGAGCCGCTTCATCCTCTGACGGCACGGCGCCCGGATCGACGGCGTCCGACCTCCGATCCGGGCAGGCGCATCCTACCCTTCCCAGACCTGACCCGGCCGCATGGCGAGGAAGCGCTCCGGCGAGATGCCCCGCTCGGCGCAGGCCTGCGCCAGGGCCTCGACCGGCTGCTCGATCCCCTCGTCGGTGAGCTGGAAGGTGCCCCAGTGGTGGCCGAGCATCTGGTCGGCACCGAGCAGGAGCCCGGCCTCGACGGCCTCGGCCGGGTTCATGTGCTGGTCCTTCATGAACCAGCGCGGCTCGTAGGCCCCGATCGGCAGGGTGGCGAGGCGCGGCGGCCCGAACCGGGTGCGGGCCTCCCGGAACGTCGCCCCGTCGCGCAGGCCGGTGTCGCCCGAATGGTAGTGCACGCCCACCGGGGTGGTGAGCACGAAGGAGCACCACAGAGCCATGCGGCGGTCGTTGAGGCCGCGGGCCGACCAATGGTGGGCGGGGGTGAGGTGGATGGTCAGGCCGCCGCCGAGATCCACCGACTGGCCCCAGTCGCGGGTCTCCACGTGCAGGGTGTCGTCGTAGGCGCGCAGGATCGCCTCGTTGCCGAGGGGGGCGAGGATCAGCGGCTGGTGCGCCTGCCAGAGCCGCGCCACCGCCGGCCCGTCGAGGTGGTCGTAATGGTTGTGGGTGATCAGCACCGCGTCGATCGGGGGCAGGTCCGCGAAGGCGATTCCCGGCGGGTTCACGCGCTTGGGGCCGGCGAATTTCACCGGGCTCGCCCGGTGGGCATAGACGGGATCGACCAGGATGTTGCGGCCGGCGACCTGGAACAGGTAGCTCGCATGGCCGATCAGGGTGACGCGCAGGCCCGAGACGCGCTCCGGGGGCCTGTCGGGGGCGTAGGGACTCGGGTGCGCGGCCGGCCAGGCCTGGCGAAGGGGGCTGTCGACCCCGCGCCGGGAGCGCCAGCGGGCCAGGTCGCCGAGGGTCTTGTCCGCCGGCTGGTCCGGGCCGTGGAAGCGGGCGCCGTCGAAGTGGTCGCTGCGCGGCCCGCGGTAATAGGGGTTTCGCCCACGCTTATGGGCGGCATAGCCGACCCCGCCGAGCGTCATCACCGTGGCGGCGCTCAACGCCTTGATCAAACTGTGCCGTTTCATGGACCCGAGATGGCGGCTGCGGCGCGCCGATCAAGCGGCGCGGCCACGCATCGCAGCTGGCAGGACCTTTCGCAGCCCGGCGCGGCCGAGCCGGGAGGTCACGAGCGCCAGCGCAGCTCCTGCCGCGCCAGCGGGTTGGCGAAGGGCCGCCCCTCGCGGGCGGCCTGGAGCGCCTCGCGCTTGAGGCGGAAGTACCATTGCGACGGCAGGTCGCCCTGGCCGAACAGCACCATGGTCGGCTTGCGGTCGAGGCCGGCCTGGGCGTGCTGCAGCACCTGCTGGTCCTGGGTGAGGAACTGGCGCATCAGCGGCCGCGCCAGGGGCTTCAGGAGATTCAGCGCCGGCATGTTCCAGTACAGGGCGTTGGTGAGCAGGGTCCGGTTCTGGGTCAGGGGCGTCGCGAAGGTGTAGTTCGCGACCCGCTTCGCCCCGGCCTCGATCCGCTCCAGCCGCACGCCCGGCAGGCGGAACTCGATCTCCACCGCGGGCACGCCGCCGAGCAGCCGGTAGACGGGTGAACTCGTCGTGGTGGCGTGGCTCGTCATGGTGAAGCCGTGCGGTGTCGGCGTGAAGGTCTTCACCTTCTCGCGCAGCTCCTTGGAGGGGCGGAACCACCAGGAATCGTGAACGAAGGCGACGTGGCCGGGATCGACGAGGCTGAGCGTCGTCAGGTCGAAGGAGGCCTCGACCACGAGCTCGACCACGAGGGAACCGGCCGCCTGGAATCCGAGCTCCGGCAGGGCCGCGGGCGGCGAGCCGGTTTCCGGCCCGAGATAGGGATTGACCCAGGCGAAGCCCGCGCTCTCGCGGATGGGAAAGCGCTGCACCGCGATGCGCGAGAAGTCGGCGTTGTCGGACGCCGAGAGAGTCGGCACGTCGCGGCAGCGCCCGTCGGTGCCGAAGCGCCAGCCGTGAAACGGACAGGTCAGTTCATCGCCCGCGAAGCGGCCCTTCGACAGGGCCATGCCGCGATGCGGGCAGCGGTCGCGAAGCGCGAAGGGGGCGCCGGACGCCTCGCGGCCGAGGACGATCTGCTCGCCGTTCAGCTCGACGGCCCGCAGGGCCCCCGGCTTCAGGGACTCGGCGCGGCCGACGCAGTACCAGGCGTCGGGCAACGGCTGGCGCATGGCATCCGGGTCGAGCGCCGCCTCGTCGGGCGCCGGCATCCGCAGGGCTGTGGACATGGGGAGGGGCGGGTCCGTGGCCTTTGGGCAGGGCGCGCGCTCGCGTCGCGGCACCCCGCGAGGGGAAGGCCCGAAGCTTTAGACCTCCGGCGGGGCCGAGGCCAGCCGGGCGCCCGCGGCAGCCCGACGCCGACGCGGGCAGCGGCGGATGGGCGCGGGCGCGGGCCTTTTCAAACCGGATGGGGCTGACTAACTTCGGCTCACCCGCAACGAACGAAAGGAGGTGATCCAGTGTCTCATTGTCATCAGCCGCTCACCACGGCCTCCCGGACCTGGACCGTCGCCTCCGGCGCAGCCTTCTAGCGCTCGAAGCGAACGCGACAGTTTCGGCCGGACGATACAGCGGTTCGGCAATGGAAGGGCCGCCCCTCACGGGGCGGCCCTTCGATGTTTCGGTATCCCTTGGCTCCGAGGGCCTGGACGTCCCAGGACCGCACCGGAGCCTCCGCGGCGTCAGACGCTGCGCTTCTGGAAGATGGGCTGCGCCAGCGCCTCGGCGCGGGCGGCCCAGAGATCGCGCTCGCTCCGCATCTCGGTCAGTTGCGCGGCATCGGCCGCCATCTTCGCCTGGAGGTCGCGGACCTCCCGCTCGAACGCGCCCTGGGCGGCGGTGAGGCGGTCGCGCTCCATGCGCACCTCCTCGAACTCGCGCATCTCCGCCTCGACATGGGCACGCAGGTTGCGCAACTCGCGGGCGATGACGCCCTGGAGCGCATCGTAGCGGTCGCTCTCGACCTTGAGCTTGGCCTTCAGCATGATGTTCTCGGCCATCAGGTCCGAGACGTCGGCCTCGGCGGCATCCGCCGCGACGGGCGCCGGCGTCACGACGCGCGGGGTCCAGGCTTTTCCCTGGTCCGTCGAGCGGGCCTCCTCGGCCTGTGCCGGTGCGGCGGCGGGCTGGGTCTCGGCCGGATTGGTCGCCGCCTTCATCGCCGCCAGCCAATCCCGCAGCGGACCGGGCTGCGGCCGGGATGCCGGCTCGTACGGGGCTTGGTGGCGGGCTGCTTCCGACATCGGCTGATCCTCGACTCTTGCGACGTATCCGATCAAAACATGCTTAACGAACCGTAAAGAGCCACGACTTCAGGCTGTGGCCGGCGAGGCGCCCGCGGATCGTTCCGTCCCCTCGCGCCATCGGATGTCCGTGATAGAGGCGGGCGCCGGCCCGTCGCCGCGCGCCGTGCAAGACCGTTCGAGGATCGAAGTGCCGAGGATCGATGTGACGAGGATGGATGTGACCATGACGCGCGACCTGCCCGACTCGCTGGAATCGCCCGACCTCGCCGGCCTCCCGGGCATCCGGCACGCCTTCTTCACGCGGCGCGGCGGAGTCTCAGAAGGAATCTACGCCGCCCTCAACGGCGGCCTCGGCTCGAGCGACGCCCCCGATCACGTGGCGCGGAACCGGGGCCGGATGAGCCGGCACCTCGGCGTGGCCGAGGACGCGCTCGTCAGCCTGTACCAGGTCCACTCCCCGGACGTGGTGGTGGTGGAGGCGCCGATCGCCCTCGCCGACCGTCCGAAGGCCGACGGGATGGTGACGCGGATTCCGGGCCTCGCCCTCGGGATCGCCACGGCCGATTGCGGGCCGATCCTGTTCGCCGATCCGCACAACCGCGTCGTCGGCGCGGCCCATGCCGGATGGAAGGGTGCCCTCGGCGGGGTGATCGAGCGGACCGTGGCGGCCATGGAGGGCCTCGGTGCCGAGCGCGGCCGCATCTTCGCGGTGCTGGGCCCGACGATCGCGCAGCCTTCCTACGAGGTCGGCCCCGACTTCATCGCGCGCTTCCGGGCGGAGGCCCCGGGCTTCGAGCGCTTCCTCGGGGCGGGAGCTCGCGCGGACCATGCGCAGTTCGACCTGCCGGGCTTCATCCGGGCGCGACTCGTGGAGGCCGGGGTGGGGCAGGCCGGCGACCTCGGGCGCTGCACCTACGCCGACCCGGACCTCTTCTATAGCTACCGCCGGACCACCCATCGGGCCGAGCCCGATTACGGCCGCCTGATTTCCGCGATCGCCCTCGCCGCCTGAGCCGCCCTCCGACCTGCGACACTTTGTCAATCTTCGACCGCGAAAAAAGCGTGGCCGTGGGTGAACCTTGGCCATTCACGCGCGTTCGGTTTTCACGGAGTGGGTGAGAATAAGACGAGCATCGCCACAAAGGGGCCGCCTTCGCTGCGGCTGGCGTGATCGCAACGCAACAGCTTCTCGCTCGCTGCTGGCTTAAAGACGGGGAACTGCAGCGGACGCCACCAGCAAAAGGGGCGCCGGTGCGTAACGGTTAGAGGACCAGATCATGAAATCCTTCCTTCGCAGCGCCACCGCGCTCGCCGGCATCGCTCTCGCCGGCTCCGCCTTCGCCGCCGACCTTCCGCGCCGCCAGGCTCCGCCGCCGGTGTTCGTGCCGGTGCCGGTGTTCACCTGGACCGGCTTCTACGCTGGTTTCAACGCCGGCTACGGCTTCGACGCCTCCAGCAACAGCCAGCCGACCGTCATCGGCGTGAACGGCGCCAGCACCCTGGTCCTGCCGGGCACCACCGCTGCCATCGCGTTCAGCAACGGCCAGAGCAACGACGGCTTCGTCGGCGGTGGTCAGGTCGGCTACAACTACCAGTTCACCCCGGGTTCGGGCGTGGTCATCGGTGTCGAGGCCGACGCCCAGTACGTCGACTTCGGTCGTGAGCGGAACCGCTTCTCCGCCACCGGCCCGCTGGCCGCCCAGCAGGTCTTCAACCCGGCCGGCGTCTCGGGCCTCGACTACTTCGGCACCGTGCGCGGCCGCCTCGGCTACGCCTTCGACCGCACCCTCGTGTACGGCACCGGCGGCTTCGCCTACGGTTCGGGCGGCGGTCGCGACTTCGGTCTGACCAACAGCAGCCGCGACGACTTCCAGACCGGCTGGGCTGCCGGCGGCGGTATCGAGTACGCGCTCCCCACCGACTCGTTCCTGAACTTCTTCAAGTCCTCGGCCGTCACGCTGAAGGTCGAAGGCCTGTACGTGAACCTCGACCGCGGCAACCGCAACAACGGCGTCTTCGCGGTCAACAATGCCGGCCAGGAAGTCAGCGTCACCAGCCCGGGTGTCGTGCTCGTCAGCGGCGGCCGCCAGGTCCGCGACACCGAGTTCGCCGTCGTCCGCGCCGGCCTGAACTACAAGTTCGGCTCCTACTAGGATCCGACGCATCCGGCGCTCCCATCGCGGAGCGCCGATCTTTCGAGGGAGCCCGGCCACAAGGCCGGGCTCTTTCGCGTTGGCGAACGCGTCCGTGCGGAAATGCACGGCGTTACGGAACATTCGGATCGGCGCATGCATCCGGGACGGCAAACTTTGCGTTGAGCCCCTGACAAAGGCCGGCGGCACCCCCATCTGTGACCCGCCCGTGCGGGTGGTCACCCGCCGGCTTGCCCCAGGAGGACAACTCCATGAACAGCGAAGAACGCGACGTCATCGGCGGCATTTTCCAGCGCCTGGAGCAGGCCTCGAGCCAGCCCCGCGACGCGGAAGCCGAGCGCTTCATTGCCGACAAGATCCGGGCGCAGCCCTACGCCCCCTACGCGATGGCGCAGCTGATCTACGTGCAGGAAGAGGCGATCAAGAGCCTGAACGAGCAGCTCGAGCAGCTGCGTCGGGCGGGCCAGCAGCAGCCCCAGGGCGGCGGCGGTTTCCTGTCCAGCATCTTCGGCGGCGGCTCCTCCGCCCGCCAGCCCGAGCCGCCGCGCCAGGGCGGCGCCTGGGGCAACCAGGGCGGGCAGCCCGGCTACGGTCAGCCGCAGCCTGGTTACGGCCAGCAGCCGGGCTATGGCGGCCCGCAGCAGGGCGGCCCCTGGGCCGGACAGCAGGCGGCGCCGGCCCGTGGCGGCGGCTTCATGGCCACTGCCCTGCCCATGGCGGCGGGTGCCGCCGGCGGCATGCTCCTCGGCAGCGCCCTCTCCAACGCCTTCGCGGGCGGCCATTCGCAGCTCGGAAGCGCCGCGGCGGCCGGTCTCGGCGGCACGCCGAACGTCACCGAGAACAATTTCTTCGGTGGCAGCGGCAACGAGGATCTCGGCTCGGCCCTGGGTGGCGGCAACGACCTCCAGGACGCCTCGTTCGCCGATGATTCCGGTGGCGACTTCGGCGGGGATCTCGGCGGCGGCGGCGACGACGACTGGGTCTGATCCACGACGGGGGAGCCGGTGCCCGCGCGGCGGTGCCGGCTCCCTTCCGATCAGCTCCGGGACGTCAGAGGACCTCGACCCGGGTGCCCACCGGTATGCGCTCGTAGAGGTCGATGACGTCCTCGTTCATCATGCGGATGCAGCCGGACGAGACGTTCTGGCCGATCGTATGCGGCTCGTTGGTGCCGTGGATGCGGTAGAGCGACGAGCCGAGATAGAGCGCCCGCGCCCCGAGCGGGTTGCCGGGTCCGCCGGCCATGTGGCGCGGCAGGTCGGGGCGGCGGCGGATCATCTCCTCCGGCGGCGTCCAGTCCGGCCATTCCCGCTTCTGGCTGATGGTCTTCAGGCCCGACCACGCGAAGCCCGGCCGGCCGACGCCGATGCCGTAGCGGATCGCCTGGTGCCCGGGCTGCACGAGGTAGAGGAACTTCCCGGGCGTATCGACCACGATGGTCCCCGGCCGTTGCGGGCCGTCGAAGGACACGACCTGGCGGGCGTAGCGCGGGTCGGGGGCGCGGGCGATGCTCTCGACCGCCGGCTCCATGCCCTGGGCCGACGGGAGAGCGGCGACGCGGACGGGTGGCCGCAGGAAAGCCGCGGCGATCGGCAGCGTCTCGCGACGTTCGACGCGCTCCTCGGGGACCCGGTCACCGGAATGGAGCTGGCGCGGAGCCTGGGCGACGCCGTAGAGACCGGGATCGCGCGCCGCCCGCTCGTCGGCGGGGCGGGAGACGTAGCGGACCGGAGCGGGTGCGGCCGGGCGCGCATCCTGGCCTCCCCCGAGCATGTACTCGATGAATCCCCCGCCATAGGCGCCGGGCCGCGCGGGTCCCTGCTGCGCCTGTGCCCCCTGCCCCGCCAATCCCGCCGTGAGGCAGGCGATGGCCACGCACCAATCGAACCGCATGCTCGTCAACGCTCCAAGCCCGGTCGGACCCGCTCCCGGGTGCGACGTGCCGACAGGATCGGAGACCGGGGCGAGGACCCGGTGAAGGAACATGGTGAATCGTTCAGCCCGGTGCGGCTTCGAACAGCTCGTCGGATTCAGCGTGAACGGGCGGTAAAGGTTGCCGGGGCGTTGCGACGTTCAAGAAATCGCAATCAGTTCGCGCCATCGTCATCCGGCTTCACTCTATCCGGCTGATCGCGACCGATGACTCTCAAACGTTACCGCATCGAGGACAGCCTCGGGCTCGCCGCCCCCGCCGCGGCGGCGGAGGGCGCCGTCTCGTCGGAGGCGGCGAACCTGAACAACAAGCGCCTCGAAGAGATCCTGGCGGCGATCCAGGATCTCAGGAAGGTGACGCAGACGAGCACCGTCGAGACCATCGATGCCTGCCGGCGCGAGCTGAACGAAGCCTTCGCGATGCGCTCCGAGCTCGACATCATGAAGGACGCGATCACCCGCACCAAGCAGGAGATCGCGACGCTCTACCGGTCGGAGAACACCGGCAAGGGCATGCGCCGCGTCGCCGGCGAGCTCGATGCCGTCGTCGATTCGACCGAGCGCGCCACCAGCACCATCCTGGGCGCGATCGAGGAGATCGAGACCAACGCGAGCATGCTGCGCGCCATGACCACCACCATGGCCGGGCGCGAGAACATCGACGCGATCCTCGACCGCGTCGTCGTCGCCTTCGAGGCCTGCAACTTCCAGGACCTCACCGGCCAGCGCATCAACAAGATCGTCGGCGTGCTGAAGTTCATCGAGGAACACCTCGACCGGATGATCGAGGCCTGGGGCGGCCTCGACACCTTCAGCGAGCTGCTGGGCGCGGGTCCCGCCAAGGTCGACATCGACGACGAGAGCTCGCTCCTCAACGGGCCGAAGCTCGCCGACGACATCGGGCACGTCGACCAGGGCGACATCGACGCGCTGTTCGACTGACCGGATGGGCGCCGATCCCCTCCGGCGCCCCTTCCCTCTCCATTCCGCGAGGCTTAAGTCAGCGGCATGAGCCGCGCGCCCGCGAAAGACCACGCCTCGAAAGATCTGCCGCCGGACGGCTTCGACGAGCAGGACGGCTTCCGCGAGGACGACCTTCGGGACGACGCCTCCGACGACGGGCAGGACCACGCCCAGGCCGACGACGCCCCCGAGATCGACTTCGATTTCGAGGAGGGCGCGGTCAAGGCCGGCACCGAGGTGATCCGGCGGTTCTGGACGACCCTGCCGACCTCGCCGGGCGTCTACCGGATGTTCGACGACAAGGGCGACGTGCTCTACGTCGGCAAGGCCAAGAACCTCAAGGCGCGGGTCGGCTCCTACGCCCGGGGCCAGGCCCATTCCAACCGCATCGCCCGCATGATCTCGCAGACGGCGGCGATGGAGTTCGTCACCACCGCCACCGAGACCGAGGCGCTGCTCCTCGAGGCCAACCTCATCAAGCAGCTGAAGCCGCGCTTCAACGTGCTGATGCGGGACGACAAGTCGTTTCCCTACATCCTCGTCACGGCGGATTCGGAAGCGCCGCAGATCATCAAGCATCGCGGCGCCCGGCGCCGGAAGGGCAGCTATTACGGCCCCTTCGCCAGCGTCTGGGCGGTCAACCGCACGGTCAACGCCCTGCAGCGCGCCTTCCTGCTGCGGACCTGCACGGACAGCTACTACGAGAACCGCACCCGGCCCTGCCTGCTCTACCAGATCAAGCGCTGCTCGGGTCCGTGCACCGGCGAGATCGACCTCGCCGACTACCGGGCGCTCGCCGATAACGCCAAGAGCTTCCTCGCGGGCAAGTCGAACGCGGTCAAGGACCGTATGCGCGAGGAGATGCAGGACGCCTCGGAGAAGATGGAGTTCGAGCGCGCGGCCCGGTTCCGCGACCGCATTGCGGCCCTGTCGGCGATCCAGGGCACCCAGGGCGTCAACACGCAGGGCGTCGAGGAGGCGGACGTCTTCGCCCTCGACGAGCAGGCGGGCCAGTTCTGCATCGAGGTGTTCTTCTTCCGGAACTTCCAGAATTGGGGCAACCGCGCCTACTTCCCCAAGGCCGACCGCACCATGACGCCGGACGAGGTCCTGGCCTCGTTCATCGGGCAGTTCTACGACGACAAGCCGGCGCCGCGCAGCGTCCTGGTCTCGCATGCCATCGAGGATGCGGAACTCCTGGCCGCCGCCCTGTCGAGCCGCACCGACTACCGGGTCGAGATCCACCAGCCGCAGCGCGGCGAGCGCAAGAACCTCGTCGAGTACGCCCAGCGCAACGCCAAGGAGGCTCTCGGCCGGCGCCTCGCCGACACCGCCTCGCAGGGCAAGCTCCTGGCCGCCCTCGGCCAGTCGTTCGGGCTCGCCGGCGCCCCCCGGCGGATCGAGGTCTACGACAACTCGCACATCATGGGCACGAACGCCGTCGGCGGCATGATCGTGGCCGGGCCGACGGGCTTCGCCAAGCAGCACTACCGCACCTTCAACATCAAGTCGGAGGAGCTGACCCCGGGCGACGATTACGGGATGATGCGCGAGGTGCTGCAGCGCCGCTTCAAGCGCCTCGTGAAGGAGAATCCCCGCACCGCCCGGGAGGCGGCGATCGCCGCGAGCGAGGGCGGCGCACAGGAGCCCGTGGCCGGGGCGGCCCCGGAGAGCGACACCCTGCCGGCCTGGCCCGACCTCGTGCTGATCGACGGCGGCAAGGGGCAGCTCGACGCCGCCCGGACCGCCCTGGAGGAGATCGGCGTCACCGACGTCGCCCTGGTGGGCATCGCCAAGGGCCGCGACCGCGACGCCGGGCGCGAGACGTTCTTCGTGCCCGGAAGGCCGCCCTTCAAGCTGCCGCCGCGCGACCCGACCCTCTACTTCGTGCAGCGCCTGCGCGACGAGGCGCACCGCTTCGCCATCGGCAGCCACCGGGCCAAGCGCAAGCGCGAGATGGTGAGGAACCCGCTCGACGAGATCGCCGGGATCGGCCCGAGCCGCAAGCGCGCGCTGCTCCACCATTTCGGCACCGTGAAGGCGATCCAGCGGGCGGCCTTCGAGGATCTGGCGAAGACCCCGGGGGTCAACGCCGCCACGGCCCGGGCCGTGTACGACTTCTTCCACACCCATGCGTGAGGAGATCGGCGTACCCGCGCGGTTGACCCCCACCGCCGCACATGGTTTCACGCCTGCGATGAATCCCGTCCTCACCCGCCGTCGGTCGCCAGCCTGGACGCTCGCGAACTGCCTCACCTACGGGCGGCTCGTGGCGGTGCCCGTGGTCGTCGCGCTGCTGTACTGGCCCGACGAGACGAGCGCGCGCTTCGGCGCCCTGGCGGTCTACATCCTGGCCGCGATCACCGACTACCTCGACGGCTACGTGGCGCGGACCTACGACCAGAGTTCCGCCCTCGGGCGGATGCTCGACCCCATCGCCGACAAGCTGCTGGTGGCCGCCTGCCTCCTGATGCTGGCCGCCGACCACACCATCGTCGGCTGGACCCTCTGGGCCGCGATCGTGATCCTGTGCCGGGAGATCCTGGTCTCGGGCCTGCGCGAGTATCTCGCCGAGCTCAAGGTCGGCGTGCCGGTGAGCAAGGTCGCCAAGTGGAAGACCACCGTTCAGCTGATCGCCATCGGCTTCCTGGTGGCCGGGCCGGCCGGGGAATCGATCCTGCCGGGCACGATCCAGGCCGGGACCGTCCTCCTCTGGATCGCCGCCGCGCTGACGCTCTATACCGGCTGGGACTACCTGCGCTCCGGCATCAAGCACGTCATCGACGACCCGCGCTGAGGAACACATCGCGATGAAGCTCGTCTATTTCGCCTGGGTGCGCGAGCGCGTCGGCAAGCCCGAGGAGACCGTCGACCTCCCCGCCGGGATCGTCACGGTGTCGGACCTCGTGGCCTGGCTGCGTGGCCGGGGCGAGGAATACGCCTATGCCTTCGAGACCACCGGCATCGTCCGCGCGGCGATCGACCGGGTCCATGCCAAGCCGGACGCGCCGATCGCCGGCGCCTCCGAGATCGCGTTCTTTCCCCCCATGACAGGGGGCTGAGGCTCGGGCCTCGGCCCGCGCCGCCGATGACCGGCAGCCGAGGCGTCGGCCTCAGCGCTTGCCCAGCGCCGCCGTGAAGGCCGCGAGGTTGTGGCGCATCATCGCCACGTAGGTCGGCGCCGGTCCGTCGGCGCCCGACAGGGCGTCGGAGAAGACCTTGCCGCCGATGGCCGCGCCGCTCTCGCGGGCGATCTGCTGCATCAGGCGCGGGTCGCTGATGTTCTCCAGGAACACGGCCGGGATCTTCTCCTGGCGGATCTGCCGGATGATCCGGGCGACATCGCGCGGACTCGCCTCGCTGTCCGTCGACACCCCCTGCGGCGCGATGAAGGCGAGGCCGTAGGCGGCCGTGAAGTAGCCGAAGGCGTCGTGGGTGGTGATGACCCGGCGCTGCGCCTTCGGGATCGCGCCGATCGCCGTGCGCACCTCGGTCTCGAGGGCGTCGAGGGTGGCGAGGTAGGCCCTGGCGTTGTCCGCGTAGGTCGCGGCGTTGTCGGGGTCGATCCGCACCAGGGCATCGCGGATGTTGCCGACGTAGATCCGCGCATTGGCGATGCTCTGCCAGGCATGGGGATCGTCGTGGTACCCATGCGCGTGGCCGGACCCGCCATCGGACCCGCCATGGCCGTGATCGTCGTCCTCGGCCTCGATCGGCTTGACCCCGGCGGAGGCGACGACGACCGGCGCCTTCGTGCCCGAGGCCTTGATCAGACGGTCGATCCAGCCCTCCAGCCCGAGGCCGTTCACCACCACGAGGCGGGCATCGGCCAGGGTGCGGGCGTCGCTCGGCGCCGGCGCGTAGCCGTGGGCGTCGGCATTGGGCTGGACCAGGGACGTCACCGCGACCCGGTCGCCGCCGACCTGGGCGACGAGGTCGGCCAGGATCGAGAAGCTCGCCACCGCCCGGAGCTTGCCCTCGGCCGCCGCGGCCGGGCCGAGGAGGAGCCCGAGGACGAGCGCGAGGGCGACGGGCAGGCGCGAAAGCCGGAGCGGCATCGGGGACGATCCTTTCGGTGAACCCGTCGGCTCTACTGTAACATTATCACATTTCCAAGTCCGGGCGGTCGGCCGGTCCCCGTGTCTTTCCCTTGATCTCGCCGGGATGCGGACGCAAACACCCCCGGCAGTCACGGCCCGGGCGCCGTCGGGCGGGCACGGACACGGAAAGAGCGGACCAGATGGCGCGACGGGCGCTTCCCAAGAGCGACATCCTCCCCCTCCTCGGCCGGGTCTGGCGGGAATGGCTGCGGCCGCACCGGGCCACCCTCGCGGTGGTGCTGGTTCTGATCGCCGTCGTGGGGGCGGCGACCGGCCTGTACCCGACCCTGATCAAGCTCGCCTTCGACGCCTTCGACCGCAAGGACATGGCCGCCCTCGCCTACGGCCCGGTGATCGTCATCGCCATCACGTCGATCCGCGGCTTCGCGCTGTTCGGGCAGAACGTCCTGACCAACCGCGTGGTCACCCGCGTGGAGGCCGACATGCAGGCCGCCCTCTACGGGCACCTCATCGAGTCCGACCTCGCCCAGCTCGGGCGCGAGAGCCCGGCGGCCTTCACGCAGCGCTTCACCACGGATTTCGCCTTCATCAAGGAGGCCCTGACCCGCATCTCCACCGTCCTCCTGCGCGACATCGCCATGCTGATCGCCCTGGTGGCGGCCCTGGTCTGGATGGATCCGATCCTCACCCTGGTCGCCGGGGTGGTGGTGCCCTTCGTCGCCGGCCCGATCGGCCGGGTCGGCCGGAAGCTGCGCCGGGTCTCGACGGCGACGCAGGAGCGCATGGGCCTGACCGCCAGCCTGATCACCGAGAGCCTGCAGGGCGCACGCATCGCCAAGACCTACGCGCTGGAAGGCTACCTCAAGGGGCGCGCGCAGGGCGCCTTCGACGAGGTGCGCCGCCTCAAGATGAAGGCCGCCAATGCCCGCGGGCGCCTCGACCCGCTCCTCGAGATCGGCGGCGGCCTCGCGGTCGCCGCGGTGCTGGCCCTGGTCGGCCAGCGCGTGACCTCGGGCGACCGCACGGTGGGCGACTTCACGGGCTACGTCACCGCGCTGCTCCTGGCCTCCCAGCCGATCCGCACGCTGGGCACCCTCAACGCGATCCTGCAGGAGGCCGGGGCCGCGCTCCAGCGCTACTTCGCCCTGATGGACGAGGCGCCGCAGATCCGCGACGCGCCGGGCGCGCGCCCGCTCCGGGTGGCGGGGGGCGAGATCCGCTTCACCGGCGTGCGCTTCCGCTACCGCGCCGACGCGCCCGCCCTGGAGGGCATCGACCTCACCGTCCCGGCCGGCGCGACGGTGGCCCTGGTCGGCCGCTCGGGCTCGGGCAAGTCCTCCCTCCTCAACCTCGTGCCGCGCCTCTACGACGTGACCGAGGGCGCCGTGCTCATCGACGGGCAGGACATCCGCGCCGTCTCCCTCGCCTCCCTGCGCGCGGCGGTGGCGGTGGTCTCGCAGGACGTGGTCCTGTTCGACGACACCATCGCGGCCAATATCGGCTTCGGACGGCCGGGGGCGACCCGCGCCGAGATCGAGGCGGCGGCCGAGGCGGCGGCGGCGCACGGCTTCATCAGCCGCCTGCCGGAGGGCTACGACTTCCCCGTCGGCCCCTCGGGCGGGCGGCTCTCGGGAGGCGAGCGCCAGCGCATCTCCCTGGCCCGCGCCTTCCTCAAGGACGCGCCGATCCTCCTCCTCGACGAGGCGACGAGCGCCCTCGATTCCGAGTCCGAGCGCCTCGTCCAGGACGCGCTCCTGCGCCTGATGCAGGGCCGCACCACCCTGGTCATCGCGCACCGCCTCTCCACCGTGCGCGACGCCGACTGCATCGTCGTCATGGAGAGCGGGCGCATCATCGAGACCGGGCGCCACGAGACGCTGGTGGCGGCGGGCGAGGCCTATGCCCGGCTCCACCGGATGCAGCTCTCCGGCGACGCCGAGGACGCGGCGGTGCCGGCCTGACGGGACCGATCGGCGCCCCGCGGCGTTGAGCCGGCCAGAGCGGGATCGAGGACCTCGATGCGGACAGAGCCTTTCGGAACCACCGCGGGCGGCGCGGCCGTGACGCGCCATACCCTCGCGCGGGGCGACGTCACGGTGCAGATCCTCGATTACGGCGGCCTCATCAACCGGATCGAGGTGCCGGACCGGACCGGCCGTAGCGCCAACGTGGTCCTCGGCGCCGCCGACCTCGCCGGCTACGCCGCGAGCGACGCGCATTTCGGAGCGCTCATCGGGCGCTACGCCAACCGGATCGCCGGCGGCCGCTTCGGCCTCGACGGCCAGGTCTACCGGCTGCCCCGCAACGAGGGCCGCAACACCATGCATGGCGGCCCGGAGGGCTTCGACCGCCGGATCTGGCGGGTCGAGGCCGCCGATGCGGCGAGCCTGACCCTGGCCTACCGCTCCCCCGACGGCGAGCAGGGCTTTCCGGGCAACCTCGACGTCGCCGTGACCTATCGGCTGGAGGCGGACGGCACCCTCGCCATCGCCTACGCCGCCGTCACCGACCGGCCGACGATCCTGAACCTGACCAATCACAGCTACTTCAACCTCGCCGGCGAGGGCACGGGCTCCGCCCTCGGGCACGTGGTCACCATCGCGGCGGACGCGATCCTGGAGACGGATGCCGAGCAGATCCCCACGGGCGCGCTCCTGCCCGTGGCCGGCACGCCCTTCGACTTCCGGACACCGGCGGCCCTCGGCGCGCGCATCCGGACCGCGCATCCGCAACTCGCCCTGGCCCACGGCTACGACCACACCTTCGTGCTCGGAGGCGAAGGGACGCTGCGCGAGGTCGCGCGGGCCGTCGATCCGGCGAGCGGGCGCTGCCTCACGGTGGTGACGACCCAGCCGAGCCTGCAGCTCTACACCGCCAACATGCTCGACGGGACGGTGACGGGCTCGGGCGGCGGGCTGTACCGGGCCGGCGACGCGGTCTGCTTCGAGGCGCAGGGCTTCCCGGACGCCCCGAACCACCCGGCCTTTCCCAGCACCGTCCTGCGGCCGGACGCGCCCTTCCGGGCGACGACGGCCTATCGGTTCGGCACCGTTCCGTAGATCCGGGTCCCGGCGCGGTCGCGGGCCTCAGCCGTGATGGGAGTCGGGCTCGATCAGGATCTCGCGCTTGCCGGCATGGTTGGCCGGGCCGACGATGCCCTCGATCTCCATCTTCTCCATCAGGGAGGCGGCGCGGTTGTAGCCGATCTGCAGGCGGCGCTGGATGTAGCTCGTCGAGGCCTTCTTGTCCCGCAGCACCACCTGAACCGCCTGGTCGTAGAGATCGCCGCCGGCCTCGCCGAAGCTGCCCTGGTCGAAGACCGCGCCGTCCATCTCGATCTCGTCGGCGCCGCCCTTGGCGCCCGACGCGCCGTCCTCCTCGGCCGTGACGGCTTCGAGGTAGGAGGGCCGGCCCTGGCGCTTGAGGTGGGCGACCACGCTCTCGACCTCCGCATCCGAGCAGAACGGCCCGTGCACGCGCGTCGTGCGCCCGCCGCCGGCCATGAACAGCATGTCGCCCTGGCCCAGCAGCTGCTCTGCGCCCATCTCGCCCAGGATCGTGCGGCTGTCGATCTTCGACGTGACCTGGAAGCTGATCCGGGTCGGGAAGTTGGCCTTGATCGTGCCCGTGATCACGTCGACCGAGGGGCGCTGGGTGGCCATGATCAGGTGGATGCCGGCCGCGCGCGCCATCTGGGCCAGACGCTGGATCGCGCCTTCGATGTCCTTGCCCGCCACCATCATCAGGTCGGCCATCTCGTCGACCACGATCACGATGTAGGGCAGCGCCGAGAGGTCCATCTCCTCCGTCTCGTAGACGGCCTCGCCGGTCTGGCGGTCGAAGCCCGTCTGCACGGTCCGGGTCAGGATCTCGCCGCGCCCGCGGGCCTCGGCGAGGCGCGCGTTGAAGCCGTCGATGTTGCGCACACCGACCTTCGACATCTTCTTGTAGCGCTCCTCCATCTCGCGCACGGCCCATTTGAGGGCGATGACCGCCTTCTTCGGGTCGGTGACGACGGGGGAGAGCAGGTGCGGGATGCCGTCGTAGACGGAGAGCTCCAGCATCTTCGGATCGACCATGATCAGGCGGCACTCCTCCGGCTTCATCCGGTAGAGGAGCGACAGGATCATGGTGTTGATGGCCACCGACTTGCCCGAGCCGGTGGTGCCGGCCACCAGCAGGTGGGGCATCTTGGCCAGATCCGCGATGATCGGCTCGCCGCCGATGTTCTTGCCGAGGCACAGGGCCAGGCTCTGCTTCGTCTCGGCGAAGTCGGCCGAGGCGAGGAGTTCGCGCAGGTAGACGGTCTCACGCCGGGCATTCGGCAGCTCGATGCCGATGGCGTTGCGGCCCGGGACCACGGCGACGCGGGCGGAGACGGCCGACATCGAGCGGGCGATGTCGTCGGCGAGCGAGATCACGCGGCTCGACTTGGTGCCCGGCGCCGGCTCGAGCTCGTAGAGGGTGACGACCGGGCCGGGGCGCACCGCGAGGATGTCGCCGCGCACGCCGAAATCGCTGAGGGTGGCCTCCAGCAGGGTGGCGTTCTGCTCCAGGGCTTCCGAGGAGATCTGGCTCGAGGCGGGCAGGCGCGGCGCATCGGCGAGAAGCTCCAGGGCGGGATGCCGGTAGTTCTCGGCGTTCTGAGGCTGGGGCGGTGCCGCACGGCGCGCGGCGGCGGGAACGGGCGGCGGCGGGGCGGGGGCCACGCGGGACCGCGCCGGGGCCACGGCCTCGGCGGGCGGTGCCGCCTCGAAATCGTCGGCCGCGTCGGCCTCCTCGTCGTCGTGATGCACCGGCGCCGGCGGACGCCGCGACGCGGCCGGGGCCTGCGGCGGCGCATCGAACACGGGCTCGCGCCGACCGTCGGACGGCGCCACCCGGGCGTCGGGGGCATGGGTCGCCCAGGGCGCATCCTCGGGGGCCGCGAAGGCGCGCTGCGCGGCCAGCGCCGGCGAGGCGCCCGCATAGGCGAGAGCGGTGGCGGCGGCCGCCCGCTCGGCGCGCCAGTCGGCGATGCGTGCCGCCAGGGCCGCGCGCCCGCCCATCAGGGCCTGCGCCATCGCCCCGAGGGAGACGATGCCGAGGCTCGGCTCGTCGTCCTCGTAGCGGCCGTCCTGGCTGGCATCCGGACGGCCGCGCGCCGGCTGGCGCGCCGGGGCCGGGGGCGCGTCGTAGGCGTCGAGATCCTCCTCGTCGATCTCGCCGACCCGGCACGCCCCGGTGAGGCACAGGATGGCGATGCCGGCGAAGAGGAAGCCCGCGAAGGCGAGGAGCGGCGTCGCGACGATGCCGAGCATCGTGCGGGCGGCGTGCATCAGGGCATCGCCCGCGACACCGCCGAGGCCGGTGGGCAGCGGCCAGCGCGCCGTGGAGGGCAGCGCGCTCGCCACGGCGCTCGCGGCGAAGAAGCCGATGATCCACAGGGTCAGGCGCAGGCCGCCGCGGGGCAGCGCCCGCGTGCGCATCAACTGGATGCCCCACAGCGCCGGGGGCAGCACGAAGGCGAGCGAGCCCAGTCCGAGCAGTTGCATCGCCAGGTCGGAGACGACGGCACCGCCGGTGCCGAGCACGTTGTGGGCGGCGTGGTCGGTGGCGTGGTTCAGGCTCGGATCGTCGATCGACCACGTCGCCAGCGCGACCGTCAGCGCGGTGGCACCGGCAAACAGCACGAGACCGCCCAACTCTGTCATCCGCTTGGCCAGGAACGGGCGAAAGCTGTCGACGAAAGTATCGTAGGGCGATGCGGAACGGCGAAGCGAGCGCATGCGGTACCAGACACGATGGGGAACTGTCCGGTCACGCTAGCGTCGGCGGAGTTAACGGCTGGCTAAGGTTGAGACTTCCCTTCCAGCCCGAGCCCCGGCCCCCGGCCGCCGTGGCACGGGCGCCGCACCGGTTCGCCTCGTCGCCTTCGCTCCCCACAGCCCGGCTCCCATGACGGGGCGTGAGGACGCGCTCGGCACTCCGCTTCGCGAAACCGCCCGTCGCGACGCGAAAGGCCCCGGTCGCGGGGACCGGGGCCTTCCGTTTCGACGCCCGAGGGCGCCGCAGGTTTCAGGCGTCTCAGGCCTCAGTAGTTGTAGGCGCGCTCGCCGTGATCGGCGATGTCGAGGCCCTCGCGCTCCTCGTCCTGGGTGACGCGCAGGCCGATGGTGAGATCGACGAGCTTGTACAGGATGGCGGAGCCGACACCCGACCAGACGATGGTGAAGCCGACGGCCTTGAGCTGGCTCATCAGGGCGGCGCTGGTCTCGTAGGCGCCGACCGCGAGTTCACCGGGCTTCGAGGTGTAGTCGGGCAGGCCGACGCCGCCGAAATCGACGTTCACCAGGATGCCGGTCGCGATGGCACCCAGGATACCGCCGATGCAGTGGACGCCGAAGACGTCGAGGGAATCGTCGTAGCCCAGGGCGTTCTTCACCGTGGAGCACATGATGAAGCAGACCGCGCCTGCGACGAGGCCGAGGACGATCGAGCCCATCGGACCGGCGAAGCCGGCGGCCGGCGTGACGGCGACGAGGCCGGCGATCGCACCCGAGAGCATGCCGAGGAGCGACGGCTTGCCCTTCAGCATCCACTCGACGAGCAGCCAGGAGAGGGCGGCGGCGGCAGTGGCGACGAAGGTGTTGAGCATCGCCATCGCGGCGGTGCCGTTGGACTCGAGGTTCGAGCCGGCGTTGAAGCCGAACCAGCCCACCCACAGGAGCGAGGCGCCGATCGAGGTCATGGTCAGGGAGTGCGGGGCGAGCAGGTCACGGCCGTAGCCGATGCGCTTGCCGAGCATGAGGCAGCCGACGAAGCCCGCGATGCCGGCATTGATGTGCACCACGGTGCCGCCGGCGAAGTCGAGGGCGCCCCACTTGAAGAGCAGGCCCGCATCGGCGTTCACCGCGTCGAGGGCCGCCTGGGCGGTCGCCTTCGAGGCGTCGTCGGTGGCGGCGGCCAGCGCCTTGGCGGCGTTGCCGACCGCATCCGGGCCGCCCCAGTACCAGACCATGTGCGCCATCGGGAAGTAGATCAGCGTGGTCCAGAGGATCATGAACACGACCAGCGCCGAGAACTTCATCCGCTCGGCGAAGGCTCCGACGATGAGGGCCGGGGTGATCATCGCGAACGTCATCTGGAAGCAGATGTAGACGTATTCGGGGATCACGACGCCGTTCGAGAAGGTGGCGACGGTGGAGTTCGGGTCGATGCCCTTCAGGAAGGCCTTGGACAGGCCGCCGACGAAGTCGTTGAGGCCGCCGCCATTGGTGAAGGCGAGGCTGTAGCCGAAGATGACGAACAGCAGGCAGGAGATGCAGGCGATGGCGAAGACCTGCGTCAGGACCGAGAGCATGTTCTTGGTGCGCACGAGGCCGCCGTAGAACAGGGCGAGGCCGGGCACGACCATCAGCAGCACCAGGGCGCTGGAGATGAGCATCCAGGCGGTGTCGCCCTTGTTCGGAACGGGCGCGGCCGCCGCGGCGGCCGGCACGGCCTCCGCCGTAGGCGTCTGCGCAAGGGATGGCTCGATGAACAGGAGCGCCAGCGCGGCGCCCCCCAGCCCGAGCGCCAGGGCATTGCGAAGTTTCATGGAAACGAGACTCCCGATCGCGGTGCGATGCTGATGTGAAGTGGGACTGTCAGGACTGGCCGGACGGAATCGTCCGGTCGAAGGCTGCCTCAGAGGGCGTCGACGTCGGTCTCGCCGGTGCGGATGCGGACGGCCTTCTCGAGGGGGACGACGAAGATCTTGCCGTCGCCGATCTGGCCGGTGCGGGCGGCGGCCGCGATCGCGTCGATGACGCTGGCGGTGAGGTCGGAGGCCACGGCCACCTCGATCTTGAGCTTGGGCAGGAAGCTCACGGCATATTCGGCGCCGCGGTAGATCTCGGTGTGGCCCTTCTGGCGGCCGTAGCCCTTCACCTCGGTGACGGTGAGGCCGTGTACGCCGATGCCGGTCAGAGCGTCGCGCACCTCCTCCAGCTTGAACGGCTTGATGATGGCCATCACGATTTTCATGGGCGACGCCCCCTTAGCTACGAGTGGAATTCGGCAGACGGAAAACTTGGCAGAGGTAACCTGCGCGCGTGGAGGCCACCGGCCGGCGCACGCAAGCGTCGCGACACGATCGGACCGGCCGGTCCGCACGGGATCGTTTCCGACCCGTACGTCCGCCCCCATATTCAAGGACTATGCCAGAGGAACTTTTTCGCCGGTGACGCTTCTGCCCAAGAAGTGTTCGGGCACTGATTCAAGACGCGGCTTTTTTCCGGCCAAGTTTGCGCGCGAAATAGGCAAAACGCCGATGAAACAGGCAAATGCGGTTCGGCGTGAGCGTTTCGCTGGTGATGCGCGCCCGTTCAGGCCTCGGCGCGTCGCGGGCGGATCATGCCCTCCTGCGCCACCGACGCGACCAGGGTGCCGTCGCGGGTGAAGATCTGTCCGCGGGCGAAGCCACGCGCGCCGTCGGCGCTCGGGCTGTCCTGGGCGTAGAGCAGCCAATCGTCGGCCCGGAACGGCCGGTGGAACCACAGGGCGTGGTCGAGGCTCGCGGACTGGATCTCCGGGTCGAACACCGTCTGCCCGTGCGGGATCAGGGTGGCGTCGAGCAGCGTCATGTCCGAGGCGTAGGCGAGGACGGCGCGGTGGATCGCCGGATCGTCGGGCAGGCGGTCCACGGCCCGCATCCAGACGTGGAAGCGCGGCTCGCGCGGCGCCCGGCGCAGGTAGCGCTCGATCTCGACGGGCCGGAGTTCGATGGGACGGCGGCGGCCGAAATAGGAGAGGATCGGCGCCGGGATCGCGAGGCCGTGCCGGGCGGCATCGGCGGTGGCGGCGGGCGCTTCCGGCACGTCTTCCGGCGGCGGCACGTCGGGCATGGCGGCCTGGTGCACGGCGCCCTCCTCCGCATCGTGGAAGGAGACCGACATCGCAAAGATCGCGCGGCCGTGCTGGTGCGCCACGACCCGGCGGGTGGTGAAGCTGCGCCCGTCGCGGATGCGCTCCACCGCGTAGTCGATCGGCGCCTTCGGGTCGCCGCCGAGGAGGAAGTAGGCGTGCAGGGAGTGCGGGGGCCGGGTGTCCGGCACCGTGCGGGTCGCGGCGACCAGGGCCTGCGCCACCACCTGTCCCCCGAAGACCCGGAACCATCCGGTCTGCAGGCTCTCGCCCCGGTAGAGATCCGGCTCCAGACTCTTCAGGTCGAGGATGTCGAGGAGTTCGGTGACGATGCCGGTCATGCCGCTTCCCTGCTCGCCCGGCGATTCCCGGGCCGCGTGGCCGCCGTGGCGCCACGGGCGATCCTTCACATGTGAACCATCTCCCTGGCAAGGATCGCGACGGCATGGCGCCGGGCTTCCGCCGCGACCGCGCCCAGCGACGATGATGCGGTCCCGATCCGCGACGCCGCGCGTTGCTCCGGAGACCGGGGAATGGCACTCCCTTCCCGGCAGCGAGGAGGGCGGGGATCGGCATGGACGCAACGGAGACGCGCGGGAACCAGCGCAGCGTGGTCATCGCCGGTGCCGGCATTCCCGGCCTGACCCTCGCCCTGGCGCTGGCGCAGGCGAACGGCCCGGCCCTCACCGTCACCCTGTGCGATCCCGGCCTCGGCGCCGGTGCGTCGCGCCATGCCGGGCGGGCCTACGCGGTGGCGGCGGGCGGGCGGCGGATGTTCGAGCGCCTCGGCGTCTGGGAGGCCGCGTCCGCGGCCGCCCAGCCGATTCACGACATGGTCGTGAGCGACAGCCGCCTGGCCGACCCGGTGCGCCCGGTCTTCCTGACCTTCGCGCAGGAGGCGGAGGCCGGCGCGCCCTTCGCCCACATGGTCGAGGCGGAGCCCCTGGTGGCCGCGCTGCTCGCGGCGGCCGAAGCGGCCGGCGTGGTGTTCGATCCCACCGGCATCGTCGAAGCCCTGCCCGCCGGCGGCATCACCCGCCTCGCCCTCGGCGACGGACGCACGCGGCAGGCCGCCCTGCTGGTGGCGGCGGACGGGGCGCGCTCGCGCCTGCGCGAGGCCGCCAAGATCGGCTGGGTCGGCTGGTCCTATCCACAGATGGGGCTCGTCGCCACGATTGGGCACGAGCGCGACCATGCGGGTCGGGCCTACGAACACTTCCTGCCTGGCGGTCCCTTCGCGATCCTGCCCCTGGTGGATGGCGGCGCCCTCGGGCACCGCTCGTCCATCGTCTGGACGGAGCGGGCCGCCGACGTGCCGGCCCTGACCGGCGGCGGACCGGAGGAGACCCTGGCCGAGATCGAGCGCCGCTTCGGGCTCAATCTCGGGCGCCTGTCCCTGGAGCGGGGGCCGAGCGCCCATCCCCTCGCCTTCGGCATGGCCCGCAGCTTCCGGGGCGAACGCCTCGCGCTCCTGGGCGACGCCGCGCATGTCATCCACCCGATCGCCGGGCAGGGACTGAATCTCGGCCTCGCGGGCGCGGCGGTGCTGGCGGAGGCGGTCACCGACGCCCTCCGCCTCGGCCTCGACCCCGGCAGCCCGGACGTGCTGAAGCGCTACGAGCGCGCCCGCCGGTTCGACACCGTGGCCATGGGGGCGGTGACGGACGGGCTCAACCGCCTGTTCTCCAACGACGTGATGCCCCTGCGCCTCGCGCGCGATTTCGGCCTGGGCCTCGTCGACCGGCTGCCGGGCCTGAAGCGCCTCTTCATCGGCGAGGCGGCGGCGGCGCGTGGCCCGCAGCCCCGCCTGATGCGCGGCGAAGCCCTCTGAAACGCCCAACGGCGGCCCTTCCCGTCGAGGAAGGACCGCCGCCATCGAAGTCCATGTCCCGAAGGACGTGAATTCCATGTCCCGAAGGACGTGCCTGCCGGAGGCGTTTACTTCCCCTTGGCGGCCTTGCTGGCCTTCTCGCGCTCGATGCCCTCGAGGATCAGGCGGTGCGCCTCCTCCTTGCCGCCCCAGCGCTTGATCTTCACCCACTTGCCGGGCTCGAGATCCTTGTAGTGCTCGAAGAAGTGCTGGATCTGGTGGATCGTGATGTCGGGCAGGTCGGTGTAGTTCTCGATCCGGTCGTAGCGCATGGTCAGGTGGCGCGACGGCACGGCGATGATCTTCTCGTCCTCGCCGGAATTGTCCTCCATCACGAGGACGCCGATCGGGCGGGCGCTGATGATCGCGCCGGGGGCGATGGCGCGGGTATTGGCCACGAGCACGTCGCAGGGGTCGCCGTCACCCGAAAGGGTGTGCGGGATGAAGCCGTAATTGCCCGGATAATGCATCGCCGTATAGAGAAACCGGTCGACCACCAGGGCGCCGGCCTCCTTGTCCATCTCGTACTTGATCGGGTCGCCACCGATCGGCACCTCGATGATGACGTTCACGTCGTCAGGCGGATTCTTGCCAATCGAGACCGCGTCGATGATCATGTGTCTGCTCCCGCAAGCAGGGGCATTCCGGCCCCGTTGCCGGGTGTCTTAAGGCCCTTCCGCCGCGAAGGAAATCGTACCTTGCGGCGGGCGGCGACGTTTGCACGAAATTGTCGGGTCCGCCTCAGGGGCGGTCGGAGGAACCGAAGCGCCGGCGCCAAGCCGCGGCGAGGCGCGCGAAGGTCCGCTCGATCCAGCGGGCCGCGTGTTCCAGGGGGACCTTCAGGGCGGGCACGTCCTGGCTCAGGAGGGCGAGGCCGACCGGCAGCATCCACAGGCCGAGGACGGGCAGGATCGAGAAGACGCCGCCGAGGATGAAGAGGATCGCCGCCAGGAGGCGGATCCAGAATCGCGAGGGCTCGCGCAGCCACTCCAACGCCCTGCGCATGCGGTCCGGCAGCTTCGCGCTGAGGTCCGTGACCCGCCTGTCCCAATCCGCCGCCGTCACGCCCATCCGTGGTCCCGTCCGCAATGCCCCGAGGCCCGGCCTGCCGGACCGGACCGCGGAGCGGCTCGGACTCAAGCGAGGTCAGGTGAAGCGGAAACCAACCTTGGGCAGAACCGTTCCGGCGATCCGGTCGACGGCATGGCCGATCTCGGCGCCGCCGAGGCCCGCATAGAAGGTTCGCGCCCGCTCGTTCCCCTCCAGCGTCCAGACCCCGACCCGGGACAGCCCGTGGTCGGCGAGATCGTTGGAGACGGCCCGGAACAGGCGCCGACCGAGGCCGAGACCCTGATAGGCCGGGCGGATGTAGAGCTCGTCGATCTCGCCGGGCGCCTGGAGGATGCGGCCCCGCGCCGGTCCGTAGACCGCGTAGCCGACGATGCTGCTCTCCTGCTCGACCACCACGAGGGGGCGGGTGCGCTGGGTCGCGCCGAGCCACCATTGCGAGCTGCGCTGCGAGATCATCCGCTCCAGCGCGACCCCGGGGATGATTCCCCGATAGGCCTCACGCCAGGTCTCGTCGAACAGGTCCGACAAGGGGTCGGCGTCGGCCGGACGGGCGCGGCGGATGCTGGTGGTGCTCGTACGCATGACGGATCCCCGCGCTCGATGAAGACGATGGACGGTTCGCTATCGGTGTCGATCACCGCATCGGAGGTGACGATCCGGGCGAAGACAAGGCGACCTTCGGCAACGCAAGGCCGATGCCGGTTGCTCCCCGCACGCCAAAGCGTGTTTGCCGCGGCCGCCGCGCGCTGGTAGATCAGCACCCTCCCGATCCCCGCCCCACCGGTTCCGCCGCACCCGTGTTCAACCGCTTCCTCTCGTACGAGACCCGCTACGCCCGGCGCATGGCGCGGATCGCGCGCTTCGAGCGCCCGATCGCCGGCCCGGTCTCGCGGGCCAAGGCCTGGGCGAACATGCTGCTGGTGGATCACGGCGTGTTCCGCCTCGCCTACCTGAACCGGCACCGGATCGGCGCGGGCAAGCTCTGGCGCTCGGCCCAGCCGACGCCCCATCAGCTGGCCTGGTTCAAGCGCCAGGGGGTCCGAACCGTGATCTCCCTCCGGGGCGGGCGCGAGCACGGCTCGTGGCCCCTCCAGCGCGAGGCCTGCGAGCGCCAGGGCCTGACGCTCGTGGAATTCGTCCTGCGCTCGCGGGAGGCGCCCTCGCGCGAGACCATCCTGGCGGCCAAGGCGTTCTTCGACGGGGTCGAGTACCCGGCGATGATGCACTGCAAATCGGGCGCCGACCGCGCCGGGCTCGCGGCGGCGCTCTACCTCATCCTGCACGAGGGCCTGCCCGTCGCGGAGGCCATGGGCCAGCTCTCGGCCCGCTACGGCCATTTCCGGTTCGCCAAGACCGGGATCCTCGATGCGTTCTTCGCCCTCTACCGCCGGGACGGCGAGGCTCGGGGCATCGACTTCCTGACCTGGGTCGAGACCGAGTACGACCCCGAGGCGCTCAAGCGCTCGTTCCGCCCCGGCTTCTGGTCCGACCTCGTGGTGGACCGGATCATCAAGCGCGAATAGCCGGGCACGAAAAAACCCGCCGCGGCCGAGCCGGGCGGGTTTGTCCGAGACGACGTCCTGGGCGGGAGCGCCCGCCGGGATCGCCTCAGGCGGCGAGGCGGACCTTCGACGGGGCATTCTCGTTGCTGACGATGAAGCGGCCGGAATTGGAAAGCGGACCGTTCTTCGGGGTCAGGACGTTGGCGGCCACGAAGACCAGCGACACGTTCAGGGCGGCGGCGGCGACAACGAGGAGAGCGATCATCGGAGGTGTTCCAGGGCGGTTGCGTTGAGCCCTATATGGCACCGCACCATTTTCACTGGTATACCAAATTCTACACACCACTCATGCGGCGGATGCAAACCTCGACGCCCTGAGCGACCGATCCGGTGCCGAGCCCGACCTGACCGCATCTCTCGAATCGCAATCATGCACGGCTTGTTGGACAGGTGACTGCACATGATCGCCCCGAGCAGCCCAGCCTTCGCAGCGCACCAATCAGTTCATCGATAGACTTTCGATGTCGGTCGCGAAGGACGATACGTAACTGGGACTTTCACCGGTGAGGATGATCAGGGTCAGGATCAATCCGACCGCGCCGAGATACACCACGGCGAAGAGATCCCGGTCGTCTCGACCTGCCAGGACGATGCCGGCGAACGGAACCGTCTGAAGCGTGAGCACCGCCGCGATGTTCATGGACAACCTCGAAATCAGCCGGGCCGTTGAGTCGATCGATCGGCGCCGGTCCCGCTCGTCGGGTGGTTCGATTCCTGAGGCCGGCCCATCATGAGAGAGATCGACGGGCCAGCCGACAAGTTCCGATGGCGTGGGTCGCAGGTGCGGTTGCGGCCTCAGGCCGCCTGGACCGGCCGCGCCGCCACCGGAGCCGCCACGCTGTCATCGGTGAGGAAGCGCAGGCGCAGGGGCTTGAGCACGAACATCGCCAGGATCGCCGCCACGACGTTGAGCCCGATGATGATCGAGAACACCGCCGACCAGCCGTACTTGGCCGAGATGACGCTGGCGATCGGCACCAGGAACGAGGCCGTTCCCTTGGCGGTGTAGAGCAGGCCGGCATTGGTTGTGGCGAACTTCGAGCCGAAGGTGTCGCCGCAGGTCGCCGGGAACAGGGAGTAGATCTCGCCGAAGACGCCGAAATACACCGCCGTGGCGAAGACGAAGACCAGCGGATTGGTGCCGTAGGTCAGCAGGGTGATGATCGCCAGGGCGGCGATGGAGAAGGCGATGAACATCGTGTTCTCGCGCCCGATGTTGTCCGAGATGTAACCGAAGAACGGGCGCCCGAAGCCGTCGAAGATGCGGTCGAGGGAGATCGCGAAGGTGAGCGCCGCCATCTGCAGACCGAACAGGCTGACGGGGACGTCCGCGACCTTGAAGTCGTGGGCGATCGGCGCGATCTGCGCCGCCGCCATCAGGCCGCCCGAGGCCACCATGACGAAGATCACGTACATCAGCCAGAAGACGGGGGTGCGCACCACCTCGCGCGGCGTGCGGTCGACCTTGGCCTGGGGCAGACGAAGGGTCTTGCGCTGGACCGGCACCGCCAGGGACGGCTTGCGCAGGAAGAACGACAGCAGGACCACGATGGCACCCTGGCCGAGGCCGAAATACAGGAAGGCGTCCTGGTAGCCGCTGGTGGCGATCATCTTGGCGATCGGCACCACCGTGACGGCCGCACCGGCACCGAAGCCGGCCGCGGTGGCGCCGGCGGCGAGGCCGCGCCGGTGGGGGAACCACTTCAGGGCGTTGCCGACGCAGGTTCCGTAGACCGATCCGGCGCCGATGCCGCCGATGACGGCCGCCGCGTAGAGAAGAAAGAGGGAGTCGGCATGGGCGTTCAGGAACCACGCCAGGGCGATCATGATGCCGCCGAAGCAGACCACGATACGCGGGCCGTAGCGGTCGACGAACCAGGCCTCGACCGGGACCAGCCAGGTTTCGGTGGCGACGAAGATAGTGAACGCGAACTGGATCGCCGCACGACCCCAGTGAAACTTGGCATCGATCGGGTCGACGAAGAGCGTCCACCCGTACTGGAGATTGGCGATCATCGCCATGCACAGCACGCCGAAGGCGAGTTGCCACCATTTGGCGGACGGTGAGTCCTGACGTTCCATCCCGAATTCCTTCTTGATCGGATTGTTCGCACCGATGCCGCCAGCATGCACCAAAATTCGTTGTATGCAATATACCAGGGAATGAAATGTGGTTTGGGACGTGTGAGCCGGTGTCGGCGGGAGACCCGAGCCGACGCCGTGAATAATCGTGCAGGTTGTCGAGATGCGGCCCTACGCCCACGGCGCACCGACCCGCGCCCGGCGGATTCGGGCGGAGGCGGCATCGCAGGCGTCGGATCCGGCGCTCGGCGGCGCGGACGCTACTGGCGATGCCGTCGCCGCCGGGACGCGCCCGGCGGTGGGGCCCGCCCTACTCTGCCGCGATGCGGCTCGCCTCCCGGTAGGGATGGGCCGGGTAGGTGCCGATGATCCGCAATTCCCGCGAGAAGTAGCCGAGTTCGGCGAGCGCCCGGGCGAGGCCGGGCTCCTCCGGATGGCCGTCCACCTCGGCATAGAACTGGGTCGCGACGAACTGGCCGTCGACCATGTAGCTCTCGAGTTTCGACATGTTGACGCCGTTCGTGGCGAAGCCGCCCAGCGCCTTGTAGAGGGCAGCCGGGATGTTGCGGACCCGAAAGACGAAGCTGGTCACCAACGGACCGGTCTCGGGCGAGACCGGCTCGGGCTCGGGCGAGAACACCACGAAGCGGGTGGTGTTGTGGCTCTCGTCCTCGACGTCGCGCTCCAGGATGTCGAGGCCGTAGACCTCCGCGGCCAGGGCGGGGGCCAGGGCACCCCGGGTGGGATCGCCCGCCTCCGCCACCTCGCGGGCCGCGCCGGCGGTGTCGCCGGCGACGATCGGGCGGACGCCGAGGCGTCGGATGATCTTGCGGCACTGCCCGAGGGCGTGGACGTGACTGTGCACCGTCCGGATCTGTTCGACCGGGGTGCCGGGCAGGACCATCAGCTGGAAATGGATCGGCAGGAAGTGCTCGGCCACGATGTGCAGGCCCGAGGTCGGGATCAGGTGGTGGATGTCCGCCACCCGGCCCGCGATCGAGTTCTCGATCGGGATCATCGCTCGCGTGGCGCGGCCTTCCTTCACGGCCGCGAAGGCGTCCTCGAAGGTCGGGCACGGCAGCGGCGTCCAGTCCGGGTAGGCCTGGGCGCAGATGATGTGGGAGTTCGCGCCGGGCTCGCCCTGGTAGGAGACGATGTGCTGGGGCATGGCGGGCTGGTCTTTCCGAGGCGCTTCAGTTCAGGCGGCGGGCCGACAGGATGGCGCGGGCGCGCTCCAGGTCGGCGGGGGTGTCGACGCCCAGCGGCAGGTCGTCGACGACGATGGCGTCGATGCGCATCCCGGCCTCGAGCGCCCGGAGCTGCTCCAGCTTCTCGCGGGTCTCGAGTTCACCGGGAGGCAGGGCCATGAAGCGGGCCAGCGCCTTCCGGCGATAGGCGTAGAGGCCGATGTGATGGTAGAGCGGCCCCTCGCCCCAGGGCGCCTCGGCGCGGGTGAAGTAGAGCGCGCGCAGGCGGCGGGTGCCCACCGCGTGGCCGACCAGCTTGACCACGTTGGGGTCGCGCCGCTCCGACTCCTCGGTGATGACGGCGCAGAGGGTGGCGATGTCGACCGTGCGGTCGGCCAGGGGCAGGATCGCGGCGCCGATGATGCCCGGGTCGATGGTCGGCAGGTCGCCCTGGACGTTGACCACGACGTCGTGGTTGCCCTGCGGATCGATGATCTCCAGGGCCTCCGCCAGGCGATCCGAGCCGGAGGGATGATCGGCCCGCGTCAGCACCGCGAGGCCGCCGACGGCCTCGATCGTCTCGATGATGGCCGGCGTGTCCGTGGCCACCACGACCGGCCCGATGCCGGCCTCCACGGCCCGGCGCCAGACGTGCACGATCATCGGCTCCCCGGCGAGATCGGCCATCGGCTTGTTCGGCAGGCGGGTCGCGGCCATGCGCGCGGGAATGAGGACGATGGGATCGGACATCGGTCTGGGCCCTGCTCCGGCTGGGGCAGGTGCTTAACAGCGGCGCCACGGGTTGTCATGCGCGCCAGGGCGCGGCCTTGCCGGCTCGGGTCCCAGGCACTTGTCCGCCAGGCGGGAACCGGATCGGTCCGCTCGCGTCTGAAGAAGTGAGGGATGGCGGCGACACCCGCCGCTCTGCGACTACGCGAAGCGCGACGGGACCATTGTCAAGGTCGGGCTTCAGCGGCTAAGCACCCTCGACCGTTTCCAAAGTCCGGCACAGGTACGCGCTGGACTTCGCCCTGAATTCTCCCCCCTCAGGCCGGCCGCACCGGAGTTGTCGAGAATGGACTCTTTCGAGCTGAACAAGGTTGCGGGTGCCGCGCTCGGCGCGCTGCTGTTCGCCGTGGGGTCGGGCTTCGTCGCCGAGCTGATCTATCATCCCAAGCCCGCGGGCGATGCGGGCTATGCCCTGCCCGAGCCGCAGCCGAAGGCAGCCGGTGGCGCCGCCCCCGAGGCGAAGGCCGAGCCTCTGCCGATCCGTCTGGCCAGCGCCACCGTCGACAAGGGCCAGTCCGCGGCCAAGAAGTGCGCCTCCTGCCACAGCTTCGAGAAGGGCGGCCCGAACAAGGTCGGCCCGCATCTCTGGGGCGTCGTCGACCGCCAGCGCGCCCACGAGCCCGGCTTCGAGTACTCGGCCGCGCTGAAGGAGAAGGGCGGGACCTGGACCTACGACGAGCTCGACCACTTCCTGGCGAACCCGAAGGGCTACGTCCCCGGCACCAAGATGGCCTTCGCGGGCATCACCTCGCCGACCGAGCGGGCCGACGTCATCCTCTACCTGCGCAGCCTCGCCGACACCCCGCACCCGCTGCCGGCGGCGGAGAAGAAGGCCGAAGGCGACAAGCCGGCCGAGGCCCAGCCGGCCGCCGCCAAGGCCGGGGATGCCAAGCCCGCCGACGCCAAGCCCGCCGACGCCAAGCCGGCAGATGCCAAGCCCGCTGATGCCAAGCCCGAGCCCGACGCGAAGCCGGCGGCCGAAAAGCGTCGCGAGGAAACGCAGAAGCCGGCCAACGCATCGAAGCCGGCCGAGGACCAGAAGCCCGAGGTCGCCAACCCGGCCACGGCCGCCAAGCCCACCGTCGCGGGTGAAGAGGCGAACAAGCCGGCGTCGGTGAAGCCCACCGACGACACCCCGGTCCAGGCGGCTCCCGCCGCGCCGCCCGCCCCGGCCGCGACCAAGCCAGCCGAGAAGCCGGCCCAACAGTGAGCCAGACTTCCGGCGGGGACACAGTCCTTTCATGAACGAAGAAGGCCGGGCATCGCCCGGCCTTCTTCGTTTGTCGGGACCGAGGGCAGGCCTACGCGTTGAGGTTCCTGCGCGCACGCGCCCGCTTGGCGTTCGCGGCTGGTCCGTCCTAGAACACCCGCCTGCCGTCGCCGGTGCGGCGGCGGAACCGCGACCCCGGAATCCGGAGACCGCCTGCCCGTGATGCGAATTGCCCTGATCGGACGCCTCGTCGCCGCCCTCGCCTTCCTGGCCTGTGGCCTGCCCGCCCGGGCCGCCCCCGATCCGGAACCCGCCGCGCCGAAAGGCGCCTGGATGCCCGCGATCACGCTGATGGGCGCGCCGAAATACGGCCCCGACTTCAAGCATTTCGACTATGCCGACCCGAACGCGCCGAAGGGTGGCCTCGTGCGCCTCGGCGCCCAGGGCGGCTTCGACAACTTCAACTACGTGGTGTCTGGCCTGAAGGGCGATCTCGAGGGCGGGATCGTCCAGATCTACGATACCCTCATGACGGAATCGGCCGACGAGCCCTTCACCTCCTACGGCCTCCTCGCCGACGGCGTGCGCCTCGCCGACGACCTCTCGGCGGTGTCCTACCGCCTGCGCGAGGGCGCCCGCTGGCACGACGGCCGGCCGGTGACGCCCGAGGACGTGGTCTGGTCCTTCGATGTCCTGAAGGCGAACAGCCCATTCTACTCGGCCTATTACCAGACCGTGACCAAGGCCGCCGTCACGGGTCCGCGGGACGTGACCTTCACCTTCTCCGAGGCCGGCAACCGCGAACTTCCGCAGGTCCTCGGCCAGTTGCGCGTACTGCCCAAGCACTGGTGGACCGGCACGGACGCGCAGGGGCGTCCGCGCGACGTGACCCAGACCACCCTGGAGATCCCCCTCGGCTCGGGTCCCTACCGCCTGGCGAAGTTCGAGGCCGGGCGCAGCGCCACCTACGAGCGGGTGGCGGATTACTGGGGCAAGGATCTGCCGGCGAACGTCGGCCGCAACAACTTCGGCACGATGCGCAACGAGTATTTCCGCGATGCGACGGTGCTGATCGAGGCGCTGAAGGGCGACCTGTTCGACTTCCGGGCCGAGAACGTGGCGCGCAACTGGGCGACGGCCTACGACAATTTTCCCGCCGTGAAGGAGGGCCGCCTGATCAAGGAGGAGTTCCCCGATCGCGGCAACGGCAACATGCAGGCCTTCGTCCTCAACACCCGCCGGGCGAAGTTCGCCGATCCGCGCGTGCGCCGGGCCTTCAACCTGGCGATGAACTTCGAGGAGATGAACCGGTCGCTGTTCTTCGGCCTCTACAAGCGCATCGATTCCTATTATTTCGGCTCGGAGCTGGCCTCGTCCGGGCTGCCGCAGGGCGACGAGCTGGCGATCCTCGAAGCCGTGAAGGACAAGGTCCCTCCTTCCGTCTTCACCACGCCCTACACCAACCCCGTCAACGGCACGCCGGACGCGGTGCGCGCCAACCTGCGCGAGGCCGTCGGTCTCCTGAAGCAGGCCGGCTACGAGCTGCGCAACGGCCAGATGACCGACGTGAAGAGCGGCGAGCCCCTCACCGTCGAGTTCCTCGAATTCCAGAGCGTGTTCGAGCGGGTGGTGCTGCCCTACGCGGCGCAGTTGAAGCTCATCGGCATCAACAGCTCCCTGCGCGTCATCGACCAGGCCCAGTACCAGAACCGCCTGCGGGCCTTCGACTTCGACATCACCACGAGCTCGTGGCCGGAATCCCTCTCGCCGGGCAACGAGCAGCGCGAGTACTGGGGCTCGGCCTCGGCCGACAAGGCCGGCTCGCGCAACCTCATCGGCATCAAGGATCCGGCCATCGACGCCCTGATCGAGAAGGTGATCTTCGCCAAGGACCGCCCCGGCGTGCTGGCGGCGACGCACGCCCTCGACCGGGTGCTTCTGGCCCACGACTTCGTCGTGCCGCAATGGGGCTCGAACGTCTCGCGCACCCTGCGCTGGAACCGCTTCGGGCACCCGGAGACGCTGCCGAAATACGGCAGCTCGGGCTTCCCCACGACCTGGTGGTACGACGAGACCCTGGCCGCCAAGACCGGAGCGCCGCGTTGAGCGCCGGCCCGACCCGGCGCGCCGTCGTCGCCGGCGCCGGCGCTCTCGGTGCGACCCTGGTCCTGGCCGCCCCCGCCCGGGCGGCGGCCCGCAGCAGCCACGGCCTGTCGAGCTTCGGGGACCTGAAGTACCCGCCCGACTTCCCGAACTTCGACTACGTCAATCCGGATGCGCCGCGGGGCGGTCGCTTCTCGGCGCAGCTCGCCTCCACCCTGGGCAACCAGGCTTCCGACACCTTCAACACCCTGAACATCTACGTCCTGCGCGGCGACGGCGCCGCCGGCATGAACCTGACCTTCGACTCGCTGATGGTGCGCGCCCTCGACGAGCCGGACGCGCTCTACGGCCTCCTCGCCCGCTCGGTCGAGATCTCCGAGGATGGGCTGTCCTACCGCTTCGGCCTGCGGCCGCAGGCCCGCTTCCACGACGGCTCGCGCCTCACCGCCCACGACGTGGCGGCGTCGATGCGCCTCCTCAAGGAAAAGGGCCACACCGAGATCTCGCAGGTGATGCGCGACCTGACCGAGGCGGTGGCCGAGGACGACGCCACGGTGACCCTGCGCTTCGCGCCCGGCCGCAGCCGCGACCTGCCCCTCTTCGTGGCGAGCCTGCCGGTGTTCTCGGCCGCCTACTACGCCAAGCACGAATTCGAGGCCTCCTCCCTGGAGCCGCCCCTCGGCTCCGGTCCCTACCAGGTCGGGCGCCTGGAGGCGGGCCGCTTCATCGAGCTGGAGCGGGTGAAGGATTACTGGGGCGCCGAGCTGCCGGTGAATGTCGGCCAGAACAACTTCGACGCCATCCGGTACGAGTATTTCCGTGATCGCCAGGTGGCGTTCGAGGCCTTCAAGGGCGGCGCCTTCACCTTCCGCGAGGAGTTCACCGCGCGGGTCTGGGCCACGGGCTACGACTTCCCCGCCGTGCAGGAGGGCCGCGTCCGCAAGGAGGTGGTGCCCGATGCCCGTCCCTCCGGCACCCAGGGCTGGTGGATGAACACCCGGCGCGAGGCCTTCCGCGATCCCCGGTTGCGCGAGGCGATCGGCCTGTGCTTCGACTTCGACTGGTCGAACGCCAACCTGATGTACGGCGCCTATATCCGCACGGCCTCCTACTTCGAGAATTCGGACCTGAAGGCCATGGGCCGTCCCGCGCCGGAGGAGCTCGCCCTCCTCGACCCCATGCGCGGCGACCTGCCGGCGGAGGTCTTCGGCGAGGCCTGGAGCCCGCCGAGTTCCGACGGCTCGGGCCAGGACCGCGCCCTGCTCAGCCGCGCCGTGGCCCTGCTCCGCGAGGCCGGCTGCACCCGCGACGGCGGCGTCGTCCGGCTCCCCTCCGGCAAGCCGCTGGAGATCGAGTTCCTCGACAACGACCCGGTGTTCCAGCCGGTGACGCAGCCCTTCATCCGCAACCTTGGGCTGATCGGCATCCGCGCCAGCATCCGGCTGGTCGATCCCTCGCAGTACCAGGCCCGGGTCAAGGACTTCGACTTCGACCTCACCGCCCGCCGCTTCGGCAGCGGCCTCACGCCCGGCCCGGAACTGCGCGAGGCCTACGGCTCCCGCAGCGCCGGCACGCCCGGCTCGAACAACCTCGCGGGCATCGCGAGCCCCGCCATCGACGCGCTGATCGAGAAGGTGACCGAGGCCACGTCCCGCACCGACATGGTCCACGCGGCGCGCGCCCTCGACCGGGTCCTGCGGGCCGGCCGCTACTGGGTGCCCATGTGGTACAAGGCCGATCACCGGCTGGCCCTCTGGGACGTCTATGGCCGCCCGGCCAGGGGGCCGACCTACGATCTCGGTGTGCCGAGCGTCTGGTGGTACGATGCCGCCAAGGCGCGGCGCATCGGCCGAACCTGAGGGACACCCGTGCTCGGCTATATCCTGCGCCGCATCGCGCTCATGGTCCCGACGATCTTCGGGATCATGCTGATCACCTTCGTCATCGTGCAGTTCGCCCCCGGCGGCCCCGTGGAACGGGTGCTGGCGCAGCTCCAGGGCCAGAACGAGGGCAGCCTGTCGCGGGTGACCGGCGGGGCCGGCGACCTCGGCGGCGCCGCACGCAGCGGAGGCGGCGGGGAGGCCAATGCCCGCTACCGCGGAGCGCAGGGCCTCGACCCCGCCTTCATCAAGAAGCTCGAGCAGCAGTTCGGCTTCGACAAGCCGGCCCCCGAGCGCTTCGCCAAGATGATCTGGGACTACGTCCGGTTCGATTTCGGCAACAGCTATTTTCGCGACGTTTCCGTCCTGCAGTTGATCCGCGAGCGGCTGCCGGTGTCGATCTCGCTCGGCCTCTGGATGACGCTGATCTCCTACGCGATCTCGATTCCGCTGGGCATCCGCAAGGCGGTGCATGACGGCTCGCGCTTCGATCTCTGGACCTCGACCGTGGTCATCATCGGCTACGCGATCCCGAGCTTCCTGTTCGGCATCGCGCTGATCATCCTGTTCGCCGGCGGCTCCTTCGTGCAGATCTTCCCGATCCGGGGCCTGACCAGCGAGAACTTCGAATCCCTCAGCCTCTGGGGCAAGGTCGTCGACTATGCCTGGCACATGACCCTGCCGCTGGCGGCCCTGGTCCTCGGCGCCTTCGCGACCTCGACGCTGCTGACGAAGAATTCCTTCCTCGACGAGATCCGCAAGCAATACGTGCTCACGGCCCGGATGAAGGGCCTCTCCGAGCGCCGGGTGCTCTACGGCCACGTCTTCCGCAACGCCATGCTGATCGTCATCGCGGGCTTTCCGGCGGCCTTCATCTCGGCCTTCTTCACCGGATCGCTGCTGATCGAGACGATCTTTTCCCTCGATGGGCTCGGGCTCCTGTCCTTCACCTCCATCGTCGGGCGCGACTACCCCGTGGTGTTCGCGACCCTGTACATCTTCTCCCTGCTCGGGCTGGCGGTGAACCTGCTCTCCGACCTGATCTACACCTGGATCGACCCGCGCATCGACTTCTCGGCCCGGGCGACGTGACCGCCCTTCCCCTGGTCATCCGCCACGAGCACGCGGGCGATGCCGAGGCCATCGAGCGGCTCCATGCCCGCGCCTTCGGCCCGGGCCGCTTCGCCCGCACCGCCTATCGCCTGCGCGAGGGCACGGTGCCGGTGGCCGAGCTCTGCTTCACCGCCCTGGTGGCGACCTACCTCGTGGGGTCGGTGCGGGTGGGGCCGGCCGAGGCCGGCGGACCGCTGCTGGTGCTCGGACCGCTCACCGTCGATCCGAGCTTCGAGGGCCGCGGCATCGGCGCCGCCCTGATGACGGCCTGCCTCGACGCGGCGGCCGCCGCCGGCCACGGCCTCGTCATCCTCATCGGGGACGCGCCCTATTACGGGCGCTTCGGCTTCTCGCCGATCCCGCCCGGGCGCCTCGTGCCGCCCTCCCCCGTCGATCCGGCCCGCTTCCTCTGGCGCGAGTTGAAGGCCGGCGCGGCCGCGACGGTCTCGGGGAACGTCACCGCCCTGCGCCGGCGTTGAACCGCCGGAGGCGCCGATCGGGCGCCGGCAGGGACCAAACCCGATGGACGATTCGGCGATCCGGCACGACACGATCACGGCCAATGGCGTCGCGCTCCACGTGGCGCGGCTCGGGCGCGGCCGCCCCCTGGTGCTGCTGCACGGCTGGCCGGAATTCTGGCTGACCTGGGAGCCGGTGATGCGGCGCCTCGCCGACCGCTTCGAACTGATCGCACCGGACCTGCGCGGCTTCGGCGCCAGCGAGAAGCCCGACCTTCGGCCCTCCGACGCCGCCGGCGCCGACGTCCATGCCGCCGACGTCGTCGCACTGCTGGATGCCCTCGGCCTGGCCCGGGTCGGCATCGTCGGCCACGATGTCGGAGCCTACGTGCTCCAAGTCCTCGGGCGGACGGTACCGGAGCGGTTGAGCGGGCTCTTCGCCTTCGACTGCCCCTATCCGGGCATCGGCCCGCGCCTCGCCGCCCCCGAGATGCTGGCCGAGATCTGGTACCAATCCTACCACGTCAAGCCGTTCGCGGCGGCGCAGGTCGGCGCCTCGCGCGAGGGCTGCCGGCTCTATATCGGCCACTTCCTGCGCCACTGGGCCGGCGACAACCCGGCCGCCTTCGACGACGCGCTGGAGGCCTTCGTCGACAACTTCCTGGCTCCGGGCAACCTGCAGGGCGGCTTCAACTGGTATGTCAGCGCGCAGGCCGGACGTCTCGCCATGATCCGGGGCGAGGCCCCGCGCCTGCCGCCGGTCACCGTCCCGACCTGCATCCGCTGGGGCGATTCCGACCCGCTGTTCCCCTTCGCCTGGACCGACCGCCTCGGCGAGACCTTCTCGGATCTCGACCTCGCCGAACTGAAGGGCGTCGGCCACTTCCCGCATCGGGAGGATCCGGATCGGGCAGCCGCCGAGATCGCGCGGTTCTTCGAGCGGCTTCCGGGATGAGCCCTCAGGCCGCCCGGCCGCGTCGCCCTTCGACGAGCCACATCGCCAGCACGGCGGCCGCCAGGGCAGCCAGAGCCCACAGGCCGAGGGCCAGGGGATAGACCTCGACGCCGCGGATGTTCGCGCTGTCGCTCGGGCGGAAGCCGATCCAGTCGGCGCCGGCGAGTCGGCCGCTGCGCACGGATTGGAGGCGCGGCACCACGGTGCCGCCGCCGGCCTCGGCGACCCGACGGATGGAGCCGCCGGTGCCCTCGGCCAGGGCCTTCAGGCGCTCGGTGTCGCTGAAGACGTCGGCGAGTTCGCGCGGGTTCGGCGGACCGACGCTGACGAAGGCGACGAGGCTGCCCGAGCGCAGGGTGTGCAGGCCGAGTTCGGTCGCCTCGAAGGTCGCCGCGAACAGGCCCGGCTCGCCCTGCACGAGGGTCAGGGTTCGCTGGCTGCCGGTGGGACCCGTGACGGTGACGGGCTCCACCGTGTCGGCCATTGTCTGGCGCTCGACGCGGACCTCGCGGCCATGACCGGTGGTCTGAGCCCGCAGGGCCTCCTCCTCCAGGGCCGGCTCCTTCATGAGCCAGTGCCCGAGCCGGCGCAGCAGGTCGAGATAGGGGCCGCCCTCCTGGTAGCCGCGGGCCCAGAGCCAGGCGTGATCGGACAGCAGCAAAGCCACCCGGCCCTTCTCCTCGCGCGACAGGGCGAGCAGCGGCAGGGCGTTCGGCCCCTGCAGGATCGGCTGGATGCCGGGCTTCACCTGAGCGGAGACGATGCGCAGCCAGTCGCCCCAGGCCGGGGGCGAGGCCTCGGACCCGGGCAGCGCCCGGGTGACGGGGTGGCGGTTGCCGACGCCCGTGAGGGCCGCCTTGTAGGGCTGCTCGACCACGCGCCCATTGGGCTCGCCGGGCAGGATCGCGGCCAGGCGCGTGCGCGACAGGCTGGTGGGCGAGGCGAATTCGGGGCCGGCCGCGATCAGCAGGGCGCCGCCCTCGCGGACGTAGCGGACGATGTTGTCGAAATAGGCCGAGGGCAGCACGCTCTGGTTGGCGTAGCGGTCGAAGATGATCAGGTCGAAATCCTTGATCTTCTGGACGAACAGCTCGCGCGTCGGGAAGGCGATCAGGGAGAGTTCGGAGATCGGCGTGCCGTCCTGCTTCTCCGGCGGGCGCAGGATGGTGAAGTGGACGAGGTCGACGTTGGCATCGGACTTCAGGAGGTTGCGCCAGGTCCGCTCGCCCTGGTGCGGCTCGCCCGAAACCAGGAGCACCCGCAGCTTCTCGCGGATCCCCTCGATGGGCAGGACCGCGCGGTTGTTGATGGTGGTGAGTTCGCCCGGCAGAGGCTCCACCTCGATCTCGACCACGTTCGGGCCGCCGTGCTCGATCCGCATGGTCAGGGAGAAGGGCTGCCCTGTCGGGAAGGTCCGGCGGCCGACCTCCTCGCCGTCGCGGCGCACGGTGACGGTGGCGCTGCCCGTGCCGCCGCGCTCCATCACCTCGGCCCGGATGGTGAGGTCGCGCCCGACGATGCCGAAGCGCGGCGCCTCGATGAGCTTGATCTGCCGGTCGCGCTCGTCCGGATGGCCGGTGACCAGGACGTGGAGCGGGCCCTTCAGCCCCAGGGCCGCCACCGAGGCCGGGATGTCGTGCACGACGCCGTCGGTCAGCATGACGACGCCCGCCAGCCGCTCGGCCGGCACGTCGGCCAGCGCCTGCGACAGGGCGGTGAACAGCCGGGTGCCCTCGTCGCCCTCCTTGGCGTCGGGCACGTCGATGAAGCGCGGCTCGATGTTGGTCAGGGCTCCGAAGCGGCGCTGCAGCTCGGCGCGGACGGCGTCGGTCATGGCCGGACGGTCGCCGAGCGCCTGCGAGCCCGAGCGGTCGACCACGATCGCGGCGATGTCCTTCACCGGCTCGCGGTCCTCGCGCACCAGGGACGGATTCGCGATCGCCAGGAGGACCAGGGCCAGGGCGAGCGCCCGGAGGATCGCGGTGCCCCCCCTTGCAAGGAAGGCCAACCCGGCGAAGACCGCGACGAGGATTCCGAGGCCGATCAGCACCGGCCAGGGCACCAGGGGGGTGAAGCTGAGGCTCAGCATGGGCGCGGGGCCTCCGGTGCAGGGTACGTCACTGGCCCAACCGCTCCAGCAGTGCCGGAACGTGGACCTGATCGGCCTTGTAGTTGCCGGTGAGCGTGTAGATCACGAAGTTGATGCCGCCGCGGAAAGCCATCTCGCGCTGACGCTGGTCGCCGCCGACGATGGGGTAGAGGGGCTCGCCGCGCTTGCCCACGGCCCAGGCGGCGGCGAGGTCGTTGCTGGTGATGACGATGGGCGAGACGCCGTCGCCGGCCCGGGCCGGACGGCGCTCGGAGCCCTCCCCGGCCGGCGGCAGGGTCTCGACCCAGGTCTGGCCGGTGGCGTAGCGGCCGGGGAAGTTGTCGACGAGGTAGAAGGCCTTTGTCAGCACGTGGTCCGGCGGCACCGGCTCGAGCTCGGGCACCTCCAGGGTCGCCAGCATCTTGCGCAGATAGGCCCCCTCGGGCGTCGGCGGACCGCCCGGCCGCGCAGTTAGCGCGTCGCGGGTGTCGAAGATCACGGTGCCGCCGTTGCGCATGAAGGCGTCGATGCGCCGGATCGCGGTCTCGCTCGGCTGCGGCCGCCCGGCGACGATGGGCCAGTAGATCAGCGGATAGAAGGCGAGCTCGTCCTTGGCGGGGTCGATCCCGATCGGGTCGCCGGGCTCCAGGGCGGTGCGGCTCGCCAGCATCTGGGTTAGGCCGGAGAGGCCGGCCCGGCTCGCGGTGTCCGCCGCCTCGTCGCCGGTCACCACGTAGGCGAGCCGGGTCGCCAGCGCCGAGTCGAAGGCGCCCGCACGGGCCGGGGCGGCCGATTGGGCCTGCACCGGCTGGGGTGCGCCGACCAGGGCACCAAGGGCGAGGCCGGCCAGGAGGATCGCGGCAGGGCGCGAAACGAAGCCCCGGGCGCGCCGGAGGAAGCCGCCGAGCCAGAGGCCCGCGAGGGTGTCGAGGATGAGGAGCATCAGGGCCAGGGTGAAGAGGGTGGCTCGCAGGTCGAGGGTCTCGGCACCGGCGAGCGACCCGAGGCGGGCACCGGACAGGGCCGCGAAGTCGAGGGGCTTCAGACGGTCGGTCACCCCGAGGGCGTTGACCGCGATGCCGCCATCGGCCGGTCCGTAGAAGCCCGGCGGGTGCTCCAGGGTGGCACGGTCGCCGGTATCGGCGGAGACCGCGGTGGCACCGGCCGGCGGCGCTCCGAGGGCGCCGAACCCGTCCAGGGTGAGGCGCGGCGCGAGCACGGCGGTCGGCCGTGCGGCGGCATCGCCCGCCGGCAGGGTCTTGGCGCCGGCGAGGTTCACCACCCGGCGCAGCATGTCGATGAACAGGCCCGACAGGGGCAGGTTCGACCAGGTGGTGTCCGCCGTGACGTGGAAGAGCACGACGAGGCCCTGGCCGCGCTTCTGCGCCGTGACGATGGGAGTCCCGTCCTGGAGCGACGCCCAGGTCCGGCCCGGCAGGTCGCCGTCGGGCTCGGCCAGGATCTGCCGGCGCACGCCGATATCGGCGGGGGGCGTCAGTCCGGCGAAGGGGCTCTCGGGAGCGAAGGGGGCCAGGGTCCTGGGGCTGTCCCAGGAGAGGGTGCCGCCCAGGGTGCGCCCGCCGCGGCGCAGGCGCACCGGCACCAGGGGATCGTTGCCGGCGGCGAGGCGTGGTCCGGCGAAGCGCAGCAGGAGGCCGCCCTCGTCGACGAACTGCTCGACGCGCGCGAGGGTCGGCCCGTCGAGGGCGCCGACATCGGCCAGCACGAGGACGGAGACCTGGTTGTCGAGGAGCTGCGTGATCGAGTCCGCGATGCCCTTGGCGCCGCGCGGCTCCTGCACGTCGGCATAGGGGCTAAGGGCGCGCGAGAGATAGTAGGTGGGCGCCAGCAGCGGCTGGGCCTGATCGCTGGTTCCGCCGAAGACGAGGCCGACGCGGCGGCGCTTGCCGCGCTCGTCGACCAGGGTCACGGCACCGGCCGAGCGCTCGGCCGCGACTTCGATCCGGCTGATGCTGTTGCGCAGTTCCACCGGCAGGTCGAAGCCAACCTCGGTCTCGGTGGCGTCGGGCGCGAAGGTGAAGGCGTGCTCGGACAGAGGCAGGCCCTTCTGGTCGACGGCGCGCACGAGACCGGTGTCGCGACCGTTCGGTGCCGCCCGCAGGACATGCGCTGTGAGCTGGCCGCTGGCCTCCGCGGCCGAGAGCGCGAGCGCCGGCGGCCGGTCGGCCTTCAGGATGGTGAGCGAGGCCCCGGTCCGGCCGACGAGGTCGGCGAGGCTCTTGCCGAAAGCGTCCTCGCCCGGTCCCGCGACGCCGTCGCTGATCCACAGGATCGCCGTGCTCGGGCTGCGCTCGAGAAAGGCGGCGAGCGTCGGCAGGTGCGCGGCGCGGTCGGCGAGATGGGGACGCGGGGCGATCGCCCGCAGGCGCTCCAGGGCCGCGGCCGGAACCTTGGATTCGAGGGCGGCCGCCGGCTCGGCCAGGGCGGTCACCGCCACGGGCCGGCCGTCGCGGGCGGCGCCCTCGATCGCGTCGGTGGCGACCCGCAGACGGTCGCGCCAGTCGTGGGCGGCGGTGAAGCCGTTGTCGAGGACGACGAGGAGCGGGGTGCGCCCGGTCACGGCGCCGGTTCCGGAGGGATTCCAGACCGGGCCGGACACCGCCAGGATCAGACAGGCGGCGGCGAGAATCCGCAGGATCAGCAGCCAGGGGGGCGTCCGCGCCGGCGTCTCGCGCTTGCCCAGCAGGTCGGCCATGATCCGCAGGGGCGGAAAGTCGATGCGGCGCGGGCGCGGCGGGGTCACCCGCAGCAGGAACCACAGGGCCGGCAGGGCGACGAGCGCGGCGAGAGCCAGAGGCGCGGCGAAGGTGAGGGGCAGTCCGAGCATGCGGCGATCCTCAGCCGGTCCCGCGCGCCGCGGCGACGAGGGTCAGCAGGCGCAGGGCCGCCTCGCTCGCCGGACGGTCGGTGCGATGGATCGTCAGGGTCCAGCCCTGGGTCCGGGCGATGTCCGCGAGGCGGTCGCGATGGGCCGCGATTCTCACCCGGTAGGCCTCGCCCCAGGCGCCGGCATCGCCGACATTGAGGCTGAGCTTCGACTCGAGATCGTGCAGGACCGCCTGTCCGGAGAACGGAAACGTCTCCTCGACGGGATCGACGATCATCACGAGGTGCCCCCGGGTGCCCCGGCCGGCCAGCCGATCCACCGAGGCTTTCACGGCCTCGGGCGGCGACAGGAAATCGCTGATCAGTACGGCCTCGTCGAACCGGCCCGGGGTCGCGGGCGGCGGCGCGTCGTCCTCCTGCCCCTTGGCATCGGCGACGAGGGCCTGGGCCATGGTCTCGACGATGCGGCGCGAGGCGGTCGCGCGGGTGAGGCCGAGCAGACCGGTGCGCTCGCCGCCCTCCACCAGGGCGTCGGCGAGCGCGAATCCCAGAACGAGCGCGCGCTCCACCTTCGGCGCCTGCGCCAGATGCGAGGAGAACCCCATGGAGGCCGAGCGGTCGATCCAGAACCAGATGTTGTGGGTGGCTTCCCACTCGCGCTCGCGCACGTAGAGCCGGTCGTCGCGGGCCGAGCGGCGCCAGTCGATGCGCGCTGCGGCCTCGCCGGCGACGAACGGCCGGAACTGCCAGAAGCTCTCGCCCGGTCCGGCCCGACGGCGGCCATGGATCCCGTGGGCCAGCGTCGAGGAGACCCGGCGGGATTCGAGGATCAGCCGCGGCATCCGCGCGGCCAGGGCCAGCGCGCTCTCGGTCTCGCGGCGTCCGGGATTGCGGGCGCTCCGGTCGAGGACCTGGGTGGCGCCGCCGCCGGGCCGGGAAATCGCCATGCCCTAGAGCTTGCCGGCGAGCTGGGCGATGAGGCCCGGGATGGTCTCTCCGTCCGCGCGGGCAGCGAAGCTCAGCGCCATGCGGTGCTTCAGCACGGGCTCGGCCAGGGCCTTCACGTCGGCGACGGAGGGGGCGACGCGGCCCTCGATCAGGGCGCGGGCGCGCACCGCCAGGGTCAGCGCCTGGCTGGCGCGGGGACCCGGCCCCCAGAGGAGCTTGCCCTTGAGCGCGGGGTCGCCGCCCTCGGGACGCGCGGAGCGCACGAGGTCGAGGATCGCATCGACCACCGCGTCCCCGACGGGCAGGCGGCGCACGAGGCGCTGGGCCGTGAGCAGCGCCTCGGTGGACATCACCGCCTGCGGCTTGTGCTCGTCGACGCCGGTGGTCTCGATCAGGATGCGGCGTTCGGCGGCGCGGTCGGGATAGCCGACATCGATCTCCAGCAGGAAGCGGTCGAGCTGGGCCTCGGGCAGCGGATAGGTGCCCTCCTGCTCGATCGGGTTCTGGGTGGCCAGCACGTGGAAGGGGCGCGGCAGGTCGTGGCGCTCGCCCGCCACCGAGACGAAGTGCTCCTGCATCGCCTGGAGCAGGGCCGACTGCGTGCGCGGGCTGGCGCGGTTGATCTCGTCCGCCATCAGGAGCTGGGTGAAGACCGGACCCTTCACGAAGCGGAACGAGCGATGGCGATCGGCATCCTCGTCGAGAATCTCGGTGCCGAGGATGTCCGACGGCATCAGGTCCGGCGTGAACTGCACCCGGCGGGCATCGAGGCCGAGGACGGTGCCGAGGGTCTCGACGAGCTTGGTCTTGGCGAGGCCGGGCAGACCGACGAGGAGGCCGTGGCCGCCGGCCAGGATCGTCACCAGGGCGAGGTCGACGACCTGCTCCTGGCCGAAGATGACCTTGTGGATCGCCTCGCGGGCCTGCCCCACCGAACCGAGACAGGCTTCCGCCGTGGCGACGATGCCGTCATCGAGGGTGGTGGCCGGCTGGGAGCCCTGAATCATGCGTGTCGGTCCTGGCTTCTCCGCGTCGGCCGTCGAGGGTCGCGCGCGGCGGGAATGCGCCATCGAGGGGCGGGCCTGGCGTCGGCCGTCTGCCCGGGAGTGTGGCGCCCTTTGCGCCACGCTGGCAAGGTCGGCGCGACGACGCAGGGTTCAGGCCGACGCGAGCGTCCTCCGAACGACGCTCGGAGGACGTGATCGCGCCGGGAGGACGTCGCGCCGCCGTTCCCCCGTCGTCCGGATGCGCTATCTTGTGATCGCATGACCGACCCAGTCCCGCCCGCCGCCGATCCGACGATCGACCGCCTCAGCGCCGCCCTAGGCGATGCGGCGCGCCGTGGCCCGCCGCCGGTGGAGCGCTGGAATCCGCCGTTCTGCGGGGCGATCGACATGCGGATCGCCGCCGACGGGACCTGGCACCACGATGGCGCGCAGATCCGCCGCCCGGCCCTCGTCAAGCTGTTCGCCTCCATCCTCCGGCGCGAGCCCGATGGCGGCTACGTCCTAGTCACCCCCGTGGAGAGCGTCGGCATCACGGTGGAGGATGCGCCTTTCGTCGCCGTGGAGATGGCGGTCGAGGGCGACGGTCCGGGACGGCGCATCGCCTTCCGCACCAATGTCGACGACCTCGTGCCGGTGGATGCCGGCCATGCCCTGCGCTTCGAAAAGGATGCGGGCGGCGGCCTGCGCCCCTACGTCCATGTCCGCCGCGACCTCTGGGCGCTGCTGACCCGGGCGCTGACCTACGACCTCCTCGCCCTGGCCGAGGAGCAGGATGGCTGGCTCGGCGTCGCGGCCGGTGGCGCCTTCCACCGCATCGCCCCCGCCGAGAGCGCATGAGGCAGCCCGACGCGCTGGCCGACCTCGTCGCGCGGGCCACCGCTCGTCTGTCAGCGGAGCCGCCCGGTGACGGCGCTCCGACCGCGAACCCGCGCGGCGACCACGACCTCGACGGGGCCGACGCGGCGGTGGTGCCGGAGCGCCCACACCGGCGCGCCGCGGTGCTGGTGCCCGTGCTGCCCCGGGCGGGCGGCCCCAGCGTGCTGTTCACCGTGCGGGCCGCACACCTGCGCGACCATTCGGGGCAGATCGCCTTTCCGGGCGGAAAGATCGAGCCCGACGATCCGAGCCCGGCCGATGCCGCCCTGCGCGAGGCGCGCGAGGAGGTCGGCCTTCCCGCCGAGGCGATCCGCGTCCTCGGCTATCTCGATCCCTATCTCTCGGCGACCGGCTTCCTGGTCCTGCCCGTACTCGGCCTCGTCGACCCGAGAGCAGGCCTGAGCCTGAACGCGGACGAGGTCGCCGCCACCTTCGAGGTTCCCTTGAGCCACCTCCTCGATCCGAGCCAGCGCCGCATCGAGAGCGCGGTCTGGCGCGGACGGCAGCGGCGCTACTACGCCATCACCTACGGGGATTTCCGGATCTGGGGCGTCACGGCCGGGATCGTCAACAACCTGCAGGAGCGCCTCTTCCCGTGACGCCGCGCCCGCTCACCCGCCCCCCGAGACAATCATGATTCGCCGCGTCCTCGAAGAACTCCTGATCTTCCTCTCCCCGTTCCTGCTCTTCGCGGTATACCTCGCGGTCCGCGGGCGCCGGCCGGACCACGGTGCGCATTGGGACGGGCAGGCCTTCCGCCTGACCCTGGCGGGCCTCGTGCTGGTCATCGTGTCCCTGGTGGCGACGGGTCTGTTCAGCGAGCACCATCGCGGCGGCTACGTACCGCCGCATCTGGAGAACGGGCAGGTCGTGCCCGGGCGCTTCCAGTGAGCGGGCACGCCCTCGACGAAGCGGGCCTCGCGCGCCTCCTCGACAGGCCGGAAGTCCGACGCGTCCTCGCCGCCCTGGCAGCCGAGGGCGAGGCCACCCGCCTCGTCGGCGGCTGCGTGCGCGACGCCCTGCTCGGACGCGCGGGCGACGACATCGACCTGACCACGACGCTGCGGCCGCCGGCCGTGATGACGAAGGTCGAGGCGGCCGGCCTGCGCGCCATCCCGACCGGGATCGAGCACGGCACCGTCACCGTGCTCGCGGGAGAGGCCGCCTTCGAGGTCACGACCCTGCGCGAGGATGTCGAGACCGATGGCCGCCATGCCGTCGTGCGGTTCGGCCACGACTTCGCCCTCGATGCGCAGCGCCGGGACTTCACCATCAACGCGCTCTCCCTCGCACCCGACGGCACGCTCCACGACACCACGGGCGGAATCGAGGACCTGAAGGCCGGCCGGGTGCGCTTCATCGGCGAGGCCCGGACGCGCATCCGAGAGGACGCCCTGCGCATCCTGCGGTTCTTCCGGTTTCATGCCCGCTACGGGGCCGGACCTCCCGACCCGGAGGGCCTGTCGGCCTGCATCGCCGCTCGGGACGCCCTGGACTGCCTCTCGCGCGAGCGCATCCGAGCGGAATTGCTGAAGCTGCTGTCGGCCCCGGGCGCGCCCGCTGCCGTCGAGACCCTGAGCGAGACCGGGCTGCTGATGCGGCTGATCGGCGGCCTCGGCGATCTCGGCCGCTTCATCCGCGTCGTCGCCCAGGGCACCGGAACGTCGGCGATCGAGCGCCTAGCCGCGCTGGCGATGTGGTCCGACGTCGATGCCGGGCGTCTGGAGGCCGACCTGCGGCTCTCGAAGGCCGAACACGCGGCGCTGGCGGCCTATGGACGGGCTCTCGGAGCCCTGCACGGACGCGCCACGATCGACGCCACCGAGATGCGCCGGTTGGCGGCCGACCACGATCGGGCCGCCCTGGGACTGGCATCCGGGGCGACCCGGCGAGAACGGAATCCGGTCGTCACATCGGAGGCCGGGAGCTATCTCGACGATCTCGTGAGCGGCCGGGTGACGGCCCCGAAGTTTCCCCTCACGGGCGCCGATCTGGTGGCGCGAGGACTTCGGCCCGGTCCGGAGATCGGCCGGCGACTCGCCCGGGCGCGCGCCCTGTGGCTGGATCTCGGCTGCCCGGAGGATGCGGCCGCGCGCGAGACCCTGCTCGAGCGCGCGACCGGGTAGGAACTCGAACGCCGTCAGCCCTCAGAAGTTGAGGGCGACCTTGGCGTCGCGCAACTGGACGATCTGGCCGGTGAGTTCGTCCTTCTTGGCGAAGTCCTCGGTGGCGTCGCGCAGCATCTCGACGGCCTCGATGTCGCGATCGAGGGATTCCGGCGAGATTTCCTCGAAGGGATTCGCACGCTCGGCGATGACCGTCACGGAGGTCGGCCCGATATCGGCGAAGCCGCCGCGGACCAGGACGCGCTTGCCTGTGTGACCGGCCTCGTTGATGACGATGACGCCGACCTTGAGGGCTGTGAGCACGGGAGCGTGGCCGGGGAGAACCGTCATCTCGCCCTCGATGCCGGGCAGCTGCACGGCCTCGATCTGACCGGAATACAGCGTCCGCTCGGGGCCGACGAAATCGAACTGGAAGGTGGCCATGAGGTCGAGGATCCCGGCTCGGGTTGTCTGTGCGGAGTGACGGCGCGCCGTGCCCGGAAGGCGCGCGCCGCCTGTTCGTCGTCAGGCCCGGCGGCGATCGGCGACGAAGCCGATCCCGAGGCCCAGCACCGCGCCGATGACGGCGAAGATGCCGATATGCTGCATCTGGCCCGTGGTCAGGGAGCCGCCGCGGGTTCCCGCCGGCGTATCGCCCTGAACCTCGAGGCTGAAAGAGCCGATCTTGATCTCGGCAGCCTCGGGCCGGGTGAGATACCCGGCGAGACCGCCGACCACGAGACCGACGAGGAGGAGAACGACCTTCGCGTTCAAGACCTCAGGCCGCCGCAGCGATCTTCTTCGCCTTCTCCTTGGCGTCCTCGATCGTGCCGACCATGTAGAACGCCGCCTCCGGCAGATCGTCGTACTCGCCGTTCACGAGGCCCTTGAAGCCCTTGATCGTGTCGGCCAGCGGGACCTGGATGCCCGGCGAGCCGGTGAAGATCTCGGCCACCGAGAAGGGCTGCGAGAAGAAGCGCTCGATCTTGCGGGCGCGGGCGACGGTGAGCTTGTCCTCCTCCGAGAGCTCGTCCATGCCCAGGATCGCGATGATGTCCTGCAGGGCCTTGTAGCGCTGCAGGGTCTGCTGAACCTTGCGGGCGACCTCGTAGTGCTCCTCGCCGAGGACGGCGGGGTTGAGCATACGCGAGGTGGAGTCCAGCGGATCCACGGCCGGGTAGATGCCCTTCTCGGCGATCGAGCGCGACAGCACGGTCGTGGCGTCGAGGTGAGCGAACGAGGCGGCGGGCGCCGGGTCGGTCAGATCGTCGGCCGGCACGTAGATCGCCTGCACCGAGGTGATCGAGCCCTTGGTGGTGGTGGTGATGCGCTCCTGAAGGGCGCCCATGTCGGTGGCCAGGGTCGGCTGGTAGCCCACCGCCGACGGGATGCGGCCGAGGAGCGCCGACACTTCCGATCCGGCCTGGGTGAAGCGGAAGATGTTGTCCACGAAGAACAGCACGTCCTGGCCCTGGTCGCGGAAATCCTCGGCGATGGTCAGGCCGGTGAGGGCGACGCGCGAGCGGGCGCCCGGGGACTCGTTCATCTGGCCGTAGACCAGGGCGCACTTGGAGCCTTCCGCCGAGCCGTTATGCTCCTTGGGGTCCATGTTCACCTTGGACTCGATCATCTCGTGGTAGAGATCGTTGCCCTCGCGGGTGCGCTCACCGACGCCGGCGAACACCGAGTAGCCGGAGTGCACCTTCGCGATGTTGTTGATGAGCTCCATGATCAGCACGGTCTTGCCCACGCCGGCGCCGCCGAACAGGCCGATCTTGCCGCCCTTGGCGTAGGGCGCGAGCAGGTCGACGACCTTGATGCCGGTGACGAGGATCTGGGACTCGGTGGATTGCTCGGAATAGGCGGGCGCCGGCTGATGGATGGCGCGCAGCGTGTCCGACTGGATCGGGCCGGCCTCGTCGATCGGCTCGCCGATGACGTTCATGATGCGGCCGAGCGTGTTGAAGCCGACCGGGACCATGATGGCCTCGCCGGTGTCGGTGACTTCCTGGCCGCGAACCAGACCTTCCGAGGTGTCCATGGCGATGCAGCGCACGGTGCTCTCGCCGAGCTGCATGGCGACTTCGAGAACGAGGCGGTTGCCGTTGTTCTTGGTCTCCAGGGCGTTCAGGATCTCGGGCAGGTGGCCGTCGAAGTGAACGTCGACCACGGGGCCGATGACCTGGGTGATCTTGCCGACCTTGCTCGAGCCGGCGCCGGGGATCGCGGTGTTCGCCATGTTACGGGTCCTTTGGATACGTTGCGGTCAGGGCGTCGGGTGCGCTTAGAGCGCTTCGGCGCCCGAGATGATCTCGATGAGTTCCTTGGTGATCATGGCCTGACGCGTCCGGTTGTAGATCTGCGTCTGCTTCTTGATCATTTCGCCCGCGTTGCGCGTGGCGGAGTCCATGGCGCCGGTGCGGGCACCCTGCTCGGAGGCGGCGTTCTCCAGGAGCGCGCGGAACACCTGGACGGTGAGGTTGCGCGGGAGCAGCGTGTCGAGGATGGCCTCCTCGCTCGGCTCGAACTGGAGCGCGGCGTCGGGGGCTGTCGCGCCGGTCTCCGGCAGCTCGGCCGGGATGAGCTTCTGCGCCGTCGGGATCTGGGAGATCACGGAGCGGAAGCGGGAGTAGAACAGCGTCGCGACATCGAACTCGCCGGCATCGAAGCGCGCGATGATGCTGTCGGCGATCTCGGCGGCGAACTCGTAGTCGACCGCCTTGTTGCCGCGCAGGTCGCGGTTCTCGATGATCTCGTCGCGGAACTGGCGACGAAGCAGGTCGTAGCCCTTCTTGCCGACGGTGATCATCTTCACCGTCTTGCCCTCGGCCACGAGCTTGCGGGCATGCTCACGGGCGAGACGCGCGATCGACGAGTTGAAGCCGCCGCACAGGCCGCGATCGGCGGTGCAGACGACGAGCAGGTGGGTCTTCTCCGAGCCGGTGCCGGACAGGAGCCGGGGACCCTGCACGCCGCCGACGAGGTTCGCCGCGAGGTTGCCGAGTACCTGGGACATCTTCTCGGCGTAGGGACGCGCGCTCTCGGCGGCCATCTGGGCGCGCCGCAGCTTGGCGGCGGCGACCATCTGCATCGCCTTGGTGATCTTCTGCGTGCCCTTCACCGAGGTGATGCGGTTCCGCAGATCCTTCAAACTCGCCATGGGGTGACTTCCAGATCCATCCGCTGCCGCTCAAGGCGAGGCGCCCGAACGACCCGGGCGCCTGCTCTCACTGAGGTCCGGCCACCCGGGGGCGGCCGGTCGTGCTGTCGAAGCTCTACGCCAGGGACTTGGCGACGCTCTCGACGACGCCCTTCAGCGTCTTGGCGCTGTCGTCGGACAGATCCTTCGAGTCGCGGATCTTGGTGAGGAGGTCGGCGTGCTTGGTGCGCAGGGCCGAGAGCAGGGCGTCCTCGAAGGGACGGACCTTGTTCAGCGGCAGGGCGTCGAGGTAGCCGTTCACACCGGCGTAGATCACGGCGACCTGCTCTTCCATCTTCAGCGGCGAGAACTGCGGCTGCTTCAGGAGCTCGGTCAGGCGCGAGCCACGGTTCAGGAGCTTCTGGGTCGAGGCGTCGAGGTCCGAGCCGAACTGCGCGAAGGCGGCCATCTCGCGGTACTGCGCGAGCTCGCCCTTGATCTTGCCGGCGACCTTCTTCATCGCCTTCGTCTGGGCCGAGGAGCCCACGCGAGAGACCGAGAGGCCGACGTTCACCGCCGGGCGGATGCCCTGGTAGAACAGGTCGGTCTCGAGGAAGATCTGGCCGTCGGTGATCGAGATCACGTTGGTGGGGATGTAGGCCGAGACGTCGTTGGCCTGAGTCTCGATGACCGGCAGCGCGGTCAGCGAGCCGTTGCCGGCGGCGTCGCCCATCTTGGCGGCGCGCTCGAGCAGGCGCGAGTGCAGGTAGAACACGTCGCCCGGATAGGCCTCGCGGCCCGGCGGGCGGCGCAACAGCAGGGACATCTGGCGGTAGGCCACGGCCTGCTTGGAGAGATCGTCGTACACGATCACGGCGTGCATGCCGTTGTCGCGGAAGTACTCGCCCATGGCGCAACCGGCGAAGGGCGCGATGAACTGCATCGGCGCGGCGTCCGACGCGGTGGCGGCGATGACGATCGAGTACTCGAGCGCGCCGTTGTCCTCCAGGGACTTCACGAACTGGGCGACGGTGGAGCGCTTCTGACCGATGGCGACGTAGACGCAGTAGAGCTTGGCGTTCTCGTCGGTGCCGGCATGGGCCGGCTTCTGGTTCAGGATGGTGTCGAGGGCGATGGCGGTCTTGCCGGTCTGGCGATCGCCGATGATGAGCTCGCGCTGGCCGCGGCCGACGGGGATCAGGGCGTCGATGGCCTTGAGGCCGGTGGCCATCGGCTCGTGCACCGACTTGCGCGGGATGATGCCCGGGGCCTTCACGTCGACGCGGCGGCGCTCGGTGGTGGCGATGGGGCCCTTGCCGTCGATGGGGTTGCCGAGGGCGTCGACGACGCGGCCGAGCAGCGCCTTGCCGACCGGCACGTCCACGATGGCGCCGGTGCGCTTGACGGTCTGGCCTTCCTTGATGTCGCGATCGGACCCGAAGATCACGATGCCGACGTTGTCCTGCTCGAGGTTGAGGGCCATGCCGCGCACGCCCGACTCGAACTCGACCATCTCGCCGGCCTGGACGCTGTCGAGGCCGTAGGCGCGGGCGATGCCGTCACCGACGGACAGAACCTGACCGACCTCGGTGACCTCGGCTTCCTGGCCGAAGTTCTTGATCTGATCCTTCAGGATCGCGGAGATCTCGGCGGCGCGGATGTCCATCGTCGGGCCTCTTGTCTTGGATTGAATGAATGGGGTTGGGAACGGGAAGCGGTCGGACCTCGAAGGTCCTTACCGGGCTTCCCGCATCGCGAGGCGAATACCGTTGAGCTTGGTGCGCAGGGAGGCGTCCACCATGCGGCTGCCGATCTTGACCACGAGGCCACCGATCAGGCTGGGGTCGATCCTGAGGTCGAGGTCGATCTCGGAGCGCGCCACGTCGCGCAGGGAGGCCTTGATCTCCTCGACGACGGCGTCGGAGGGACGCTCGGCGACGGTCACCTCGGCGCGCACGATGCCCTTCGACTCGCGCACCAGGGTGCGGAAGGCGCGGATCATGTCGGGGAGCGCGAACAGGCGGCGGTTGGCGGCGGCGAGGCGGATGAAGTTGCCGCCGATGCCGCCGATGCCGGACTTCTCCAGGAGGGCGACGATGGCGGCCTCCTGCTCGGCGCCCGAGAAGACCGGGCTGCGCACGAAGCGGCGCAGGTCGGCGCTCTCCTTCAGCATCGCGTCGAACTTGTCGAGGCTCGCCGCGACGCCATCGACGTCGCGCTCGTCACGCGCCAGTTCGAACAAGGCCGACGCGTAGCGCGCCGCTACGCCTGCAACCGGGGAACCCGCCTCGGAACCGTTCTGCGCCACGCGCCGCTCTCTCTTCAATCCTGCCTGAGGGCTCCGGCCGTGTCGCACCGTCGTCGGCGCGGGCTTTCGAAACCGTCAGGATTGGGAACGTGCCGGTCTGCGCGGGCCATGAAAAACCCGCCCTTCCGGCGCGGCGAGGGCCTAGCATGCGTGTCCGGGGGGCGCAAGACGACGGAACTTGCCCCGGAGTGTTGTGCAACGCGAGATGCCGAACCCTGTTCCGATGCGGGCAAACGGTGGCGAAGGTGAGGCCGCGGTCTCAGCAGGTGATCCGGTCGCAGCGGCGGGTCGCAGCGACCATCCGGGCCAGCGCCTTCGGACCGGGATGGCCGAGGAGGCCGGTGTTGCCGAGGACGTAGGAAGGAGTCGCGGTGAGGCCGAGATCTGCCGCCATGCGCATCTGCGCCTTGAGAGCGAGGCGGACCTCCTCGCTGTCGGCGATGCTCTCGATCTCGGCGGCGGGCACACCGAGCTTGGCGGCGGCCTGGAGGGCCCCGGGTCCATCGATCTTGCCGGGCTTACCGAGCAGGGTCCGGTACAGGCTCCAGGCCGCGGCCGAGCCGAGCTTGCGCTGGATCGCCAGGGCGACCTTGGCGGCCTGGGCCGACTGCACAGCGAGGATCGGGTTGTTGATCAGGCCGATTCGCAGCGACGGGTCGCTCTCGCTGAGCGAGACCATGTCGGCCGCCGCCTTCCGGCAGTACGGGCAGTTGTAGTCGAAGAACTCGTAAAGGGTCGTCTCGGCCTCCGCCGGGCCGACATAGGTCACGCCGCGCAGGGCCGGGATCTCGCCGACGATCTCGCCGGGCAGGCGCATGTTGGCGACCGGGCGGCCCTCGTCGTTGTCGACCTTGAAGGCTTGACCGTAGCCCTGGGCGAGGCCCGTCCCCGCGGTCCCGAGGCCGGAGCCGAGGGCGGCTGAGGCGAGGAGGAAGCGCCGGCGGTCGAGGCCCGGTGTCGCGAAGCTCATGGGGCGGCCCTGGAAAGGTGGGGACGGGAAGCGTGGGAACGGCCCGGCTTCTAGACCCGCCGGCTCCGGACCGCCAGACGCGCCTCAGCGCATCGCCCCGGGCCGGTCGCCCGCCGCCCAGGCGAGGGCCTGTTCCAGGCGGTCGTTGCCCCAGAACAATTCGCCGTCGTCCGTGAGGAAGGTCGGCGCGCCGAAGATGCCGCGCGAGCGGGCCTCCTCGCCGTTGACGCGCAGGCGCCCCTTGTTCGTTTCGGCCGCGGCCTGTTTCAGGATGATCGTGCCGTCGAGGCCGAGACCGTCGAGGATCGACACCACGGCGGGCGGCTCGGCGATCGACTGTCCGCGGCCGAACTCGGCCTCGTAGACCGCCTTCGAGAACGGGACGAGCCAGTCGTGGTCCATGCCGTAGGTCGCCGCCCGGGTGGCGCTGAGGCTGTTCTGCGGAAAGGGATCGGGACGCTTGACCGGCGGCAGCCCGAGGCGGGCCGCCTCACGCTCGACGTCGCGCCACATGTGGCGGCCCTTGGCGGCGTAGAGGTTGAAGGGTGAGGAATTCCAGCCCTGTGCGGCGAAGATCGGCCCCACCAGGAAGGGGCGCCAACGGATCTCGACGCCGGAGGCCGCCGCCAGGGCCTCGACCCGCATCGCCGAGAGGTAGGAATAGGTCGATGCGAACTCGTACCAGAATTCGAGGGTCGGCCTGCGCGGCATGCGTCGAATCTCCGGGATCGAGAATGGTCGTCAGTGTCGCCCGCCCGGGGGCTCGCGACAAGGCGCTTCCCGACCACGGCCACGCTGAGCGAACGCGTCCGACGGCACGGCGGTTGCACGGCCCCGCGCTCCGCTGATAAGCCGCCGCAATCACGCCGCAGATGCGCACGACGCCGAAGCGCACGATGCCCGAACCGGAAGCGAGCCCATGACCGACGCGAACCCGAAGCCCGTCAACAAGGTCGTGCTCGCCTATTCCGGCGGCCTCGACACCTCGATCATCCTGAAGTGGCTGCAGACCACCTATGGCTGCGAGGTCATCACCTTCACGGCCGATCTCGGCCAGGGCGAGGAGTTGGAGCCGGCGCGCAAGAAGGCCGAACTCCTCGGCATCAAGCCCGAAAATATCTTCATCGAGGACCTGCGCGAGGAATTCGTGCGGGACTACGTGTTCCCGATGTTCCGCGCCAATGCCCAGTACGAGGGCGTCTATCTCCTCGGCACCTCGATCGCCCGACCGCTGATCGCCAAGAAGCAGATCGAGATCGCCGAGAAGCTCGGGGCGGACGCCGTCTGCCACGGCGCCACCGGCAAGGGCAACGACCAGGTCCGGTTCGAGCTCGGCTACTATGCCCTGAAGCCCGATGTCACGGTCATCGCTCCCTGGCGCGAATGGGACCTGAAGAGCCGCGAGCAGCTCATCGCCTTCGCCGAGCAGCACCAGATCCCGATCTCCAAGGACAAGCGCGGCGAGAGCCCGTTCTCGGTGGACGCCAACCTCCTGCACGCTTCGTCGGAGGGCAAGGTTCTCGAGGATCCCGCCGACGAGGTGCCGGACTACGTCTACTCGCGCACCCGCTCGCCCGAGGAGGCGCCGGACACGCCGACCGTGATCACCATCGGCTTCGAGAAGGGCGATGCGGTCTCCATCGACGGCGAGCGGCTGTCTCCCGCGAGCCTGCTCGCCAGGCTCAACCAGCTCGGCCACGACAACGGCATCGGTCGCCTCGACCTCGTCGAGAACCGCTTCGTCGGCATGAAGAGCCGCGGCATGTACGAGACCCCTGGCGGCACCATCCTGCTGCCGGCCCACCGCGCCATCGAGTCGATCACGCTGGACCGGGGTGCCGCGCACCTCAAGGACCAGCTGATGCCGCAATACGCGGAGCTGATCTACAACGGCTTCTGGTTCTCGCCCGAGCGCGAGATGCTGCAGGCCCTGATCGACAAGAGCCAGGAGATGGTCACCGGCGAGGTCCGGCTGAAGCTCTACAAGGGTGGCGTCCACGTCATCGGCCGCACCAGCCCGAACTCGCTCTACGACCAGGACCTGGTCACCTTCGAGGAGGGCGCGGTGGCCTACGACCACCGCGATGCGGCCGGTTTCATCAAGCTCAATGCCCTGCGCCTGCGCACGCTCGCCCAGCGCAAGAAGAAGCTCGGCGCCTGAGGGCTGAAGGGGCTGGGCCGGTCCCCTCCCCCGAGGGGATCCGGCTACCCGATCGGGCCTGCGGAGAACGCCCGCAGGATCTGCGGCACCTCGCCCGAGATCTCCCGGGCGAGAAACCCCACCGGCCCGACCGATCGGGCCAGCCGGGCGCCCGCTTCGCCGTGGAGGTAGACGCCCCACAGGGCGGCCGTCAGCGGATCGGCGCCCCGGGCGAGGATGCCGGTGACGAGGCCCGCGAGGGCGTCGCCCGAACCGGATGTGGCCAGTCCGACGCCGCCGCCGCCGAAGTGCCAGCGCGCGCCGTCGAGGGCGACGATCCAGCTCTCGGCCCCCTTCATGACCACCACGGCCCGCAGCATCTCGGCGGCGCGCAGGGCCGCATCCAGCGGATCGGCCTCGACCGCCTCGCGCTCCCAGCCGAGGAGCTGCGCCATCTCGCCCGCATGCGGCGTCAGCACCGGCGGCGTCTTGAGGGCGCGGATCGTCCCGGCATGGGCGGCAAGACCGCAGATCGCCCCCGCATCGAGCACGTAGGCGGTCTCGTCCTGATCCGCGAGGAGCGTGCGGACCAGCGCCGTGGTGACCTCGCAGGTGTTCATGCCGGGCCCGAGCAGGACCGCGTCGCAGCGCCGGGCGGCCATGGCGATGCGCGGCGCCGCCGCCTCGGCCGCGATCTCGCCCGCATCGGTTTCCGGGAGACCGATCACCATGGCCTCCGGCACGGCCAGCGCCAGCGCCACCGCGACGGACTCGACCGAGGCGATCTTGAGCTTGCCCGCGCCCGCCCGCAGGGCCGCGACGCCGGCGAGGAGGACGGCGCCCGGCACCTCGGCGCAGCCGCCGAGGACGAGGACGCTGCCGCGATCGTCCTTGCTGCCGGCCTCCGGGGTCGGGAGCGGGCGCTCCCGCAGGCACGCCGCGTCGAGTTCGGTCACGGTCATCGCACGTCCTCCGTCAGCGAGGGTTCGGCAGTGACGGGGGCGCCGGCCCGCTGCACCGGAGCGACGAAGTTGTAGCGCGCGAGGTGCAGGCGGCCGGTGGACCCCTCCTCCGCCTGGAAGGCGTACTCGGTTACGGAGCAGTTCAGCACGTCGCCCTCCGCATCGATGCCGAGGATCTCGGCCTCGCTGAGGTTTTCGATGAGGTAGCGCAGGCAGAGCACCACCACCTGGTGGGCGACGATCAGGACGCGCTTCTCGCCATGATGCAGGGAGACCGTATCCATGGCGCTGCGCAGGCGCAGGACGACGTCGCACCAGCTCTCGCCGCAGGTCGGGCGGTAGTAGAACTTGCCCAGGCGGGCCCGCAATTCGGCCTGCTCGGGATGGAGCGCCTCGATGCCCGTCCGGGTGAGGCGGTCGAGGAGGCCGAGTTCCTTCTCGCGTAGCCGCTCGTCGACGTAATCGCCCGGCGCATCCGGCGCCACGCCGCCGGCCTGGCGGATGCCTGCCACGGTCTGGCGTGCCCTGAGGTAGGGCGAGGTCAGCACCACGTTCGGGCGCTCGGCCTCCGGCATCTCGGAAAACCAGCGTCCGAGCGCCTCGGCCTGCTGCCCGCCGCGATCGCTCAAGGGGACGTCGACGTCACGCTCGGCGATGTCGATGCGCTCGAGCCCCGCGTCATGAGCGGCGTCGCGCGCGACATTGCCCGCACTCTCGCCGTGTCGGACGATCCAGATCCGGCTCGGCCAGCGTTGCAGCATCCGTCGTGGTCCTCGGCTTGTTCCACCTCGGCAACGTTCCTGCGGGCCGACCCGTTCGCTCCCTGCGTCGTTCCAGACGCAACGGGCGCGCGTCAGGCCGGCTGCCAGCCCGCATCGCTGCGGGTGAAGTCGCCCGGACCGAGATCGGCGTAGCGCAGGAAGATCTGGAGCACCGGCTGCATCTCGCGGTGCTCGGCCGGCAGATCGGTACCCGGGCCGTAGGGAGCGTCCGTGTCCACGGCCGGCACGTCGCGGACATCATCCCAGCGGATCGCCAGGGCCCGGACGCGGGCGACCTGCTCCGCCGTCACGTCGAAGGTGACGTGCTCGGGCGTCTCGCCTGTGGCCTCGTCGCGAAAGACGTCGCCGACGTCGTCGGAGGCGAGCTTGGCCAGGGTGTTGTGGTAGGCGTAGCGCCCCGGCTTCAGGACGGCGCTGGCGGTGAACACCGCGAGGGCGTCGCCCAGTGCCCGGTGCTCCGCGTCGGCGCCGTCGTCGTCGCCGGTGACGTTGAAGATGTCGCCGTCGCGGTCGGTGCTGCCGTAGGGCGCGTCGGGATGGACGATGGGCGCGCCGACGCCCTCGGGGTTCCAGGCCACCACCATCCGGCGAATCAGCGCGATGCGCTCCAGGGTGAGTTCGAAGGTCGGCTGGGTCATCGTCGGTCTCTCGCCCGCGGGGCGGCTGGGCCTGGTCGCCGGGAAATCTGAATTGTCGGCAGGTCTGGGTCGGCAGGTAGCCGATCCGGTCGCCCCGGGCTACCGTTTCAGGCAGCCCATCAGGCCTGAGACGCCGCTCATCCGTGCCTGGATGCGGGCGGCCTGGGCCCGCACGCCGCGGGACGGAAGGGCGGGATTGCGCAGGATCGGGTTCGGCAGCACGGCGGCGAGCAGGGTCGCCTCCCCGCGGGTCAGGGCGCGGGCCGGCTTGCCGAACCAGCGCTGCGCCGCTGCCTCGGCACCGAACACCCCCTCCCCCCACTCGGCGATGTTGAGGTAGATCTCCATGGTGCGCGCCTTGCCCCACAGGGTGTCGGCCACCAGGGCCAGGGGGATCTCCAGGGCCTTGCGGATCACCGAGCGGCCCGGCCACAGGAAGACGTTCTTCACCGTCTGCATCGGGATGGTCGAGGCGCCCCGGCTCGGCCCCTCCTCGTCGTCGACGACGTCGCGCAGGGCGCCCCAGTCGACACCGTTGTGCAGGCAGTAGCGCTGGTCCTCCGAGGCGACGACCGCCTGGACGAGGTAGGGTGAGATCGCGTCGAGGCCGACAGCCTGCCGGTCGACGGACTTCAGCGTCAACCATCGTCCCAGCATCAGGGTTGAGGGCGGGGTCAGCGCACTATAGACGAGCGCGAGCGACAATAAGAGGACGAGGCCGATGACGGGGAGGAGCAGGATGAGATTGACGATCCGCCGCAAGCCTCCGCTCCGCCGTCGGCCGGATGCCTCGCGCATCGGCATCGGGCGCGCCGAAACCTGCCGCAACGGCCGCTCCGCGCTCTCCTCCCGATCCTGAATTCGAACCTCCCCCCACCCACGACACGACCACGTCTGACCGAAGGCCCGACCGAACATGACCTCAACGCAAGGATCCCACGCTTCGGTCAAGGCGGATGCCCCGGTCGACGCGTTTTCCCACAGGCTTGCCACGGTCGCGGACACGGTGGAGGCCTATCTCGCCGAGCGCCTGACCCCGGAGACGCAAGCCGGCGAGATCACGCGGCCGGTCCGCCTGATGGAGGCGATGCGCCACGCCGTCCTCGGCGGCGGCAAGCGCCTGCGCCCGTTCCTCGCGATCGAGACCGCCCGGATGCTCGGCGGCTCCGAGACCGGAGCCCTCGCGGCCGGCTCGGCCATCGAGCTGGTGCACTGCTACTCCCTCGTCCACGACGACATGCCGGCCATGGACGACGACGACCTGCGCCGGGGCAAGCCCACCGTGCACAAGGCCTATGACGAGGCCACCGCGATCCTGGTGGGCGACGCCCTCCAGACCCTGGCCTTCGAGATCCTGGCCGATTCCGCGTGGCAGTCCGACCCGGCCGTGCGCGCCGACCTCGTCCTCGGCCTCGCCAAGGCCTCGGGCCTCGGCGGCATGGTCGGCGGCCAACTCCTCGACCTCGGCGCCGAGGGCCGTTTCGGACCCGTGTCGCTCGGCGTCGACGATACCCTGCAGATGCAGGCGATGAAGACCGGCGCGATCCTGGCCTTCTCGGTGGAGGCTGGCGCGATCGTCGGCGGCGCCACGCCGGACCAGCGCAGGGCGCTGCTGCGCTACGGCCATGCCCTGGGCCAGGCCTTCCAGATCGCCGACGACATCCTCGACCGGGAGGCCTCGGCCGAGACCATGGGCAAGGCCACCGGCAAGGACAAGGATGCCGGCAAGGCGACCCTCGTCGACCGCCTCGGCCTCGACGGGGCGCGGGCCGAGTGCGACCGCCTCGTGGGCGTCTGTGAGGCGGCCGTGGCGTCCTGGGGCGACAAGGCCGAGACCCTGCGGCAGGCGGCGCGGTTCACGGTGGCGCGCAAGGTCTGACGCCAGATCCGACGGCAGGCCGACCGCTTCCGTCCTCCGAACATCCATCGCGAGTTGATCCCATGACCTCCTACAAGCTCCTCCTCCTCCCCGGCGACGGCATCGGCCCCGAGGTGATGGCCGAAGTCGAGAAGGTGATCGGCGCCCTGGACGCGCTGGGTCTCGCCCAATTCGAGATCGAGCGCGACCTCGTCGGCGGCAGTGCCATCGATGCCCACGGCAAGCCCCTGACGGACGAGGCCCTGGCCCGGGCCGATGCCGCCGACGCCATCCTGCTCGGCGCGGTGGGCGGCCCGAAATGGGCCGATGTCGCCTACGAGATCCGGCCCGAGGCGGGCCTCCTGCGCCTGCGCAAGGATCTCGGCCTCTTCGCCAACCTGCGTCCGGCCATCTGCTACCCGGCCCTCGCCGATGCGTCGGCCCTGAAGCGCGAGCTGGTCGAGGGCCTCGACATCATGATCGTGCGCGAACTCACCGGCGGCGTCTATTTCGGCGAGCCGAAGGAGATCACCACCCTGCCCGACGGCTCGAAGCGCGCCGTCGACACGCAGGTCTACACCACGGCCGAGATCGAGCGGATCGCCCACGTGGCCTTCGATCTCGCACGCAAGCGTTCGGGCCGGGTCGCCTCGGCCGAGAAGCACAACGTGATGAAGTCGGGCGTCCTCTGGAAGGAGGTCGTGACCCGGGTCCATGCCGAGTACGGCGACGTCAGCCTCGAGCACGTGCTCGCCGACAACTGCGCCATGCAGCTGGTCCGACGTCCGAAGCAGTACGACGTGCTCGTCACCGACAACCTGTTCGGCGACGTACTCTCGGACGTGGCGGCGATGCTGACCGGCTCGCTCGGCATGCTGCCCTCCGCGTCGCTCGGCGCCGTCGACGCCAAGGGAAGCCGCAAGGCCCTCTACGAGCCCGTCCACGGCTCGGCGCCGGACATCGCCGGCAAGGGCTACGCGAACCCGATCGCCATGATCGGCTCGCTCGCCATGTGCCTGCGCTACTCGTTCGGCCTCGGCGAGGCGGCCGACCTGCTGGACGCGGCCGTCACCCGCACCCTCGCCTCCGGTGCCCGCACCCGCGACATCGCCGCCGAGGGCGTCACGCCCATCAGCACGGCCGAGATGGGCGACGCGATCATCCGCGAGCTGACGCACGCCGCCGGCTGACCGCAGCCCGCGGTATCCGAAGACACGACACGCCAAACGAAAACGGGCCCCGTGAGGGGCCCGTCGCATGTCCGGCCTGGGAGCTGGACTTAGTAGGGATTGCCGAAGCGCGAGACGTACGAGGTCGGGTCGATCGCGTCGACGGCCGAGAAGTCGACGTTGCGGATCGCGCTGGAGCGGGCGCCGATGAACGGGCCGTTGGTGATCGGATCGGGCAGGATGCCGCCACCGAAGCGATCGTTGCGACCGTAGGGCGGCGAGTTCAGGTAGCTCGCCGTTATGAACTGCGGGTTGGTCGCCGGGTTGCTGACCGAGCCGTTGTTCGCCTCGACCACGTTGCCGGCATCGAGCCAGCTGCGCGGACGGATGCGGATCGGCAGCGGCTGGCTGACGCGGTAGCCGGCCGGCGCGTAGCGCCCCTGGGCCTCGGCGGCGGTGTTCGCGCCGACGGCTGCGAGCGTGAGGGCACCCATCAGGGCAATCGAGACAGAGCGCATGACGCACCTTCGTTGAAGCTGTGGGACTGTAGGCCGGGCTTCCTTAAGAAACTGCGGCCTCCGTATGGGGGGAAGACGTGCCAGCGCGGCCGAGGTTCCCGGATTATGGCCGCGCTTCGCGAGATCGCCGCAGTTTGGCCTCATTTTTTCGTGTGCCCCGATCGGAGATCGATCCCGTCTCGGACCCGATCTCCCGCACGGGGACCCGCGTGCCCTGCGGCGCGCAGCGCGGATCGCGCCGGGCCTCGACCATCGCGAAGGCGGCCTCCATCTCCGGCCAAGCTGGACCGTTCAGCGCGACCTTGTCGAGGAGGCAGGCGATGGCACGGGGCTCGGGTGCCTGACCGAGGGGAGCGCAGAGCCAGCCGTCGAGGCGGAGCGCCCCGCCCCCCAGGCTGGCGAAACCGGTGCAGGTCCGCTTGCCCTCGCCGCCGAGGGTCACGTCCAGGGTTTCCATCGGGCCGAACTTAGTCTCGAGCGTACCCCGCTCGCCGGTGCGGATCACCGCGAGGGCCTGACCGTCCGCGGCCCGCCGGGCCAGGGTCACGAACAGGCCCAGGCCCGGATCACGGTCGGAGGCCTCGGACAGGATCAGGCGCAGGTAGGGTGCCTCGATCGTGTCGAAGCCCCCCTGGACCACGACATCCTCCCGCCGGCCGCTCATCGGATTGCGGCGCGCTGCCTCCGCGCGGGGCGGCTCGATCGCCTCGCGGTCGTCGAGGCGGAAGCGGGGGGCCGACAGCGCGAGCGGCATCGCCGGCCGGACGGCCAGTGCGGAGGCGGGCACGAAGCCGGATCCGCCCTGGGCCTCTGGCGAGGGCGCGTCGGGGTGGGGTCGCTCCTGCAACACGAGGACGCTCAAGGCTGCGATCGCGGCGCTCGCCACGACGACCCGTACCGCGCGGCGCACCGTCAGGAGCGGACGCCGCCGCTCCGCCCTGGCCGTGACGACCTGTCTGACGCCGTCCTGCTCGAGAACCGTTCGCATCGCCTTCCGGGGTTGTCCGGCGGCCGCGCACCGCCCGCGCCGATCCTGCCCCGCTCCCCGACAAGTCCGGGTTTCCGAAGGTGCGGCGTATGCCGGCTTTCGGGCGACAGGGTGAATCCTTGGTATCGACCCATGCGGGCGGCACATGCCGGCCCCGGCTTGCAGCGGGCCGTGCCCATCGCGATCTGAGGAGCCGGGGCTGTTGCTTGAGACACAGATTAAGGAATCCATGATCCCCCTTTCCGTCCTGGACCTCGCCTTCGTGCCCGAGGGCGCGACGCCCGCGGACGCTCTGCGCAACAGCGTGGACCTCGCCCGCCATGCGGAGGCGCACGGCTACCGTCGCTTCTGGCTCGCCGAGCACCACAACATGATCGGCGTCGCCAGCGCGGCGACCGCCGTCGTGATCGGGCACGTCGCGGCCGGTACTCGGACGATCCGCGTCGGCGCGGGCGGTATCATGCTGCCGAACCACGCGCCCCTGGTGATCGCCGAGCAGTTCGGCACCCTGGAGACCCTGTTCCCCGGGCGGATCGACCTCGGCCTCGGGCGTGCCCCCGGCACCGACGCGCGCACCACCCGGGCCTTGCGGCGCTCGCCCGACGCCGCCGACACGTTCCCGCAGGACGTTCTGGAGGTGCAGGCGCTCCTCGGCGATCCTCAGCCAGGGCAGGCGGTCCAGGCTGTTCCGGGAACCGGCCTGAAAGTGCCGCTGTGGATCCTCGGTTCGAGCACGTACGGCGCGCAGCTCGCCGCGATGCTGGGACTCCCCTACGCCTTCGCCTCGCACTTCGCGCCCGAGCAGCTGTTGCCGGCGCTCGCCATCTACCGCGAGCGCTTCCAGCCCTCGGCCCAGCTGAGCCGGCCGCACGCGATGATCGGCATCAACGTGGTGGCGGCCGAGACCGATTCCGAGGCGCGCCGGCTGTTCACCTCGGCCCAGCAGCAATTCACCAACCTCGTGCGCGGCACGCGCGGCCTCCTGCGTCCGCCCATCGACGACATCGAGACCTACTGGGCGCCGCACGAGAAGGCCCAGGCCTCGCGGATGCTGGCGCGCGCCCTCGTCGGCTCGCGCGAGACCGTGCGGCAGGGTCTCGCCCACCTGATCCGGGAGACCGGCGCCGACGAGATCATGGTCGCGGCGGCGATCCACGACCCGGCGGCCCGGCGGCGCTCCTACGCGATCCTGGCGGAGGCGCGGGACGCCCTCGGCTCCGCCCCGACTGCCCTGGTGGCGTGATCGGGGCGCCCGACCCTTGACAGCGGCGGGAGCGAGGCGTCTTGCTCCCGCGCTTGGCGACTCATGCTGCGATGCGGTGGTCGCCAGATAGAGCGGACCGGGATCGGGCCGCGAAAACCTTCGCGGCCGGCAGGCCGCCGGCCACGGCAGGTGGCTCGGCGCACGGCAGGGAGGCTTGAGAACGGCGCCGGACCCGGACGCTGCGGCTCGCCAGACCGGCGGGCGCCGCCCCGGCCCTCGGCGCCCGCGCAGAGCGGAGTGATGAGCAATGGGTTACAAGGTCGCCGTCGTGGGTGCCACGGGCAATGTGGGCCGCGAGATGCTGGACATCCTGTCCGAGCGCGCCTTTCCGGCGGACGAGGTGGTGGCGATCGCCTCGCGCCGCTCGGCCGGCCAGGACGTGTCCTTCGGCGACAAGATCCTGAAGGTGAAGGCGCTCGATTCGTACGACTTCTCCGACACCGACATCTGCCTGATGTCGGCCGGCGGCGAGACCTCGAAGGAATGGTCGCCCCGCATCGGCCAGTCCGGCTGCGTCGTGATCGATAACTCCTCGGCGTTCCGCTACCATCAGGACGTGCCGCTGATCGTGCCGGAGGTGAACCCGGACGCCATCAACGGCTTCTCCAAGCTCAACATCATCGCCAACCCGAACTGCTCCACGGCGCAGCTCGTGGTCGCGCTGAAGCCCCTGCACGACGCCGCCACGATCAAGCGCGTGGTGGTGGCGACCTACCAGTCGGTCTCCGGCGCCGGCAAGGACGCCATGGACGAGCTCTTCCAGCAGACCCGCTCGGTCTTCACGGCCGGCGAGATCAAGGCCGAGAAGTTCCCCAAGCGCATCGCCTTCAACGTCATCCCGCACATCGACGTGTTCATGGAGGACGGCTACACGAAGGAAGAGTGGAAGATGGTCGCCGAGACCAAGAAGATGCTCGACCCCAAGATCAAGCTCACCGCCACCGCCGTGCGCGTGCCGGTGTTCATCGGCCACGCCGAGGCGGTCAACGTCGAGTTCGAGCGTCCGATCACGGCCGAACAGGCCACCGCGATCCTGCGTTCGGCCCCCGGCCTGATGGTGGTCGATAAGCGCGAGCCCGGCGGCTACATGACCCCGCACGAGGCCGCCGGCGAGGACGCCACCTACGTCTCCCGCATCCGCGAGGACGCCACGGTGGAGAACGGCCTCTCGTTCTGGTGCGTCGCCGACAACCTGCGCAAGGGCGCAGCCCTCAACACCGTGCAGATCGCCGAGATGCTGGTGAACCGGAAGCTGCTGAAGCGGCAGCAGGCGGCCGCCTAAGCCTGACTTTTCCCGAGATCGGCCGCTGAATCCTCAGTGGCCGCCGACGTTGCGACCGACGCCGTCCCACCCCGTGGGGCGGCGTTCTGCGTTCGCAGGCCCACAGGACGATTGTTCTTGAATTTTTTCCTATGACTCGATAGGAGAAAGAACATATCCTGAACACAGGTGGTCGCGATGTCAGATTCCCAGCGTCGGACGCCGTCCAGTCCCGCCACCGAACTGCGTGATCTCCGCCTGCTCCTCGCGGTTCTCAGGATCGAGACGAAGCCGGTCCGGCTCCTGCGCTCCCTGAGCCACAAGTACGATCCCGATCAACCACGGGCTCCGGCCGGACAAAGCGACGGTGGACGCTGGGTCTCGGACGGAGGCGGCTCCGGTGACCTAATCGGTTCACTGCCCCGAACGGGCGGCTGGTGGGCGTCCCTGGACGGCGATCCGGATGCGGGGACGCCGCAGAGGACGCGGCTCGACGGCGGCGGTGAGGTTCTATCGATCCGGGTGCGCTCCAGTCGGGACGAGTGGGACGAACAGCACGCCGTCGTCACCCCGGACGGCGACAGCCGCGTCTTCGAGAACACGGGCGATGTCCAGACGATTCGCGACGGGCAGACCGGCGAAGTCATCTCGCATTCGACCTTCACGACGGATCGCGCAGCGTCCGATGCGACGATCCAGCCGGCTTTCTTTCCGGCTGCGCCCTTCGTCGTCGCGCCGGCCGTCGCCGCGACGCTCGGCGGGGCTCGGCAAGAAACCGGGCTCGATTGCCCTACGGTATGATTTCGAACCGGACATGGACAGGAAGTTTCCGGTCGTATGGGTCGGCAAAGTCGATCAAAAGGTTCTCGACCAATTCTGCCCGCACAACCAGGAAGTCCAGGCCGTCACGGACGAGGCGACGCGGCGGCTAGCAGCGTTGCACCCGAAACTCGACAAGACGAGACTCGGAAGTCTTATTCATTACGATATTGGACAAACATGCAAGGTGCGAGACTATCCGGAGATCAAAGTTGAATATTCTCTCGATAAAGAGACGAGAGACAACGCAGATTACGGCGCGAGAGATTCGGTGCGACTCGATCTCTATGAACTGGCACCGGATCAGATGGTCTGCGTGTATGATCCGAAGACAGGCAAGGAGGGCCTTCACCCGAAGCGGGCGCTCGTTCTGGCCAGAACCGCCAAGCGGCATTTTCCCACATCGCGAGGGATCGTCATGATCCAGGTCCGGCCTCGACCATGACGACCACCCGACAGATCAAAGTCCTGACGGCGCCGCTGCTCGCGCGAAACCCTGATCTCGTGGATGCCAGAAGGAACATCCTGTGGCTTACGCCGATCGACCACGTCGGGCGGCTGATCCTGATCGATCGAACCTCCCACCCGGATAGTTTTGTCGTCAGCTGGCATATCGTCCAGTTCTTCATGCCCGGAACAACATCGTGGTTCAGCCTGGGACGCTGCGGCGATCGGATTGCCCGGTCCAAGCAGTTCCTGGGGGGACTCAGCTGGAGTTGGTCCGATCCGACGATCTACCAAGACTTCGTCATTCGCGTTGAGGCGGATATCCTGCCGTTGTTCCGGTCCCTGGATACGACGCGCAAGTGTCTGGAATTCCAACGCGGCGATCCGCACCGGAACGGCTTCTTGGACCATTACTGGCATCTGGGTGCCTGCCTCGCACTGGGCGAGATCGAAAAGGCGCAGGCGCTTTTCTCCCCGTTGCGCGCTTACCGTGTCGGCGGGCCACCCGCGGAAAATGCTGCGGAACAGCGTGTTTTCGAACGCTTGCGTGCATTGGAGCAGCCGCTGCGCTCCGGGGACCGCGCGGCACTCTGTGCCCTCCTTGCACAATGGGAAGCGGAAAACCTCATCGGAAGCCCTTTGGAGCGTTACTGGCTGCGGACTGCGTTTCCGGTGGAGGGCGTCGGTTAGGTCGTGGCGACCCAGCGCCGATTCGAGCCCGATCGCGATGGAGCGCCTCACCCGACATCCGTCTTTGGCGCTGCCACGTCTCCGACCTCGATCGTCCGCAGGAACGCCGGACCCCAGCGTCGTCCCGCCCTCACCACACCACATTTGGAGTCGGACAACGACTTCCGTGGGTCTGTGCATTCGCAGCAAACGGCCAGCTTGCAATCCTTCGGGCGGCACATCGCGCGTGACAGCGGCTTTGGTCGCGACCATGGTGCCAGCGCCATCGATGAAACGCGCGCGGTGATCGTCGCACCGGTCCAGCCAAGCCAGACATCATCGACATGATGCCGAACCGATGACGACAAAGCAGCAAATCAAAGGTCTGTACGCGCCATTACTCCGAGCCAACCCGGATCTGGTCCCGCCACATCCCCACCGCTGATCGCCGGCAGGCAGCGCGTGATCCGCTCGGGCGTCCAGTCCCACCACGCGAGAGCGAGCAACCGCTCCGCCACCTCCGGTGGCACCCGCATCCGCACGACGACGGCCGGGTTGCCGGCCACGATGGCGTAGGGCGGCACGTCGCGGGTCACCACGGATTTCGCCGCCACGACGGCGCCGTGGCCCACCGTGACGCCCGGCAGGATCGTGCAATCGTGGCCGAGCCAGACATCGTGGCCGACGACCGTGTCGCCGCGATTCGGGAAGGCGGTTTCTTGCGGAAAGCGCCCGGCCCAGGCGCCGCCGAAGATGGCGAAGGGGTAGGTCGAGGGCACGTCGATCCGGTGGTTGCCGCCGTTCATGAGGAAGCGCGTGCCATTCGCAAGGGCGCAGAAGCGGCCGATACGAAGGCGGTCGCCCAGGAAGGCGAAGTGGTAGAGGATGTTGTCAAGGAAGGCCTGCGGTCCGGCGGGGTCGTCGTAATAGGTATAGGCGCCGACCTCGACGTTCGGCGGCAGGGCGAGGTTGCGCAGGAAGGTGATCCGGGGCTGGCCCGGTACCGGGTGGAGCGCATCCGGGTCTGGACCGTAGCGCGGGTCGTGGGGCATGGCGGGGCTCCGGCGGCGGACGCGGGTCGTCCGGTCGGGTCCCAAGATAGCCGGCGTCCCGTCTCTTGGGCGATGCCTTCGGGTGGTGTCGTCCGCGGGATGTTTGCGCGAACCCAGGGTCGGGCGCTTCGAAACATCTTGAAAATCGAGGCGAACCGGCCTAACTTCAAATCCATCAGTTCTGGTTGCAGTTGTGAGACTGCGGTTCGGGAGTGGGCCCCACCGGGTCCGCTCTTTTTTATTGCCGCAATGCCTCCCGCGCCGGATCGCCTCGGACAAGGCCGGACTTCAAGCGCAGCATGGCGGACAACCACAACAGCGAGCTCACCGAGAAGCGCCTCATCACCGAGACCGGTGTGGCCGCGCGCGTGGTGCAGGTCATCGAGGGCTCGATCCAGGGCCTGGGCTATCGCGTGGTCCGGGTGAAGGTGACGAGCGCCAACGGCTGCACGGTGCAGATCATGGCCGAGCGGCCCGACGGCACCATGACGGTGGACGATTGTGAGGCGGTGAGCCGGGCGATCTCGCCACTGCTCGATCTCGACGACCCGATCGGCAAGCCCTACTACCTCGAGATCTCCTCGCCGGGCATCGACCGGCCGCTGGTGCGGGCGGTCGATTTCGCGCGCTGGACCGGCTACGAGGCCAAGGTCGAGCTCGCCGTGCCGATGGACGGCCGCAAGCGTTTCCGCGGCATCATCGGCGCGCCGAACCCCGACGGGCTCACCGTACCGATCGACCTGCCCGACGTGAAGGAGGGCCTGCCGAGCCGCATCGACCTGCCGCTGCGCGACCTCGGCGACGCCTACCTGGTGCTCACCGACGAGCTGGTCCGCGAGTCCCTGCGCCGCGGCGGTCCGCCCGTCCTCGACGACGAGGCCGACGACGCGGAGGAGGACGTGGGGGAGAGCGAAGCCGAACCGGCCCCCGCCCCGCTCAAGAAGAAGATTTCCCGTCCCCTGAAGCCGAAGGCCTCGCAGCGGCCGAAGCCCGTGAAGGTCGAGACCGAGGAAAGTCTCGCCGTCAAGGCCCGGAACAGGGCCAAGCCCGTCCGCACCAAGGCGGTGCGGGTGAAGGAAGACGGCAAGCTCCACTAACACGCCCGAATCCCCACCGCGCCGAGCGGCGAAGGGGATCGCGACGGAACACGACGAAGAGAAGGACGAAAACCGATGGCTGTCGTCAGCGCCAACAGGCTCGAACTCCTGCAGATCGCCGAAGCGGTTGCCCGCGAGAAGGTGATCGATCGCTCCATCGTCATCGACGCGATGGAGGAAGCCATCGCAAAGGCCGCGCGCTCCCGCTACGGCGCCGAGACCGACGTGCATGCCGAGATCGACCCGAAGACCGGCGCCCTCCGTCTGTCGCGCCACCTCGTCGTGGTCGATCAGGTCGAGAACGACGCCCGCGAGGTCACGCTGGAGCAGGCCCGCCGCTACAACCCCGGCGCCCTCGTGGGCGACGTCATCTCAGACACCCTGCCGCCCTTCGACTTCGGACGCGTCGCCGCCCAGTCGGCCAAGCAGGTCATCGTCCAGAAGGTCCGCGACGCCGAGCGCGATCGCCAGTTCGACGAGTACAAGGACCGTATCGGCGAGGTGGTGAACGGCCTCGTGAAGCGGGTCGAGTACGGCAACGTCATCGTGGATCTCGGCCGCGGCGAGGGCATCGTCCGCCGCGACGAGATGATTCCGCGCGAGACGTTCCGTCCGGGCGACCGCATCCGCTCCTACCTGTTTGACGTGCGCCGCGAGGTGCGCGGGCCGCAGATCTTCCTCTCGCGCTCGCATCCGCAGTTCATGGCCAAGCTCTTCGGCCAGGAAGTACCGGAGATCTACGACGGCATCGTCGAGGTGAAGGCGGTGGCCCGCGACCCGGGCTCCCGCGCCAAGATCGCGGTGATCTCGCGCGATGGCTCGATCGATCCGGTCGGCGCCTGCGTCGGCATGCGCGGCTCCCGCGTCCAGGCGGTCGTCGGCGAGCTCCAAGGCGAGAAGATCGACATCATCCCGTGGTCCGAGGATCAGGCGACCTTCATCGTCAACGCGCTGCAGCCGGCGGAAGTCGTGAAGGTGGTGCTCGACGAGGAGGCCGACCGGATCGAGGTGGTGGTGCCCGACGACCAGCTCTCCCTGGCCATCGGCCGCCGCGGACAAAACGTGCGCCTGGCCTCGCAGCTCACCGGCTGGGACATCGACATCCTGACCGAGGCCGAGGAATCCGAGCGCCGGCAGAAGGAGTTCGCCGAGCGCACCGCGATCTTCATGGAAGCCCTCGACGTCGACGAGACCGTGGGTCAGCTCCTGGCGGCGGAAGGTTTCCGCAACGTCGAGGAGATCGCCTATGTCGAGCCGGGCGAGCTCGCCAACATCCAGGGCCTCGACGAGGAGAGCGGCACGGAGATCCAGGCCCGCGCCCAGGATCACCTGGCTCGCGTCGAATCGGAGTTCGATGCCAAGCGCCAGGAACTCGGCGTGCAGGACGAGTTGCGCGAGATCGACGGCATCACCACGCCGATGCTGGTGGCCCTGGGCGAGAACGAGGTGAAGACGATCGAGGATCTGGCCGGCTGCGCCACCGATGATCTCGTTGGCTACACCGAGGGGCGCGGCCCCGAGGCCAAGCGCCACGCCGGCTACCTCGACGGCTTCGAGATCTCGCGGGCCGAGGCGGAGGCCATGGTCATGGCCGCTCGCGTCCATGCCGGCTGGATCGAGGCCCCGGCGGAGCCTGAGGCGACCGAGGCCACGGACGAGGAGCCGGCCTCGGCCTGAGGCGGCGAACCGACGATCCCCGCGGCCATGGATCGCGGGGACGTGTTCCTGTTGAAGAGAGCATTCGACGCCGCATGACGGGCGAGACCGCAGATGTGACCGACGACGCCGTCGAGCCCGATCCGAGCACGCTGCTCGATGCGGGGCTGGGGCGGGGTCGCGCCAATGCAATGCGCACATGCCTCGTCACCCGGGTGTCTCAACCGCCGGCGGCCCTGATCCGCTTCGTTCTCGGGCCCGACGGCACCGTGGTGCCCGACCTGCGGGCCCGCTTGCCCGGCCGCGGTGCTTGGCTCACGCCGACCCGCGCCGTGGTCGACGCGGCGGTGAAGCGGCGCGCCTTCCAGCGAGCCTTCAAGACCAAGGACACGGTCGCGATCGACCTCGCCGACAGGATCGCGGAGGGCCTTCGAGCAGACCTGCGCCAGTCGCTGTCGCTGGCCAACAAGGCCGGCTGCGTCGTGGCCGGCTTTGCCAAGGTCGAGTCCGCCATCGGCGACAAGGCGGGCGTGGCGGCGGTGATCCAGGCCTCCGATGGCAGCGCGGACGGTCGGCGCAAGATCGTCGCGGCATTGCACCGGCGGCATGGCAGTGCCATATCGTGCATACCCGTCATCGATGACCTGTCCAACGAAGAATTGGACATGGCCTTGGGTCGGGATCATGTGATACATGCGGCTCTCGTCGCAGGAGTCGGAGCTTCCGGCTGCCTTGCGCGTTGGCGTCGGCTCCGCTCCTTCGAAGGTTTGGCGACGACGGCCGAGGAGGCCGGCTCCGCCCGCAATGGGCAGGCCGTTTCCGATCTGCACGACGATTGAAGTGACGGATCTACCCGGCGCACAGCAGTTTGCCGGTTCACGGGACGATGGAAACCCTCAGGGTTTGGACTGAATGAGCGATACGAACAATCCGGGCGACAAGACGCAGGCGAGACCCCCTTCGAAGCCGCTGTCCTTGAAGCGTCCGATCGAGCAGGGAACGGTGCGTCAGAGCTTCTCCCATGGCCGCTCCAAGCAGGTCGTGGTCGAGACGGTGAAGCGCCGTGTCATCGGCGCGGCTCCGGCCGCCCCCGCGCGGGAGACGACGCCGGTTGCCCCTGCGACGCGGGTGGCTCCCCCGCCGCCGGCCGCGCCGCGGCAGGCCCAGCGGTCCGCCAACGGCGTCGTGCTGCGCACCTTGAGCGAGCAGGAGAGCAACGCCCGCGCGGCCGCCCTCGCCGACGCCAAGCGCCGTGAGGCCGAGGCGCAGAAGCGTGCCGAGGCGGAAGCCGCCGCCGAGCGCGAGCGCCTGGCCGCCGAGCAGCGCGAGCGCGAGGCCGCCGAGGCGAAGAAACGCGAGGAAGAAGCCCGCCGCCGCCAGGAGGAAGAGGAGCGCCGCACCGCCGAGGAGGCGCGCCGCGCAGCCGAGGCCGCCGCGCAGGATGCGGCGAAGGCCGAGGCAGCACCGGTTGCCGCTCCGACCGTGTCGAAGACCGCCCCGATGCCGGCGGCCCCGACCATCGTCCGCTCGGCGCCCCCCGTCGCCGCCGAGCCCGCCGCGGAGCGCCCCGTTCCGGCTGTCGCACCGGCCCGGCCTGCCGCTCCCGCGGCGCCGGCCCGTCCGGCTGCGCGTCCGCCGCTGACGGCACGGCCCGCCACGGCTGAGCCGCGCAAGACCATCACGGCCGATGTGCGCAAACCGCGCGACCTGAACTTCATGGCTCGTCCCGCTCCGGCGCCGGAGCCGGAGCCCACCGCACCGACCGCGGCCACCGCCGCGCGTCCGGCAAGCGGCGCCGCGCCGGCCCGCACCGCCGGCCGGCCGCAGGCTGCCGAGGAGGAGAGCGAGCAGAAGCGCGTCATCCGCCGTCCCGGCATGCCGCTCAAGATCATCACGCCGCCCAAGACCCCGAAGCAGCCGGGCGGCGACCGAAACCGCGGCCGTCTCACGATCGCCACCGCCACCTCGGGCGAAGACGAGCGCACGCGCTCCGTCGCCTCGTTCCGCCGCCGCCAGCAGCGCATGAGCGGCAACCGGCAGGTGGAGCAGAAGGAGAAGCTCTCCCGCGAGGTCACGATCCCGGAGACGATCACGATCCAGGAGCTCGCCAACCGCATGTCGGAGCGGGCGGTGGACGTCATCCGTCTGCTGATGAAGCAGGGCCAGATCCACAAGATCACCGACGTGATCGATTCGGATTCGGCTCAGCTCATCGCCGAGGAACTCGGCCACACCGTGCGCCGCGTCGCGGAGTCGGACGTCGAGGAAGGCTTGTTCAGCGATGAGCCGGAACTGGAGGAGGATCTCGATCCGCGTCCCCCGGTCGTCACGATCATGGGCCACGTCGACCACGGCAAGACCTCGCTCCTCGACGCGATCCGCAAGACCACCGTGGTCTCCGGCGAGGCCGGCGGCATCACGCAGCACATCGGCGCCTACCAGGTCGCGGCGCCCAGCGGCGACATGGTCACCTTCATCGACACTCCCGGCCACGCGGCCTTCACCTCCATGCGCGCCCGCGGTGCCAAGGTGACGGATATCGTCGTGCTCGTGGTGGCGGCCGATGACGGCGTCATGCCCCAGACGGTCGAGGCGATCTCCCACGCCAAGGCCGCCGGCGTGCCGCTGATCCTGGCGATCAACAAGATCGACAAGCCCGAGGCGAACCCCCAGCGGGTCCGCACCGAGCTTCTGCAGCACGACATCCAGGTCGAGTCGATGGGCGGCGAGACCCTCGAGTTCGAGGTTTCGGCCAAGACGGGTGACGGTCTCGAGGAACTGCTCGACGGCTTGCAGCTCCAGGCCGAGATCATGAACCTGCGCGCCAACGAGACGCGCGACGGCGAGGGCACGGTCATCGAGGCCAAGCTCGACCGCGGTCGCGGCCCGGTGGCCACGGTCCTGGTCCAGCGCGGCACCCTGTTCACCGGCGACATCGTGGTCGCCGGCGCCGAGTGGGGCCGCGTGCGCGCCCTCATCGACGACAAGGGCGAGAACGTGCCCTACGCCGGGCCGTCGGTCCCGGTGGAGGTGCTCGGCTTCAACGGCACCCCGGATGCGGGCGACCGCGTCGTGGTCGTTCCGAACGAGGCCCGTGCCCGCGAGGTCACGGAGTATCGTGCCCGTCAGAAGCGCGAGCGCATCGCCGCCCGCACCGGTGGCGCGAACCGCTCGCTCGTGGACATGATGCGCGACCTCAAGGAGGGCGCCGGCCGCAAGGAACTGGCTCTCGTCGTCAAGGGCGACGTGCAGGGTTCGGTCGAGGCCATCAACGGCGCGCTGGAGAAGCTCGGCAACGACGAGGTGTCGGCGCGCATCCTGCTCGCGGGCGTCGGCGGCATCACCGAGTCCGACATCACCCTGGCGGAGGCCTCGAAGGCCGTCGTCATCGGATTCAACGTGCGGGCCCACAAGGAAGCGCGCGAGTCGGCCGAGCGGAACGGTGTCGAGATCCGCTACTACAACATCATCTACGACCTCGTGGATGACATTAAGTCGACCCTGTCGGGCATGCTTCCGCCGACGCTGCGCGAGGAGCGTCTCGGCGAAGCCCAGATCCTGCAGATCTTCGACGTGTCGAAGGTCGGCAAGATCGCCGGCTGCCGCATCACCGACGGTGTGGTCCAGCGTGGTGCCCATGTCCGCCTGATTCGCGACAGCGTGGTCATCCACGAGGGCAAGCTCGCCCAGCTGAAGCGCCTGAAGGACGACGCGAAGGAAGTCACCGCAGGCTACGAGTGCGGCATGTCCTTCGAGAACTTCCAGGACATGCGGGCCGGCGACACCATCGAGTGCTACCGGGTCGAGGAGATCCGCCGGACGCTCTGAGCGGGTGATTCGGTTCGGAATACCAGCGGGGTCGCGACGAGGTCGCGGCCCCGCTCTCGTTTCGGTCCTGTGCGGACACCGGACCGACAAGGGATCCCGGCGATGCCGCAGGCTCCGCCCTCCCGCAGACGGGCGCTCGCCATCGGCGCCGGCGCGGCACTGGTAACCGCGCTGCCGGGCCGCGGCGAAGCACGCGGGCGCCCGCCGGCCATCGGAACGAAGTTCGATTCGGACGGTCGGGTCCGGCCCTGGCCCGGCAACACGATCATCTGCTTCGCGCGAACCGAGCCTGGACTCCGGCAGGCCCTGGCCACCCTCCGGGACGCGGCGCGGGCCGAACCGGTGATGCGGGCATTCGCCCTTCTGCTGGAGCCGAGCCTCCACATGACGCTGCTCGCCGGCCTCGACGCGCATCACCGGCGTCCGCCATACTGGCCGGCCTCGCTGGAAGCCGACGCGCCGCTCGCGCAGGCGAATGCCTGGTGTCGCGACCGCCTGACCGGATTTCATACGGGCGGGGGCCGGTTCCGCATGCGCCCGGCGCATCCCGCGACGGGCGGCCCCGTGACGGATTTCAGCGTGCCTCTGTCACCGGCGGATGCGGGAGAGGCCGCGCGCCTGCGCGACCTTCGCGCGCGGTTGTGCGACCGCCTGGAGATCCAGCCGCCCCATCGCGACGCCTATCGCTTCCACATCACCCTCGGTTACCTGCTCGACCGGCTCACGTCGGACGAAACCTCCGAGGTCGCCCGGCTGTCCGGCGCCTGGCTGGCGCGATTCGCGGACGCGGTGCCGGAATTCCGCATCGGACCTCCCATCCTCTGCAGCTTCGAGGACATGGCGTCCTTCACCCCCATGCTGACCTTGGCGGACTGAGCCGGCCTGCGCTCGCGACGGCCGAGCGACGCCCGGATCAGCCGGACCGGGAGGGACCCAACGGGTTCGGCATGAGCCGGTCGGGATGAGCCGGTCGGGATTCCGCGCGACCCGGCCCGCCACGGCGCGCGCGCAGGCACCCCGACGCGGAAACCTGCACGACAGGCCTATGTCCCGGCGGACGATCTGCGCTAAGAGGGTCGCCTTCGACGTCCGCTTCGTTCCCGCCGGCCCGGCGTCTTGCGTGCGGCGGACCCTCGATGTTCCAACTCAGCGACGTCTCGTCCGCGGCTCCGGCGCGCGGGTGCCGAACCGCTTCGCCGACAAGACGAACAGAATTCTTCATGGCCCAGAAACAGACCTCCACCGGACCTTCGCAGCGCCAGCAGCGCGTCGCCGAGCTGATCCGCCACGCCATCGCCGAGGTTCTCCAGCGCGGTGACATCCAGGACGCGGTGCTGAGCGCGCACGTCATCACGGTGCCGGAGGTGCGGATGTCGCCGGACCTGAAGCTCGCCACCGCCTACATCATGCCCCTCGGCGGCCTCGACGAGGCGCCGGTCCTCGCGGCCTTGGCGCGCAACAAGAAGGCGCTGCGCCAGGAGGTCGCCCGCCGGGTGAACCTGAAATACGCGCCCGACCTGCGCTTCCTGCGCGACGAGACCTTCGACGAGGCCGACCGGATCGACGCCCTGCTGCGGACTGATAAGGTGCGCCGTGATCTCGAATCACCGGCCGTGGAGAAAGAGGACGGCGCGTCGGACCCCGACGCGGCCTGACGCCCACCGCGCGGAAGCGGTGCAGACTCTCCGGCCCGAGGCGGCGGAGACATCGAACAGCGTACCCCGAACGGGACGGAGGACGGCGCAGGCGTGCCGCCCTGCCCCTATGATCATCGACCGAGGACCCCCATGATCAACGAACCGACCGTCGAGCGCACCGAGGGCTCAGCGCCGCCGAACCCGGCGGACCGGCCCATGGCCGCCGAGGGCCGTCGTCCGCCGCGGGGCGCGCCGCGCCCGGACCGGCCGAAGCGCCGCGACGTCAACGGCTGGGTGATCCTCGACAAGGGCGTCGGCATGACCTCGACCCACGCGGTCGCGGTGGTGAAGCGCGCCTTCAACGCCAAGAAGGCGGGCCATGCCGGCACCCTCGACCCGCTGGCCTCCGGCATCCTGCCGATCGCGCTCGGCGAGGCGACCAAGACGGTCCCCTTCGTGATGGACGGGCGCAAGGCCTACGTCTTCACGGTGACCTGGGGCATCGAGACCGACACCGACGACGCCGAGGGCCGGCCGGTGGCCACCAGCGAGGCGCGCCCGACCCGGGAGGCCGTGGAGGCGGCGCTGCCGACCTTCATCGGCGCCATCGAGCAGGTGCCGCCGCGCTACTCGGCGATCAAGATCGCGGGCGAGCGCGCCTACGACCTCGCCCGCGACGGCGAGGAGGTCGTGCTGGTGGCCCGCCCGGTGCAGATCGACCATCTGGCAGTGGTCGAGCACAGCCCCGAGCGCACCGTGATCGAGGCCGCCTGCGGCAAGGGCACCTATGTCCGGGCCATCGCCCGCGACCTCGGCCGCCTGCTCGGCTGCTACGGCCACGTCTCGGCCCTGCGCCGCACCCGTGTCGGCCCCTTCACTGAGGCCGATTCCTGCCAGGTCGCCGCCCTCGAGGAAGCCGGGCCGGACGGCAATGCCGGCCATCTCCATCCGGTCGAGACCGCCCTCGACGCGGTGCCGTCGGTGCCGGTGTCCCGGGACATGGCCCTGCGCCTGATGCGCGGCCAGCCGGTGATCCTGCGCGGGCGCGACGCCCCGGTGGAGGGCAAGGCCTTCGCCACCTGCGGCGGCATCCTGGTGGCGGTGGGCGACGTCGAGCGCGGCGAACTGGTGCCGCACCGGGTTTTCCACCTCGGCGGAACGGCCAACCGCCCGGCCTGATTTCCCCATGTGTCTTAGGTCATGAATCGGCGGCTCTGGGATTTGGAGTCCAAAAGCCTCGATACGGCCAAGCAACCGAAGCGGAAGATCTCGGATCCGCTTCGGTTGTTACTCAGGCTGGATCCGGCATCTTCTGAGAGCTCATCTTAAGCGTTTTGTAAATTTTCGACGCCACAGGTCGTGGCATGCTTCAGCCCACGACTCGTTCGCGCTGCAACATCTTCCGACGCTTCCGCGATGACCGAAACGGTGCCATCGCGTTGATCTTCGCTCTCGCCTCGATCCCGCTCCTGATGTTCGCCGGCACCGTGATCGACTTCGGCGTGAAGTCGATGAACCGTCAGGCGGCGCAGGACGTCACCGACGCCACGGTTCTCTCTCTCGCCAAGCTGCCGACGACATCGACCGACGCGGAGCTGGCGAGCAAGGCCGATGCGCAGGTGCGGGCCGCCCTGAAGAAGACCCCCATCGACGACCTCCTGGTCCGGGTGCGGCGCAACGGGGACGACATCACCGTCACGGCCACCGGCACCTCGCCGACGAGCCTGACCCGGCTGGTCGGGCTCACCGGCATCCCCATCTCGGTGAGCAGCACCGGGCGCCGCGCCTCGGGCAATCTGGAGATCGCCCTCGTCCTCGACAACACGGGCTCGATGGAGGGCGCGAAGCTCACGAACCTCAAGGCCGCGGCCAAGGACCTCGTCTCGACCCTGTTCAAGGAGGTCGATCCGGCGAAGCCGAACGCCCTGCGGATCGGCATCGTCCCGTTCTCGATGACGGTGAATGTCGGCCCGGGCAACGCGGGCGCGGCCTGGATCGACAAGGACGCCCGGTCCTCGGTCCATTCGCAGATCTTCGTCTCGGCGGCGAACCGGCTGACCCTGTTCCAGCAGATGGGCGTCGCCTGGGGCGGCTGCGTCGAGGGCCGGCCGATGCCCTACGACGTGCAGGAGACGCCGCCGAGCGCGAGCACCCCCGACACGCTGTTCGTGCCCTACTTCGCTCCGGACGAGGCCGATACGGAATCGTCCCGGACGCCGATGTGGAACAGCTACATGGCGGACGGCGTGAGCTCGGGCACCCTGCGTAACCGTCAGGGGCAGGTGTCCAAGTACCGGACCGGCGGGATCCAGCGGACGGGCCGGATCGACAAGGATAGCGACAACTATCTCTACGGTCCGAATTCCGGCTGCGAGCTGCAGCCGATCACCCGCCTGACGACGTCCCAGTCCAGCCTCAACACCGCGGTCGACGCGATGACGGTCCGGGGCGACACCAACATCCCGATCGGGCTGGTCTGGGGCTGGCACGTCCTCTCGCCCAGCGGTCCCTTCGCGGAAGGGGCGGCCTACACCGACAGGACCACCCGCAAGTTCGTGGTGCTGATGACCGATGGACAGAACCAGTCGGCGACCCGCTCCTACAGCTCGAACACCTCGTATTACTCGGGCATCGGCTACATCTGGCAGAACCGGATCGGCACGACCTCGGACGATTCCACGGCGCGGCGCAACGCGATCGATGGCCGGCTCGCGACGCTCTGCACCAACATGAAGAGCGCGGGCATCGCGATCTTCACCGTCCGCGTCGAGGTCTCCGAGGGCACCAGCGACATCCTGAAGAACTGCGCCTCAGGCAGCGACAAGTTCTACGACGTCCAGAATGCCTCCGACCTGACCGACGCCTTCAAGGCCATCGCCGCCCAGATCAGCGAATTGCGGATCGCTCGATGAGGCCGGGCGCGGAACATTGCTTCGCGACGCTGCGCCGGCTCGCGACGCTGCGGCGGCTGGGGCGGGACGCGCGCGGGGTCGCGGCGGTGGAGTTCGGCCTCGTGGCGGTGCCCTTCATGCTGCTCCTCGGCGCGATCATCGAGGCGGCCCTGCTGATCCTGGCCCAGCAGCTCCTCGACGACGCCCTCGACCGGGGCGGCCGGGCGGTCTTCACCGGCGTGTACTAGGACGGGGCCGGCACCAAGCCGCCGGCCGCCCGGCTGGTGGCCGAGATGTGCAACGGCCCGGTGCTGTTCGACTGCACGAAGCTGAAGGTCGAGATGACCACCGCCGCGACCTTCAGCGCGAACTCCGCCGCTGCGCCCTACGACCCGAAGACCGGCACGGCCTCGCCGACCTTCGGCACGCGCTTCGCCTGCCCGCAGGGCAGCGACATCGTCACCATCCGCGCCGCGGTGGTGATCCCCCGCTTCTTCGGCTTCACGGGGCTCGCGGCGGCGCCGATCTCGGCGAGCGAGCAGATGATCACCGCGACCACGGTGTTCCGGGCGGAGCCCTATCCGGCGGGGACATGCTGAGGTTGCGCCGGCCCCTGCGCGCCTTCGCGCGGGACCGCCGCGGCGTCAGCGCGGTGGAATTCGCGCTCGTGGCGCCGATCATGATCGTCGTCTTCATGAGCACGATCGAGCTGCCGCGCGCCTACGCAACGAAGCAGCGCCTCGTCCGCGCGACCCGCGCCATGGCCGACCTGATCTCGCGGGGCAGCCTCACCAGCGTCGACGACATCTACGCGGCGGGCCGGGCGATGATGTACCCGACGGATGCGAGCGGGTCCGGCATCGTCCTGACGGCGGCGGGCGTCTACCAGCTCTCCAACAAGGCCTACCAGGCGCGGGTCTGCTCCAGCACCGCCGACAAGGCGACGCGGCGCGCGGTCAATTCGATCCTCGGCGACCCGCCGCCCTCGGAGGCCGCGATCAACGCGCGCTACATGATGGCGGAGATGACCGTGCGCTACGTGCCGGTGTTCAACCTGTTCCCGGCCCTGTCCAACCTGACCCTGTCCCAGACCACGACCTGGCCGGTCCGCTCGGTGACCGGCGCACCGGTGGTCCTGCCCGGCGGTGCGGCCTGCCCGTGAGCCGCGGGCGGGCCTAGTCGCGGATCGGCAACCCGGTCTCGATCACCCGTGCCCAGAGCGACGCCCCGTAGGGGGCCGCGGCGTCGTTGAAGTCGTAGTCGGGGTGGTGCAGGCCGGCGCTGTCGCCGTTGCCGAGGAAGATGTAGGCGCCGGGGCGATGGGCGAGCATGTAGGAGAAATCCTCGGCCGCCATCAGGGGCGCCACGGCCCGGTCGATGCCTGCCTCGCCGACGAGCTCCGCCGCCACGCCGGCGATGAAGTCCGTCTCCGCCGGATGGTTCTCGGTGACGGGGTAGCCGCTGTTGAAGTCGATGGCGCCCGTGGCGCCGAAGCCCCGCGGGACATGGGTGACGATCTCGGTGATCCGGTCCTGGATTAGGCGCCGCATCGGCTTCGAGAGCGCCCGCATGGTGCCCCGCAGGACCACGCATTGCGGCAGCACGTTGAAGGCCTCCCCCGCCTCCAGGGCGCAGACCGAGACCACCGCGCTCTCCAGGGGATCGACGTTGCGCGACACCACCGATTGCAGCGCCGTGATCACGTGGCTCGCCACCAGCACGCTGTCGACGGCGTTGTGCGGCTGGGCGGCGTGCCCGCCCCGGCCCTCGATGGTGATGGTGAAGCGGTCGGTGGAGGCCATGATCGGGCCGGGCCGGATGGCGAAGGTCCCCAGGGCCTGGCCCGGGATGTTGTGCATGCCGTAGACGGTCTCGACGCCGAAGCGCTCCATCAGCCCGTCGCGGACCATGGCCTCGCCGCCGCCGCCGCCCTCCTCGGCCGGCTGGAAGATCAGCACCGCCGTGCCGTCGAAGTCGCGGGTCTCGGCGAGATACTTCGCGGCCCCCAGCAGCATCGCCGTGTGCCCGTCATGCCCGCAGGCATGCATCTTTCCCGGCACCGTCGAGCGGTAGGGCAGGTCGCGCGCCTCGTGGATCGGCAGGGCGTCCATGTCGGCCCGCAGGCCGATGGCCCGGTTCGAGCCGTGGGCGCGGCCCCGGATCACGCCGACGACGCCGGTGCGGCCGATGCCGGTGGCGACCGTGTCGCAGCCGAAGGCCCGCAGCTTGTCGGCGACGAAGCCGGCGGTGCGGTGGACGTCGTATTGCAGCTCGGGATGCGCGTGGAGATCGTGGCGCCAGGCGGCGATCTCGTCCGCGAAGGCGGCGATCCGGTCGAGGACGGGCATGGACAGCGACTTTCGAGAGGCGACGGCTCTCAAGGGGACGCGCCGGGGTTGCGACGCCACCTGCGCAGCAAACAAGAGGCCAGGGACGCGGTCAACGCGTCCGGCGCCGGGAAGGCGGCGCTTCGGGATCGCGCTCCCCATGCCGCGGTGTCGCGGCGGGCCCGCCATGCCGCGGTGTCGCGGCGGGCGCGCCTTCGGGATCGCGTGGCGCGCCGGGCGCGCCCTGCTGGCCGGATGGCGCGCCCTGGGGACCGGCGGCGAGGTCGTCGAGGATCGGGCAGTCGGGCCGGGCATCGCCGCCGCAATGGGCGGCGAGGTCCTCCAGGGTGCGCGCCATGCCCTCCAGCGCGTCGATCCGCCGGCGCAGGTCCGCCACGTGGTCGAGGGCGAGGCGCCGCACCTGGGCGCTCGCCCGCGCGCGGTCGTGCCAGAGGGCGAGCAGCGCCCGGATGTCCTCCATGGTGAAGCCGAGGTCGCGGGCCCGGCGCACGAAGCGCAGGGCGTGCAGGTCGGCCGCCGTGTAGAGCCGATAGCCGCCCGCGGTCCGCTCCGCCGGCGCCAGCAGGCCGGTCTCCTCGTAGTAGCGGATCATCTTGGCCGAGACGCCGGTGGCGCGGGCGGCCTCACCGATGGTGACGGCGCCCGCGCTCATGTCGCTGCCCTCGCCGCGCCGCCGGCCCGGCGCAGGCGCAGGGCGTTGGCGAGGACGAAGACGCTCGACAGCGCCATGGCGCCGGCCGCGAGCACCGGCGAGAGCAGCGGCCCGCCGACGGCGTGGAGCAGGCCCGCCGCCACCGGGATCAGCGCCACGTTGTAGGCGAAGGCCCAGAACAGGTTCTGGCGGATGTTGCGCATCACCGCCCGCGAGAGCCGGAGGGCGGTGACGATGCCCGAGAGCGCCCCGGACATCAGCACCACGTCGGCCGACTCCACCGCGATGTCGGTCCCGGTGCCGATGGCGAGGCCGACATCCGCCTCGGCGAGGGCGGGGGCGTCGTTGATGCCGTCGCCGACGAAGGCCACCGCGCCGTGGCGCGCGCGCAGGGCCTGCACGGCCGCGACCTTGCCGCCGGGCAGGATCTCGGCGGACACGGTCGCGATGCCCAGGCTCCGCGCCACCGCCTCGGCCGCCGCGCGGCCGTCGCCGGTGACCATGGCCACCTCGAGGCCGCGGGCCTGCAGGGCCGCCACGGCCTCCGCCGCCCCGGGCTTGACCGGATCCGCCACCGCGACCAGGGCGGCGAGGCGCCCGTCGACGGCGATGCAGAGCGGCGTGCGGCCCTCCTGGCCGAGGCGGGCCGCCTCGGCGTCGAGCGCCCCGGCGGGGATTCCGAGGCGGTCGAGGAAGCGGCGCGCGCCGACGACGACGGCGCGGCCGTCGACGGTGCCGGCGATGCCGTAGCCGGGCTCCGCTTCGAAGCCCGTCACGGCCCCGAGCGCCAGGCCCCTGTCCGCGGCCGCCGCCACGATGCTGCGGGCGACGGGGTGCTCGGAGCGCGATTCGAGGCTCGCGGCGAGGCGCAGGGCCGCGTCCGCCGCGAAGCCCGGCGCGGCGACGAGGTCGGTCAGGGTCGGGCGGCCGAGGGTGAGCGTGCCGGTCTTGTCGAGGGCGACGACGCGCACCTCGCGCAGGCGCTGGAGCGCGCCGCCGTTGCGGAACAGCACGCCGAGCTCGGCCGCGCGGCCGGTGCCGACCATGATCGAGGTCGGGGTGGCGAGGCCCATGGCGCAGGGACAGGCGATGATCAGCACCGCGATGGCGTTGACCAGGGCGAGGCCGAGGGACGGGCTCGGGCCGAAGGCGAGCCAGCCCGCGAAGGTCGCCGAGGCCGCCGCGATGACGGCGGGCACGAACCAGCCCGTCACCCGGTCGACCAGGGCCTGGATCGGCAGCTTGGCGCCCTGCGCCGCCTCGACCATGCGGACGATCCGGGCCAGCACCGTGTCGCCCCCGACGGAGGACACCCGCAGGTCGAAGCTGCCATGGGTGTTCAGGGTGCCGCCCACCGCCCCGTCGCCGGGCGCCTTGGCCACCGGCACCGGCTCGCCGGTGATCATGCTCTCGTCGACGTAGCTCGACCCGGAGACCAGGACGCCGTCGGCGGCGATGCGCTCGCCCGGGCGCACCCGGACAACGTCCCCGATCTGCAGGCTGGCCTGCGCCACCTCCGTCTCGGCCCCGTCGCGGATCACCCGGGCGGTGGCGGGGGCGAGACCGATCAGGCGCGCGATGGCCTCGCCGGTGCGCCCCTTGGCCCGGGCCTCCAGGGTCCGTCCGAGGAGGATCAGCGTGACGATGAGGGTCGCGGCCTCGAAATAGAGATGCGCCGTGCCGGGCGGGAGCCGGTCCGGTGCCAGCATGGAGACGAGGGAGTAGAGGTAGGCGGCGCCCGACCCGAGGGCCACGAGGGCGTTCATGTCCGGATGGCCGCGGACCAGGGCGGGCAGGCCCTGGCGGAAGAAGCGGGCGCCGGGTCCGGCGAGCACCAGGGTGGCGAGCCCGGCCTGGAGCCATCCGGCCCAGGCCCCGAGCGCGCCGTGGACCGCGTGCGCGAAGGCCGGCACGAGGTGCCCGCCCATGTCGAGGACGACGACCGGTGCCGACAGCACGGCCGCCGCGACGAGGTCGCGCCGCAGGGCCTCGCCCTCCCGCGCCCGGCGGGTCTCGCCGGCCGCGGCCGGCGCTTCGGCCGGGGCCTGCACCGCGTAGCCGGCCTTCGCGACGGCCGCTTCCAGCTCGGCCCGCGCCACCAGCCCCTCGGGGTGACGCACTTCGGCCCGGCCGGTGGCGAGGTTGACCGTGGCCGTCGTGACGGCCGGGACGGCCGCGAGGACGCGCTCGACCCGCCCGACGCAGGAGGCGCAGGACAATCCGTCGATCGCCAGGGTGGTGACCGCCTCCGGCACGCCGTAGCCCGCCCGCGCGACGGCCTCGACGGCCGCTTCGCCCGGTCCCGGAAGGCGCAGCTCGGCCCGCCCGGTGGCGAGGTTGACCGAGACCTCCGAGGCTCCGGGCAGCGCCCGGAGCGCGCGCTCCACCCGCCCGACGCAGGCGGCGCAGGACAGCCCCTCCACCGGAAAGCCGAGGCGGCGGCCGGGTGCGGGGATCGTGGCGTCGAGGGTCGGGCGCTTGTCCATGTCCCCCATGTGGGGCTTCCCATGGTGGGAAGGTCAAGGGGGTCGGCGGAGGCATTCCGTGCCGGTCCCGGGCCTCGCGCCACCGCGGCGAGACGAACGGCCGCTAGGCCGAAGCGCGCGATGACAGGTTCAGGTCCCGGTACCAAGCGTCCATGCGATCGACCCTCAGATCCTGCGCGTTCGTGCCGGCCGCTCCGCGAAGTTCGCCCCGAAGCCGGTTCGGCGCGACACCGTAGAAATCCTTGAAGACGCGCGAGCAGTGACTCATGCTCGCAAAGCCGAAATCGAAAGCCAGGGCCTTCATCGGACGGCCCTCATACGGAGTCAGGAGCGCGGACCTGAGCCGGGCGACGCGGCGCCGGATGATCTCGCGCTCGATCCCTCCGGACCTCTGGAACGTCCGATACAAGGCGCTCCGCGACAGGCCGATGCCGCGCGCCACGGCCTCCACGTCGAGGTCCTGGCGGCCCAGGTTGGCGTCGATGAACAGTTCCGCCCGGAGCCGCCGGGACCGGTCCATCTCACCTTCGTCGACGCGCCCCTGGCCGGTCAGCCCGGTGGTTCCGACCAATCCTGCCAGAAGATCCGCGATCATGAGCGCGCTCTCGGCGCTCGGATCGGCCCCGAGACCGGACGCCTGGCGCGCCAGGGACAGGACGGCCGCCCCCAGGGGACCGGAATCCCGCGGCAGGATCCGCCCGTGCAGGCGTCGGGCGTCGGGGAGCACGGCATCGAGGAGTTCACGCGGCAGGGTCACGGTGACGTAATCGGCATCCTCGACCAAGGTCCGTTGCGGCAGTGTCGCATCGAACAGGATGGCGTCCCCCGGCGCGAGCTTCCGCTCCTCGGCCAAGGGGCCGCCGGCCATGCGGCCCGACCGTAGAACCTGCAGGTGGAAGTGCTCGAAACCGTCGCGCCGGATCTGCATGGGGTCGCGTCGGTGCTCGACCCCGATCAGCTGGCGGTCGAACAGCGTGCAGCGGGGAAAGCTGTAGGCCGTCACCGCGGATTGGAACGCGTCGCCCAGCCGGTAGGTGGTCGAGCCGCTTGCCCGGACGAGGTCGTGGTAGGTCCCGAAGGCGTTTGGAACGTCCTTCATCAGAACCGTCCGGTGCGGCACGATCTGGACGGCAGCCTCTGGAATCGACCTGTCTTCCCTGATCAAAGCGACCGCCCCCCGCAGATCCGCACGGGACCGCCCGGGAGATGCGACCCACATCCGTTCGCGAGTGAGCCTCGAGATAGGTCATCGACGGCGCGGTGCAACCACGGGACCGAAACTCAGGCCCGCTCGAGCACAGCCTCCCCCTATCGCCGCCGGCCCCAGATGCCGGCGCGCTCGGAGCGAGCCTGCTCCTCGGCGGCGAGGAGGTCGGCCGGCGCGTCCTCCGCAGCGCGGGCGCCGCCGGCCGTGAGGATCAGGGAGGCGAGGTCGTCGCCGTCGATCTGGCAGCGGAGTTGCTCGGCGGCGGCATCGGCACCGGCCGGCGGCGCGCAGGTCACCTCGCGGCGGCGCAGGTAGCGGGCGAGCTGCCGGGCCAGCGCCCCGCCCTCCCCCTCCACACCGAGGAGGCGGACGGTGCGGCCCCGGAAGGCCAGGGTGCCGGTATCGACCACCTCCGGCACGCCGCGCAGGCCGGGGGCCGCGGCGTTGGTGGCGACCTCACGGGCGGGCGCCGGCTCGGCCCGGGCGGCGGAGGGGCGCTTGCGGCCCTTGGCCAGCTGCGCCGTCGCCCGCTGGACGAAGTCGTGGAAGATGCTCGCCGGAAGATCGCCGCCGCCAACCCGGTTCATGGAGGCATTGTCGTCGTTGCCGACCCAGACGCCGACGACGAGGTCCGGGGTCATGCCGATGAACCAGGCATCGCGATAATCCTGGGTCGTCCCGGTCTTGCCGCCCACCGGCAGGCCGGCGACCCGCGCGCCCTTGCCGGTGCCGCCATCCACCACGGCCTGGAGGGAATCGAGCATCATCGCGCGGGCCTCGGTGGGAATCGCGGCGCCGCCCTTCGTCTCGGCGCGGAGGTAGAGCGGCTGCGGCTGGGCGCCCCGGATGGCGTGGACGCTGTGCGCGTCCACCGGGGCGGCCCCGGCCAGCACCCCCGCATAGGCGCGGGTCATCTCCAGGAGCGTCACCTCGGCCGAGCCCAGGGCCAGGCTCGGCACGTTGGGCAGGTCCGAGGTCACGCCCATCCGGTGGGCGGTGGCGATCACGGCCGGGATGCCGACCTCGTCGGCGAGCTGGGCCGCCACGGTGTTGATCGACTGCGCGAAGGCGCTGCGCAGGGGCACCGCGCCCTTGAACCGGCCCGTGGAATTCTGCGGCTCCCAGTCGCCGATCTGGATCGGCCGGTCGACCAGCACCGTGTCGGGGTTGAAGCCGTTCTCGTAGGCCGTGAGGTAGACGAAGAGCTTGAACAGCGAGCCCGGCTGGCGCTTGGCCTGGGTGGCGCGGTTGAACTGGCTGTCCTCGTAGTCGCGCCCGCCCACCATGGCGAGGATCGCGCCCTCCTTGTTGAGCACCACCATGGCGCCCTGCCCGGCCTTCTTCTTGGCCCCTTCGGCATCGAGGCGGCGGGCGACGACCCCCTCGGCGAGGCTCTGCAGGTCGAGGTTGAGGGTGGTGCGCACGGTGACGTCGCCGGGCGCGTCGGCGAGCTTCTTCGACTCCGCCGAGACCATGTCGAGGAAGTAGTTGGTGCCCGGCGGGGTCTCGGGGGGCGTGCGCAGCGTGATGGTCTGGGCGCGGGCCTTGTCGGCCTCGGCCGCGGTGATGGCGCCGGTCTCGACCATGGCCTGCAGCACCACGTCGGCGCGCTCCTTGGCGCCGCCGAAGTTCCGGGTCGGGGCGAGCTGCGAGGGCGCGCGCACGAGGCCGGCCAGCATCGCGGCCTCGGGCAGGGTCAGGGCCTTCGCGCCCTTCCCGAAATAGCGCCGGGCGGCGGCGTCGACGCCGTAGGCCCCGGCGCCGAAATAGGCGGTGTTGAGGTAGCCGAGCAGGATCTCGTCCTTCGACATCGTCGCCTCGACGCGCAGGGCCAGGAACGCCTCCTGGATCTTGCGGCGCAGGGACTTCTCCTGGTTCAGGGAGATCAGCCGGGCATATTGCTGGGTGATGGTGGAACCGCCCTCGCGCACGCCCCCGCCGACGGCGTTGCGGTAGACGGCGCGCAGGAGGCCGCGCGGGTCGATGCCCCAGTGCGAGCGGAAGCGCCGGTCCTCGATGGCGATGATGGCCTGTCCCAGGTGGGGCGGCATCTCCGCCGCCGTCAGCTTCTGGCCCTGGAACGCCCCGCGGGTCGCGAAGACCCGGCCGTCATCGGCCTCGACGGTGAGCGCCCGCTGGCCCGCCTCCGGCGCCACGCCGCCCAGCGGCGGCAGGGTGGCGAAGCTGTAGAGCACGAGCCCGGCCAGGAACAGCGTCGGCAGCAGGACGGCCGCCAGGGCGGCGGCCAGCCAGGGATGGCGGCGCGGGGGGCCGGGCGCCGCCCCCAGGGCGAGCACGCCGAGCTGGCGTCCGAGGATGCGGGCCGCCGCCGCGGCTTCCCGCGCCGCGGCGCGCGTGTCCTCGGTATCCGGCCCGCCGGCGGTCCGTGGCTCGGGGGCCGGCTGGGGCGGGTCGACCCGCTCGGGGCGCGGGCGGTCCGGGTCGGGGGAGGTCATCGCGGGCCATGGTCACGGGGGGCGGCGCTCAGCAGGCGAGCGCCGCGCGGTGTCCGATCGGTTCTAGACCATCTCCCGCGGGCAAAGCTACGCCGTTCCGGGACGCCCCAGGGGACCGGGCCGGCCCGCTTCCGCGTGGCGGCCGCGCAGGCGGAAGGCCAGGATCACCAGCAGGAGCCCGAAGACCATCGTGTAGCTGCCGACCCACCAGGCCAGGACCAGCGCCGACATCCCGGGATCGATCAGCAGCGCGATCCCCAGCAGGATCGAGACGGCGCCGCCGAGCACCAGCCACCAGCGCCCGTAATGGGCATGCAGGCGGAACCCCGCCGCGACCATCAGGCCGCCGGTGACGAGGGCCCAGAACGCCACGAGGTAGACGAAGGCCCAGACGGCCGCCGCCGGCACGAGCACCGCCGCGACGCCGACGACGATGTCGAGGAGACCTTCGAGGAGGAGGAAGCCCCAGCGCTCGTGGCGCTGCGCCGCCCGCACCGAGGCGACGATTCCGACGATGCCGTCGACCAGCATGTAGGCGGCGAAGAACAGTACCAGCGACAGCACGAAGGCCCCCGGCGCCACGAAGGCGATCAACCCGAACAGGATCGCGACCGCGCCGCGCAGGGCCATCAACCACCAGTTGCGGGCCAGCACCGTGCTCATCGCGTCGAGGCGATCGATGCCGCCCGGACCGGCGGCACCCGGTGGGGTCAGGGGAGAACCGGCCGACATACGCACCTCCTGTGGCTGGCGGACAAACCCGATCCCGTCCGGCACGCCCGAGAACGCACACCGGATTTCCGGCGTTCCGTCCGGCCGCGGAGGGTGCCCGCAAACGTGATCCGCACCGGGAACAATCGCCCGCGCTACTTCTTGTTGTCGCCGAGGCGGGAGTTTCGGGCGGTGCGGTCTTCGATCGCGCGGCCCCTGGATGCGTGCGGACGATCAGTCGATGCTTCAGGATCAGCAGACCGTGGGTCTCCGGACCGCACGCGACGATGCGGCGCGGCCCCTCGACCCGAAGGAGAAGGTCCCCGCCGCGGGCGAGGCGCCCGGAGAGGCCCGGACGCGGGACGACGGACAGGGCGCACCCGGACGCTCCGGCGGCGGCGGGACCGGCGCGGAGGCCGGGTCTTCCGGCGACGGAACGTCCTCGGACGATCGGGGTTCGGACGGCCCGTCGGAGAAGAAGCCGAACGTCCTGCGCCGGCATCCGTTCTGGGCGCTCGGTATCGCGGTCGCGGTGGTGGCCGTGGCGGCCGGCGCCTACGTCTACTGGCTGACCCGCCTGCACCCCTTCGAATCCACCGACGACGCCTTCGTCGATGCGCGGCAATTCTCCATCGCGCCGAAGGTCGCCGGCTACATCGTCAACGTGCCGGTCACCGACAACCAGCATGTCGAGACCGGGGCCGTCCTGTTCCAGATCGACCGGCGCGACTACGAGGTGGCCCTGGCGCAGGCCCGGGCGCAGGTCGCCTCGGCCGAAGCCTCGATCCGCAACTTCGAGGCGCAGATCGAGGGCCAGAAGGCTCAGGTGGCCGCCTCCGAGGCGGAGGTGACGCAGGCCGAGGCGTCCCTGAAATTCGCCCGCGAGGACGCGGCCCGCTACCGGGACCTCGCCGAGAAGGGCGCCGGCACGATCCAGCGCTCGCAATCCTCGTCCTCGACCCTCGACCAGCAGCAGGCCGCCTACGACCGCGCGAAGGCGACGCTCGTCGCGGCGCGCACCCAGGTCGGCGCCCTGGCCGCCCAGAAGGCGGGCGCCGAGGCCAGCCTCGCCACCGGCAAGGCGCAGGTGGCGCAGGCCGAGCTCAACCTCGGCTACACCACCGTGACGGCGGCCCAGCCGGGCCGGGTCGTGCAGCTCTCGGGCGCCAAGGGTCAGTTCGCCCAGGCCGGGCAGACGCTGTCGACCTTCGTGCCCGACGACATCTGGGTGATCGCGAACTACAAGGAGACGCAGATCACCGACATGCGGCCGGGCCAGCACGCCGACATCGAGATCGACGCCTACCCGGAGCGCAAGATCACCGGGCACGTGGATTCCGTGCAGCCCGGCTCCGGCACCGCCTTCAGCCTGCTCCCGGCCCAGAACGCCACCGGCAACTACGTGAAGGTGGTCCAGCGCATCCCGGTGAAGATCGTCGTCGACCAGTGGCCGACCGACGTCGCCATCGGACCCGGCATGTCGATCGTGCCCCGGGTCCACGTCCGGTGAGCGCCTCTGCGGCGGGGGCGGGGGACGCGCAGGGCGCCTCCGCGAAGGCGCCGGGCGGGCACAATCCCTGGGCCATCGCCCTCGTCGTCTCGCTGGCGACCTTCATGGAGGTGCTCGACACCACCATCGCCAACGTGGCCCTGCGCTACATCTCAGGCGGCCTCGCGGTCGGCCCCGACGAGGCCGCCTGGGTGGTGACGAGTTACCTCGTCGCCAACGCCATCGTGCTCACGGCCTCGAGCTTCCTCGCCAAGCGATTCGGTCGCAAGGCCTTCTTCATGTGGAGCATCGCGCTCTTCACCGTGGCCTCGGTGCTGTGCGGCTTCGCCTGGAACCTCGAATCGCTCCTGGTCTTCCGGGTCCTCCAGGGCCTGGGCGGTGGCGGCATGGCGCCGCTGGCCCAGTCGATCCTGGCCGATTCGTTTCCGCCGGCGAAGCGGGGCCAGGCCTTCGCCCTCTACGGCCTCGCCGTGGTGGTGGCGCCCGTGATCGGGCCGACCCTCGGCGGCTGGCTCTCCGACAACGTCTCCTGGCACTGGTGCTTCCTCATCAACGGCCCGATCGGCCTGCTCGCGCTCGGACTGATGCACGTGCTGCTGGAGGATCCGCCGGGAGCGGTGGCGGAGCGCCGGCGCCTGCGCCGCGAGGGCGTGCGCTTCGACCTGATCGGCTTCCTCCTCGTCGCCACCTTCCTCGGGTCGCTCGAGGTCGTCCTCGACGAGGGCCAGCGCAAGGACTGGTTCGGCTCGACCTTCATCATCGTGTTCGCGGTGATCTGCGTCGTCGCCTTCGTGGCGATGATCCCCTGGGAGCTGACCCGGAAGAACCCGGTGGTGGATCTCCGGCTCCTGGGCAGCCGCCAGTTCGGGGCGTGCTTCCTCGTGATGATGGCCACCGGCGCGATCCTGATCGCCACGACGCAGTTCGTGCCGCAGCTGGTGCAGGAATATTACGGCTACACCGCCACGCTGGCGGGCCTCGTCCTGGCGCCGGGGGGCCTCGTCACCGTCTTCATGATGCTGGTGATCGGCCGCATCTCGGGCAAGGTCCAGCCGAAATACCTGATCGCTCTCGGCGCCGCGATCGTCTCCGCGGCGATGTACGACCTCACCCGGCTCTACGGCGACACCAGCTTCTGGTTCTTCGCCTGGTCGCGCATCTACATCGGCATCGGCCTGCCGATGATCTTCATCTCCATCACCGCGGCCTCCTACGAGGGCATCGACAAGTCGCAGACCGACCAGGCCTCGGCGCTGATCAACGTCGCCCGCAACGTCGGCGGCTCGATGGGCGTGTGCCTCGCCCAGAACGTGCTGGCCTACCGGCAGCAATTCCACCAGAGCCGGCTCGGCGAGAGCATCTCCAGCGCCAACCCGAACTACCAGGAGACCCTGCGGGCGGCGACGCAGTACTTCCAGGCCCATGGGGCGTCCGGCGTCGAGGCGCAGAACCAGGCCATGGCCTGGATCGGCCAGCAGCTCCAGACCCAGGTGGCGTACTGGGGCTACATCGACGTGTTCTGGTCGCTCTGCCTCGTCTCGGGGGCGGCGGTGCCGCTCGCGATGATCCTCAGCAAGGTCAAGCTCGGCGGCGGCGCGCCGGCCGGGCACTGAGTCACTCGGCCGGGGTGGTCGCCTCGGTGACCTGGACGCGCCCGGCCTGCGCCGGGACGGGGGCCGCGTCGGTCCCGATCTCCGTGAGGGTGACCTCCGACTTCAGCTCCGGCGCCGCGAGGGCGGCGACGCCCTCGTACCTGTCGAGGCGGCGGTCGATCATCCCGCCGATCTTCTCGCGGACCTCGGCGACGGTGAGGCTGCGGCGGCCCTTGCCGGCCTTCTCGGTGAACAGGCCGCGGTTCGCCTTGGCCGCGGCCTTGAAGACCTGCTTGGCGACCTGGCCCGGCTTCTCGGCGGTGAGCTCGAGGAAGCGGCCGGCGCTGGCGGTGCCGAGGAAATGCGCGAAGTAGAGCTCGGCGGTGGAGAGGTCCCGGCCGATGCGCTGCTCGATCCGGCCCTTGTCGCGGTTGATGAGCTCGCCCGCCATCAGGGCGGCCACGTAGGGGTCCTGGCGCAGGCGGAGCACGCGGGTGCGCATCGCCTCGTCGGCGATCGTGATGGCGCTGCCGCGCCCCTTCACCGCTCCGGCTTCCTCGGCGAGGCCGTGACGGGCGCCGTAGGTGCGGATGAGTTCGAGCCAGGTGCCCGACAGGAACTGGAACAGGCCCTCGGCGGAGGAGGTGGACGCCTTCACCGTGGTGGAGAAGCTCGACTCCTTGTCGGCCAGCGCCATCATGTAGACCGGGTCGACGCCCGTCTCGGTGGCGGCGCGAAGAATGGTGTCGACGATCTCGCGCGGGACGGCCATGTCGCCGAAGCGCAGGCGCTCGGCGCCGGAGGCGTCGCGGCTCGGGGCGAGGGAGGCGAGGTCGCTCTCGATGAGCGACAGGGTCGCGGGCTCCTGCTCGACCACCGGAACCCCGGCCCAGTCGGACGCGTTAGGGACCTCGGGGATAGGCGCGGACTGATCCCGGACGAGCGCCTGCGCCGTCAGGGCGCGCTCGTCGATCCGGTCATGGGCCGCCGCGGCGGGCGCCAGGGCGTTCTGCGGCAGGGCGCCGCCCAGGAGCGCGCCCGTCACGAGGGTCGCGAGGGTGCGGCGGCGAAGGGTGGCGAAGGTCCGGCGCGTCCGGCGCTCGGTCCGTGGCAGCCACGCCACGGTCTGGTCTACGTCGAAGGTCTCGTTGGGCACGAGACGGCTCACGTCGTCGGCGCAGAGCGCCGGCTCCGGGAAAACCCCCATCATTGGTCCTTGTTCGTGCCGCTGCCTTCGTCGGGCGCGGCTTCGTTGTCGTTCAGCGAGGGGACGTCTCGCCGGTCGCTGTGACCAGAATGGGACAGCTCCGTGATTCAACGATGGCAGGCTTAACGATGGGTTAAGCCATTGTATTTACGAAATTTTAACGCTTCGTTCGGACGCCGTTCAGGCGCACCGCGTCAAAAAGGCGTTCTGGCCAGGGTTGGAACGCAACCCCGGAAGCCCAGTTAGTGAGGGCTGAGCGGAACGGCCCCCAGGTTGGGACAGGCACCCGTTCGCCTGAAGAAGGAAGCCGTTTTCCAATGAGCATGCAGACCGGTCGCCGAGTCGGCGTTGCGTTCGTTGGCATGGGAGGCGCTGTCGCCACCACCGCCATCGCAGGCATCGAGATGATCAAATCCGGCTCGAACCGCCTCGATGGCCTGCCCCTCGCGGGCGTCTCCGTCCCGGGCATGGCCGATTACAAGGACCTCGTGTTCGGCGGATGGGACCTGAACGACGATGACCTCGGCTCCGCCGCCACCGGTCACGGCGTCCTCACCGCCCAGGACATCGAGAACGGCGCCCAGGTCCTGAAGGGCATCAAGCCCTGGCCGGCCGTCGGCAGCGCCAAGTTCTGCAAGAACATCGAGGGTGCCAACCGCATCGTCGCCAAGGACCACCGCGAGGCGGTCTCGGTCATCGCCAACGACCTCCGGCGCTTCAAGGCCGAGAGCAACCTCGACGAAGTCGTGGTGATCAACCTCGCCTCCACCGAGCGCTGGCCCAACCTCTCCGACCCGACCCTGAACTCGACGGCCGCCTTCGAGAAGGGGCTGGACAGCAGCGACGAGTCGATCAGCCCGGCGATGCTCTACGCCTATGCGGCGATCAAGAGCGGCGTGCCCTACGCGAACTTCACCCCGAGCGTGGCCGCCGACGTGCCGGCCCTGCTGGAACTCGCCAAGGAGATGAACGTCCCCGTGGCGGGCAAGGACGGCAAGACCGGCCAGACCATGATGAAGACGGTGCTGGCCCCGGCGCTCAAGGCCCGCGCCCTGCACGTGGATGGCTGGTTCTCGACCAACATCCTCGGCAACCGCGACGGACTCGCCCTGAACGACAAGGACTCGCTTCAGTCCAAGCTGAACACCAAGGGCACGGTGCTCGACTCGATCCTCGGCTACCCGGTCGAGGACCATCTCGTGCACATCCACTATTACCGGCCGCGCGGTGACGACAAGGAAGCCTGGGACAACATCGACGTCACCGGGTTCCTGGGTCAGCGGATGCAGATCAAGGTCAACTTCCTCTGCAAGGACTCGATCCTGGCCGCCCCCCTCGTCATCGAGATCGCCCGCGTCCTCGATCTGGCCAAGAAGCGCGGCGACGGCGGCCCCCAGGAGCAGCTCTCGAGCTTCTTCAAGGCCCCGATGGTGAAGAACGGCCACGGCCCCGAGCACGATTTCGGCAAGCAGCAGACCATGCTGCTCGATTGGCTCGGCGGCACGCACTGATGTCGTCGCGGACGGAGGGCGCCGGTCCCGCGGCCCCGCTGGCGCTTCGCGCCCTCCTCGTCGAGGTCAACGACCTCAAGCGCGTGCACTCCGCCGGGCGGACCGGCTCCATCGCCGAGCGCCTGTTCGCGCAGGGCTGGGGTGCCCTCACCGGGGGTGCCGCGCCCGAGGCCGTCGCCCTCGACATCACCGCCAAGGCGCTCGCCGCCGCCCGCCTCTGCGATCTCGACGCCGCGTTCCTAGCCGCCGCCGGGCTCGACGAGCGGACGACGGTCGACATCCTGGTCTCGGGCTTCGATGCCGTCACCGACAGCGTCGAGCCCAGTCTGCGGGACCGGTTGCGGGCGGCCCTGCGCCGGCCGGCGACGTTCGTGCACGGTCCCCTGCCCGGCTTCGTGGCCGCCCTGGCGCATCAGCCCCGCGCGGGCGTCACCTGCCCCGGCAAGCCCCGGATCCTGCTGGAGCCGCCGGAGAACCACGCCGAGCATTGCCTGATGGTGGCGGTCTACGGCGTCGTGCTCAGCCCGTTCTACCGGGCCGATCCGACCCTGGTCTTCCTCGCCGCCATGGCGCACCACTTCCACAACGCGGCCATGCCGGATGCCGGCTTCACAGGCGAGATGCTGCTCGGCGACCACCTCCTGCCGATCATGGCGCGCACCACGCAATGGGCCCTCGACGAGCTCGATCCGGCCCTGCGCGAGACGGTGGAGCGGGCACGCGCCGTCCTGCCCGACGACGCCACGGCGGAGGGCCGGGCCTTCCATGCCGCCGACTGCATCGACCGCGTGCTCCAGATCGCCCAGCACCTGCGGGCCGCGACCCTGACCATGGGCACCGTCCTCGACGAGATGGAGCTCGTGCATGCGGGCCCGGTGAAGGGCTTCCACGACCGCGTGCTCAAGGACATGCAGATCCCGTGAACTCACCTCGCGACCGCGCGGGCGCCCCGTCATGATCCCCTTCGATCTTCGCTCGCCGGAGACCGGCGAGCCCCTCAAGGCCGACACCGCGCACTCGCTCCGCGAGGCCCAGAGCGGTGCGCGCTGGCCGGTGATCGACGGCATTCCCTACCTGCGGACCAACCGCGCCGACCTCGTCGCGCAGACGCTCAAGCTGCTGGATTCCGGCCAGGCGGATCTCGCCCTCGAAGGGCTCCTCGCCGACCAGGACGATTGGTGGACCGGCCCGCCGGCCGACCCCCTCGCGCTGCACGAACTCGTGCGCGAGCGGGACAGGCGCACGCTGCGCGACGCGGTCCGGCTTCTCGGCTGGGGCCGGGTCGGCGACTACTTCCTGCATCGCTGGACCGATCCGACGTTCCTGGCCGGCCTCACCCTCCTCGAGGCGCACTGGAACGACCCGATCTGCGTCTTCGAGTTCGCCTGCGGCATCGGCCACTACCTGCGCGAATTCCAGATGCGCGGCGTCAAGGTGGCGGGCGTGGACGTCGTCTTCGCCAAGCTCTGGGTCGCCCGGCACTGGGTGGTCGGCAAATCGGCGCAGCTCGTCTGCTTCGACGCCAACTCGCCCCATTGGCCGATCCCGGACGCGCCGATCGACCTCGTCGTCTGCAACGACGCCTTCTACTTCCTCGACCGCAAGGCCGAGGTGCTGGAAAACCTGCGCCAGAACGCCGGCGACGACGGCTGGCTCGCCCTCAGCCACATCCACAACAGCGACTGCCCGGGCTTCTCGGCGGGGCGTGCCGTCTCGGCGGCCGAGATCGACGAGCTCTTCCCCGACGGCCTCGTCTACGACGACGACGACCTGACCAGGGCGATGCTGGACCGGCGCGCGCCCTCCCCCCGCAAGCCCCTGGATCTGACGCGCTGCGAGGCCTTCTCGGTGGTGGCGGGTCCCGGCATGCGCCCGGCCCCCCGCCCCGTGATCGACGGCATCACCGTGCCGCGCCCCGGCCGGATGCTCCGTCTCAACCCGCTCTACGTCGCCGAGGGGAATGACCGGCACGCGATCCGCTGGCCGTCCGAGCGATACGAGGCGGAATATGCGGGGCGGGCCACCTATCCGCCCACCTTCACCGGGCCGGGCACCCTGGACTGGAAGGGCGACCTCGACGCGCCCGAGGCCGACCGGGTCCGCGACCGGACCTATGTCGACCTGCCGGAGCGCTGGTGATGGCCCCGCCGGATCGGGCGCCCGTCGCCTGGGGCATCGTCGGCTACGGCTGGGTCGCACGCGACTACATGGCGCCGGGCATCCGCGCGGCGGGGCACCGGCTGGTCGCCGTCGCCGATCCGGGCGAGGCCTCGCGCGCGGCGGCGCAGGCCGAGGGCGCCCGGGCCTATGCGCGGCTCGCCGACCTCGTGAACGACCCGGAGGTCGAGGCGGTCTACGTCGCCACGCCGAACCACCTGCACCGGGAGGCGATCGAGGCGCTGGCCGGCTCCGGCAAGGCGATCCTGTGCGAGAAGCCGATGGCGGCCTCCCTCGACGATGCCGAGGCGATGGTGGCGGCCCTGGCGCGCGGCGACACCTTCTACGGCACCGCCTTCGACCAGCGCCATCATCCGGCCCACCGGGCCATGCGGGCCTTCATCCGCGCGGGCGGGCTCGGCACCGTCACGGCGATCCGCATCGTCTATGCCTGCTGGCTGCCGCGCACCTGGACCTCGTTCAGCGGCCAGGACAACTGGCGGATCGATCCGGCCAAGGCCGGCGGCGGCGCCCTGATGGATCTCGCGCCGCACGGCCTCGACCTCGTCGACTTCCTCCTCGACGAATCGATCCACGATCTCGCCGCCCTGACCCAGACCCGGGCGCAGGACTACGCCGTCGACGACGGCGCCCTCCTGATCGGCCGCACGCCCTCCGGCATCCTCGCCAACCTGCACGTCGCCTACAATTGCCCGGACGCCCTGCCGCGGCGGCGCCTCGAAGTGACCGGCACGAAGGGCCTGCTCACGGCGGTCGACACGATGGGCCAGGTGGCCGGCGGCACCCTGTCGTTCACCGACGGGTCAACCGGCATATCGGACACTCTGCCCTTCGACGGGGAGGCCTCGCCCTTCCTCGAACAGGTGAAGGCCTTCGGCTCGGCGCTGCGCCGGCCGGCGGAGCGCGACGCCTACAGCGCGACGCGCGACCTTCACACCATGCGCTTGCTGGCCCGCGCCTACGCCGCGTTGCCCTGAGGAACGGAACACCACGACCGTGAACGAGCAGGACCAGGACGACCGCGCCCGCCACAGCCGGATCAAGGCGCCGCGCGCCTACACCCACGGCGCCCCCCGCCGGATCGAGGGCCTGCCGGCCGCCCTACCCGAGCCGGTGCGCGCCTATCTCGACATCCTGCCGGAGGGCCGCATCGTCGGCTTCCCCCTGGCGCCCCTCGACCGCACCGGCATCCCGGTCTGGTTCGTGTCCCTGTTCCTCGACGACCCGTTCTTCGTCGGCGCCATGCCGAGCGGGATCGGCTACGGCGCCACGGACGACGAGGCCATCATCGGCGCGGTGGCGGAGATCGCCGAGAACCTGATGCCGTCCCTCGCGGTGATGCCGCGCAGGAAGGAGCGCGCCAGCTACGACGACCTCGTGCGGGTCTACGGCGCCGGCGCGGTCGCCGATCCGCTGACGCTCTGCCTGCCGGCCGGCAGCCCGGTGGACCGCGCCACCACCCTCGAATGGACGCCGGCCATCCGCGCCCGCACCGGCGAGACGGTGCTCATGCCGCTCGACATCGCCGCCACCGACTATTTCGAGCTGTCGGAGGGCTACAAGCCCTTCACCAACCTCATCACCAACGGTCTCGGCGCCGGGCCGGACGTGGACTTCGCCCTGGGCCACGGCCTGCTCGAACTCCTGCAGCGGGACGGCAACGGCCTGCTGTTCCGCGCCCTCGACCAGGGGGTGACGCTCGACCTCTCGGAGGGGCTCGGCCCCGAGACGCGCGGCATGCTCGACCGGCTGGACTCCCTCGGGATCAAGGCCCTGCCGAAATTCGCCACCGACCAGTTCGGCCTGACCAACCTCTACGTCGTCGGCTACGACCGCAATCTCGCCGACACGCCGGTGCCGATCGCGCTCTCGGCCTGCGGCGAGGCCTGCGACCCGGACCGCGAGCGGGCGCTGCGCAAGGCGCTCCTCGAATTCCAGGCCGCCCGCGTGCGCAAGGCCTTCGGCCATGGCCCGCTGGCCTTCGCCGAGCGGGTCACGCCCCCGGGCTACGTCAAGGCCTTCATCGACAAGGCGCTGCCGAGCCTCGATCTCGAGGAGAGCCGCGCCCTGAAGGCGATGCTCGAATGGATCGTGCAGCCGCCGGAGGGCATCGCCGCCACCTTGCGCGACACGGTCTATTCCGAGCGCTCCACCAAGCGGTTCACCGACCTGCCGACCACGGCGGCGGCGGACGGCCATGCCCGCGGCCGGATCGCCCGCGAGCGCCTGGAGCAGGCCGGCTTCGACGTCCTCTACGTCGATTGCTCGCCGCCCGGCGGCCGCGTCGGCGTGGTCAAGGCGATCGTGCCGGGGCTCGAGGTCGAGACCATGAGCTATCACCGCATCGGCGAGCGCAATGCGCGCAAGCTCATCGAGCGCGATCACCCCCTGATCCGATTCGGCGAAGCGACCGACACCCTGAAGCCCGTGCGCCTCACCCCCGAGGCGATCGAGCGCTTCGGCGGGCAGCCGCTGTTCGACACCGCGCTCGCCGACCGGATCGTCGGCTCGCACTACCCGCTCTACCGCGAGCCGGAATCGCACCACGCGCCGTTCCGTCTGGCGCAGCAGGGACGCGCCGCATGAGCCTGCGCTTCGCCTACAACACCAACGGCACCGCCAACCACCGCCTCGACGACGCGATCGACCTCATCGCGGAGGCCGGCTACCAGGGCGTGGCGCTGACCCTCGACATCCACCACCTCGACCCCTTCGCCGAGAACTGGCTGCAGGAGGCGCAGCGGGTGTCGAGCCGGCTGCAGCGCCTGGGCCTCGGCTCGGTGATCGAGACCGGCGCGCGCTTCCTCCTCGACCCCAAGGCCAAGCACGAGCCGACCCTGGTGAGCGGCGACGCCTCCGGCCGGGTCCGCCGGATCGGCTTCCTCAAGCGGGCGATCGACATCGCGGCGATCCTGCATTCCGAGGCGGTCTCGTTCTGGGCCGGCGTGCCGAAGCCCGGCATCGATGCCGGGGAGGCCCGGGGCTGGCTGCGCGAGGGGCTGACCGAAATCGTCGCCTACGCCGCCGAGCAGAAGGTGGTCGCCTGCCTGGAGCCCGAGCCCGGCATGCTGATCGAGACCCTGGACGACTACGCCGCCCTCGACATGCCCGGCCTGAAGCTCGCCCTCGACACCGGCCACTGCCTCGTCACCGGCGAGCGCGACCCGGCCGATGCGGTCGCCGAATTCGCCGACCGCATCGGCACCGTGGCCATCGAGGACATGGCGCGGGGCGTCCACATCCACCTGCCCTTCGGCGAGGGCGACATGGACGTGCCGGGCGTGCTCGCCGCCCTCGACGCGATCCGGTTCGACCGGCTGGTCTGCGTCGAGCTCTCGCGCGAGAGCCACCGGGCCGACCTGATGGTGCCGGCCTCGCTGAGATACCTGCGCGACTGCCGCAATCCGAACCCGGGAGCCTCCGCGTGAGGATCTGCTTCGTCTCGCGCCGCTACTTCCCGGCGATCTCCGGCATGAGCGTCTATGCGCAGAACCTCCTGCGCGAGCTCGTCGAGGCCGGCCACGACGTGACGATGATCTCCCAGTACCGCGGCGACGCCTTCGGCACCCGCGTCTACGGCGGCGGCCCGCCGCCCGCCGTGCCGGGCGTCACCGTCATCGGCCTGGAGCAGCTCGGCGAGCAGGAGAGCGGCGATTTCGAGCGCGACATCGACACGATGGTGGCGACGATCGAGGCCGAGCACGCCCGGAAGCCCTTCGACCTCCTGCACGCGCAGTACGGCTATCCCACGGGCTGGGCGACGCTGCTGGCCTCGCGCCGGATCGGCGTGCCGAACGTGGTCTCGATCCAGGGCGGCGACGGCCACTGGGTCGGCTCGTGCTGCGAGACGCACCGAGTCGCCATGTGCGAGGTGCTGGCCCATGCCAACGCCCTGCTGATCGGCGGCGCCTCCTTCGTCGAGGAGGTCTGCGACCGGCTCGGCTCGGACCCGGCGCGCTTCACCATCGTGCCGGGCGCCGTCGACACCGCCCGCTTCACCCCCGGGCCCGGCGACCATCCCGGCCCGGTGCGGCTGTTCTACCACGGCCGGGTCGACCGCCGGAAAGGCGTGCTCGACTTCATCGACGCCCTCGCGCTGCTGCGCGCCCGCGCCATCCCGTTCGCGGCCATCATCTCCGGCATCGGGCCGGACGTGGATTCGTCGAAGGCCCGCGCGGCGGAACTGAACTTCGCGGAGGCCGAGATCCGCTTCACCGGCTACGCCGACTACGACACCGTGCCGGACCTCTACCGGGCGGCGGACGTCTTCGTGTCGCCGACCTACGCGGAAGGGTTCTCCAACACCATCCTGGAGGCGATGGCGGCCGGCCTCGCCGTGGTCTCGACCCACTCGGTCGGCGTCTCCGACTGCCTGCGTGACGGCGAGAACGGCCTCCTGGTCCAGCCGGGCGACGTGCCGGCCCTGGCCGACGCCCTCGCCCGGGTGATCGAGGACGTGCCCCTGCGGCGGCGCCTCGCCGCGGACGGCCTGGCCGAGTGCCGCCGGGTCTATTCCTGGCGCGCGGTCGGCCGGCAGATCATGGACGTCTACGCCGCCGTGGCCCCGGTGCGGCCCGCCACCGACTTCCCGACGGTGCTGCCGCACGATCCGTCCTGCCGCTTCCGCGCCGAACCGCATCTGCTCTGAGCCGATGCCGACCGCGCTCGCCCTGTCGCCCCATCTCGACGACGCCGCCTTTTCCTGCGGCGGCCTCCTCCACGCCCTCGGCGCGGCGGGCTGGGACGTGGCGACCGCCACGGTGTTCGCCGGCTCGGTGGCGAACCCGACCGGCTTCGCCCTCGCCTGCCAGACCGACAAGGGGCTGGGACCCGAGGTCGACTACATGGATCTGCGCCGGGCCGAGGATGCGGCGGCGATCGGGGCCCTCGGGCTGGCGCCCCCGCGCCACCTGCCCTTCCGCGAGGCGCCCCATCGCGGCTACGCCTCGGCAGCCGAGCTCTTTCGCGATGTCCGGGCCGATGACGGGATCGTGCCCGACCTCACCGGCGCGTTCCGGGCGCTCCTGTCCGAGACGGCGCCCGACCTGATCCTGGCGCCCCAGGCCATCGGCGGCCATGTCGACCACGTCCAGGTGGTGCGCGCCCTCGATGCGGCCGGACCCACGGCGCCGATCCTGTGGTGGCGCGACTTTCCCTACACCGTGCGCGACCAGAGCCCGAAGGAGCCCCTGCGCGCGCGCTTCGCCGACCTGCCGGAGGCGGAGATCCGCTGCGGCCCCGAGGGGCGCGCGGCCAAGGCCGCGGCCTGCGCCGCCTACGCGACGCAGCTCGGATTCCAGTTCGGCGGCCCGGAGGGCCTCGCCCGGCGCCTGGCGCAGGAGGGCGGCGTCGAGCGCTTCCGCCGGCAGGGCAGCCTGCCGGACAGCCTGGGCCGCCGCTTCGCCGATGCCGGCTGAGGCGCCGCCCGCCGAACCGAAGAGCCTGCGCGACCCGGGCGTCCTCGTCGCGCGCAAGGCCCTGCTGGACGATCCCCACATCGCTCCGATCCGCGCCCTCGCCCGGCAGATCGCGCAGGCCAGCGGCGCCGAGGTTCCCGATCCCGATCCCCTCGACGGCGGCATCGAGGCCCGCCTGCTGCTCCTCTTGGAGACACCGGGGCCGAGCATCCGCGGCACCGGCTTCGTCTCGCGCGACAACCCCACGGGGACCGCCGCCAACCTGTTCCGCTTCCTCGCCGAGGCCGGGATCGCCCGCCGCGACAGCCTGATCTGGAACACGATCCCGTGGGTGATCCACGCGCCCGGCGCCTTGAACCGCGCCCCGCGCCGGTCCGAGGTGACGCAGGCTTTGCCCTGCCTGGCACCGCTCCTCGCCTGCCTGCCGCGGCTCCGGGTCGTCGTGCTGTCCGGGCGGGTCGCCGGCCTGGCGCGGAATGCGCTGGAGACCCTGCGGCCGGACCTCACGGTGATCGCGGTGCCGCATCCGAGCCCGACCTATGTCTGCACCGCGCCGAGCGTCGCCGAGCGCATCCGGGCGGGCCTGGGCGAGGCGCAGGCTTGCATCGCCGGTGGGCATTGCGCCTCTCTCGCTGGCAATTGCCGGCCGATGCTCCTAAATGCGGGCGACGGGCCGTGGTCCGGCACAAGCTCGGGTTGACCCATGCCGCCGATGCGGCCGTGCGCGGGGAGCCCAGCGGAGGCGGACGCCGACACGATGAACTTTGCGAGACAGCAGAAGCAGATCGAGACGGCCGAGGCGCTCGCGCCCGAGGCGTCTCCGATCGACGCGGCGGAGGCGGCACCGCCGAAATCCGGCCTGCGCGGACGCTACGCCTGGCTCGGCACCATCGCCAGCCTCGCCATCCTGGCCGGCTCGCTCTTCGTCCTGTGGAAGCTGGTCCAGACCGTCACCTGGGCCGAGATGCACGCCGCCTTCACCGGCGCCTCGGCCGAACAGCTCACCTTCGCCTTCCTGTTCGTGGGGCTGAGCTACCTCTTCCTCACCTGCTACGACGCCCTGGCGCTCCGGCAGCTGAAGCTGAAGGTGCCCTATCGAACGACGGCCCTGGCCTCGTTCACCAGCTACGCCGTCAGCTTCACCCTCGGTTTCCCCCTCCTGACGGCCGGGACGATCCGCTACTGGATCTACTCCGGCAAGGGCCTGGGACCGGCCAAGATCGCTGCCCTGACGGTGATCGCCGGCTTCACCTTCTGGCTTGGGATGGGCGTGGTCCTCGGCCTCAGCCTCATCGTCGAGGCGGGCCAGCTCGCCGCCCTCACCTTCACCAGCATCGCCTTGAACCAGGGCGTCGGCTTCGGGGCGCTCCTCGCCGTCGTGGCCTACCTGCTCTGGGTCTCGCTGAAGCGCCGCCACGTGCGGGTGAAGAGCTGGCGGCTCGAACTGCCCGGCGCCTCGGTCTCCCTGAGCCAGATGGTGGTGGGCATCGGCGACGTCTGCGCGGCGGCGGCCACGCTCTACGTGCTCCTGCCGGCGGGCATCTCCATCGGCTTCACCACCTTCGTGGCGATCTACGTCCTGGCGGCCATGCTGGGCATCGCCTCGAACGCGCCGGGCGGCATCGGGGTGTTCGAGGCGACGATCCTGCTCGCGCTGTCGAGCCTGCCCCGCGACCAGGTGCTCGGATCGCTGCTGCTGTTCCGGGTCTGCTACTACCTCGTGCCCTTTGTCATCGCACTGGTCATGTTGACCGTGTACGAGGTCGTCAAGCGCAGCCGGGGCGCCAGGACCTCGGGCGCGCCGTAGAGCCGGGAGGGTTCGCATGGCACGGGGCGCGCGCCGATCATCCTGGACCGCCGCCGCCGTCGCGACCCTGGGCCTCGGCGTGTTCGCCGCCGGCCGGGGCACCCTCGACGGCCCGATGATCGCGGCCTCCCTCGTCGTCCTCTGCCTCGGCGGCCTCATCGGCAGCCTCGGCCGCACCCGCATCGTGCGCACGCCCGAGAGCCCCGGGACCAGCCGCCACTCGGTGGCGGAGGCCTTGCTCGCCCACATTCCCGACCCCGTCATCCTGGTCGATCGCCGCGCGGTGGTGATCGAGGTGAACCCCGCGGCCCGCGCCCTGCTGCCGGCCCTGAAGCTGCGCCACCCGCTCTCCTTCGCCCTGCGCGCACCGGACGTCCTCGACGGGATCGAGGAAGTGCTGCGCACCGGCGCCGCGCTCAAGACCCTCTACACCACGCGCGTGCCCACCGAGCGCGCCTTCGAGGTGCAGATCGGCGCCCTGCCGATGCCGGACGGGGTCGTGGGCGGGCAGCCCAACGTCGTCCTGTTCCTGCGCGACCTCACCTCGGCGCGGCGCCTGGAGGCGATGCGGGTCGATTTCGTTGCCAATGCCAGCCACGAGCTGCGCACGCCGCTGGCTTCGCTCCTCGGCTTCATCGAGACGCTGCAGGGCCCGGCCCGCAACGATCCGCCGGCGCGCGAGCGCTTCCTCGGCATCATGAAGACCCAGGCGCAGCGGATGGCGCGCCTCGTGGACGACCTCCTGTCCCTGTCGCGGATCGAGCTGCGCGAGCACGTCCCGCCGACGCGGCCCGTCGACCTGACCCGGATCGCGCGGCAGATGGTGGACACGCAGGGGCCGCTGGCCCGCGACCGCGGGGTCGCCCTGAGCGTCGCGGCCGAGGGCGCCTTTCCCGTCCTCGGCGAGCGCGACGAGCTGCTGCGCGTGGTCGAGAACCTGATCGAGAACGCGGTGAAGTACGGCGGCAGCGGGGGGCGCGTGGAGGTCGCGCTTCGCCGCCAGACCGATGCCGCGAGCGGGCGGGCGGGCGTCGAACTCGCCGTGCGCGACTACGGGCCGGGCATCGCGGCCGAGCACATCCCGCGCCTGACCGAGCGGTTCTACCGGGTCGACGTCGCCTCGAGCCGCGACCAGGGCGGGACCGGCCTCGGCCTCGCCATCGTCAAGCACATCGTCAACCGGCACCGGGGCCGCCTGATCATCGAGAGCGTGCCCGACGAGGGCACCACCGTGCGGGCGATCTTTCCGGAATTCGAGACCACCGAGACCCGGGAAGCCCTGGCCGAGCCGGCGTGACGGCGGGCCGCTACCGGAACGGCGGCTCGTCGAAGCTGCGCAGCTTGCGCGAATGCAGGCCGTGGCGTTCGGCGCGCAGGTTGTCGAGGGCGGCGAGCCCGATGAGCAGGTGCTCGGCCACCGCGCGCTCGTAGAACGCGTTGGCCGCGCCCGGCAGCTTGATCTCACCGTGGAGCGGCTTGTCGGAGACGCAGAGCAGGGTGCCGTAGGGCACCCGCAGGCGGTAGCCCTGGGCCGCGATGGTGCCGCTCTCCATGTCGACGCCGATGGCGCGGGAGAGGTTGATGCGCCGCCGCTCCTGGCTGAAGCGGAGCTCCCAGTTGCGGTCGTCGTAGGTGACGACCGTGCCCGTCCGGAGCCGGCGCTTGAGGGCCTCGCTCTTCTCGCCGGTGACGTGGGCGGCCGCCGCCTGGAGGGCGAGCTGCACCTCGGCCAGCGCCGGCACCGGCACGTCGGGGGGCACCAACTCGTCGAGGATGCGGTCGCGGCGCAGGTAGCCGTGGGCGAGGACGTAGTCGCCGATGGTCTGCGACTGGCGCAGGCCGCCGCAATGGCCGACCATCAGCCAGCAATGCGGGCGCAGGACCGCGAGGTGGTCGGTGATCGTCTTCGCGTTGGAGGGACCGACGCCGATGTTCACCAGGGTGGTGCCCTGCTGGCTGCCGTCGGGTCCGCGCGCCACGAGGTGGTAGGCCGGCATCTGGTACTTGTGCCAGGGCGAGGCGGCGATCAGCGCCGCCGGATCGACGGTGGCGGCATCCGCCCGCGAGACGGTGACGCCGCCCGGAAGGATCATCCGCTCGAAGCCTTCGTCGCCGCGCTTCAGGCGCTCGAGGCCGTGGCGGATGAAGCCGTCGACGTAGCGATGGTAGTTCGTCAGCAGGATCCAGGGCTGCACGTCGCCCCAGTCGCTGCCCGTGTAGTGCACGAGGCGGCGCAGCGAGTAGTCGGTGCGGATCCCGTCGAAGAGGGCGAGCGGGCGCGGCGCGTCGGGCACGTCGTGCCAGAGCCCGTCCGCGATCTCGTCGCCCACCACCGAGAGCAGCGGCACGGGGAAGTAGGTGGCGAGGTCCCGCGGGGTGACGCCGCTGCGTCCGAGATCGGCGCCCGGCTCGATGACGTAGGGATAGGGGATCTCCTGGGCGCTGAGGCCGACCTCGAGGGTGACGGCGTAGTCCCGCACCAGGGGGCGCAGCTGCTCCAGCAGGTAGCCGCGGAAATGCGCGGGCTGGGTCACGGTGGTGGCGTAGGCCCCCGGCGCCTGGAGCTTGGCCGTGGCCCGCGAGACCTGCGGCATCGGCCCGGCGGGCTGGTAGGTGACGCGCAGCTCCGGATAGCGGAACTGCAGCCGCTCCGTCGCGTCCGGCGGCGGCCCGCCGTCGAGGTAGCGCGCGAGGGCCGAACGCAGCGCCTCGATCGCCCCCGCATGCAGGGCCGCCAGGCGGTCCACGGCGGTCTCGGGGTCGGAGACGGACTCCATCGGTCGCAACTCGTCGCGGATCACGGTGCCTCCTGGCCAAGTCCTCTGTCCCCAGCGTCTTACACCTCGGGAACCGGAGAGGCGAACCCGTGCGATCGGGGGCGTCCGGGGAGTCGCGCGGCGCCGGCCCTCCCGAATTCCCTGTCGGAATTGTCCCTCGGTTCCGATCCAGCCATTCCACTGCGCCTATGATTCCCTTAACATATGCGAGGCATCCATTCCGTCCCACGAAAACGAAGACTGGGTCCACGGACTGGCATAAGCGACGACGACAGGGGAAACACAGCGTCGATGCTCACCGTCATGGGTTGTTTCATTGCCGAGAATGACCCGTGGCTGATGGCGCTTGCCGCGATCATTTGCATCCTGGCCGCGACGTCTACGATCGCGCTCCTGCATCACGCGCGGCAGACTCGGGTCGGCTGGCGCGGCGGATGGGTCGCGGTCGCGGCGGTCGCCGGCGGCTCGGGCATCTGGGCCACGCATTTCCTCAGCATGCTGGCCTTCGATCCCGGCCTCGTCGCGGCCTACGCGGTCGGCCTGACCGTGCTGTCGCTGGTGCTCGCCATCCTGGTGAGCGGGGCCGGCCTCGCGACCGCGGTGTTCTGGGGCGCCCGCGGCGCCCCGCTGGCGGGCGGCGCCATCGTCGGGCTCGGCATCGCGGCGATGCACTACACCGGCATGGCGGCCTACCAGGTCGCCGGCCGCATGGACTGGCATCCCGGCCTGGTCGCGCTCTCCATCGTCGCCGGCATCGGGCTCGCCATGGCCGCCCTCGGGGTTGGGCTGACCAGCCGGCGGGCGCCCGGCCGCATCGTCGGCGCGGCCCTCCTCGCCGGTGCGATCTGGGCCCACCATGTCCTCGGCATGACCGCCCTGACGATGGTGCCGGACCCGCGCGTACTGGTTCCCGAGGAGACGGTGCCGCCGCTCTGGCTCGCCCTGCCGGTCGGGCTCGCGAGCCTCACCATCCTCGCCATGGCCTGTACCGCCCTGGTGCTCGATCTGCGCGAGCGCCAGCGTGCGGTCTATCGCGGACGCCTCCTCAGCCTCGCCAATGCCGCCGTGGAAGGCCTCGTGATCTGCCAGGACGGCGTCATCGTCAGCGCGAACGACAGCTTCGCCGCCCTGACGGGCACGGAGGCGCGAAGCCTCGACGGCGTGCCCCTGTCGCGCTTCATCCCGGATGCCGGGACGCTGCGGAGCCTGGAGGCGGGACGCGACGAGGCGGTCGAGGGCACCCTGTACCGGCTCGACGGGGCCGGCCTGCCGGTGGAGCTGATCATGCGGCCCGTCGCCTATGGACGCACGCCACACGTCGCCCTCGCGGTGCGCGACCTGACCACGCGTCGCCGGGCCGAGCGCCAGATCCAGTTCCTCGTCGGGCACGACCCGCTCACCGGCCTGCCCAACCGGCAGCACTTCCATTCGGGCCTGGACCAGGGCCTCCGGCGCGCCGCCGCCTCCGGAGGCCGCCTCGCCCTGCTCCACATCAACCTCGACGGGTTCAAGGAGATCAACGACCTGTTCGGCAACGCCATCGGCGACGGGTCGCTGGTGCGGGTCGCCCGGCTCCTCGGCGGCCTCCTCGACGCGACGCAGATGGTCGCGCGCATCGGCGGCGACGAGTTCGCGGTGCTGACGCCCTGCTCCCACGCGGTGGCAGCGGGGCGCCTCGCTGAGGAGATCCGGGCCACCCTCCAGGCGGCGGCCGAGAGCGCGGCCCAGGGCGAGCCGGTCCCGGCGGCCACGATCGGAATCGCGGTGTTTCCCGACGACGCCCGCGACCGCAACGATCTCCTCAACGCGGCCGACACCGCCCTTCTCCTCGCCAAGGCGGAGGGACGGGGAAGCTACCGCTTCTTCGAGGCCTCGGTCGGCCAGGACGTGCGCGAGCGCCGCCTCCTCGAGAAGCAGCTGCGCCGCGCCCTGGCGGAGGACCAGCTGCGCCTCGTCTACCAGCCGCAGATCGAGACCCGCACCGGGGCGGTGCTCGGCTTCGAAGTCCTCCTGCGCTGGCACCAGCCCGCCCGCGGCTTCGTCTCGCCGGCGGTGTTCATCCCCATCGCCGAGGAGAGCGGGCTGATCCGGGAGATCGGCGCCTGGGTGCTGCGGGAGGCCTGCCGCGAGGCCGCCCGCTGGGAGGCCCCGCTGAGCGTCGCGGTGAACGTCTCGGGCGTGCAGGTCCACGATGCGGGCTTCGCGCCCGCGGTCCAGGCGATCCTGGCCGAGACCGGCCTCGACCCCGCGCGCCTCGAACTCGAGATCACCGAGACCGCCCTGATCCGCGATCCCGACCGGGCGCGGACCAACCTGCGCCAGCTGAAGGCCCTGGGTCTGCGCATCGCCATGGACGATTTCGGAACCGGCTACTCGTCGCTCTCGAACCTGCGGATGTTCCCGTTCGACACCATCAAGATCGACGGCTCCTTCATCGCGGCGGTCGACTCGAACCCGCAGGCGGCCGCCATCGTGCGCTCGGTGCTCGGACTCGGGGCGGGCCTCGGCCTGCCGGTCATCGCCGAAGGCGTCGAGACGGCCGAGGAGCTCGCCTTCCTGGTTGCCGAGAAGTGCCATGCCGCGCAGGGCTACTTCATCGGCCGGCCCGGGCCGATCGCCGGGTTCGAGCAGCATACGGGCCGGGCGCGCCGACGGTCTCCGGTCGCCGCCTGACCCGCGCGGGCCGGCTTGCTCCCGCACGCGGCTTGCCCGAAACGGGAGGCCCGGCGCCTCGGCCCGCGCCGGAGGAGAGAGGCCGCCCATGCACGACGAGACCGGACATCGCCCCGGCGAGGCGGCGATCCCGCTGCCCGAGACCTTCGATGCCGGGCTGTACTTCATCGGCCGCATCCGCACCCCCTGGGCGACCCGCGGCGAATGCCCGAAGAACGGCCTGAAGACCGACGCGATCTGCACGCTCAGCGTCGACGCGCCCTTCTCCCGGGCGCTCCAGAACGTCGAGGGCGCGAGCCACCTCATCGTGCTCTACTGGATGGACGAGGCCGCCCGGGACCTCGCGATCCAGCGCCCCCGCCACGCGGAGGGCGGCCGGGGCACCTTCTCCCTGCGCTCGCCGGTGCGCCCGAACCCCATCGCCCTGTCGGTGGTCGAGCTCCTCGAGCGGGACGGGGCGAGCCTGCGGGTGCGCGGCCTCGATTGCCGCGACGGCACCCCGCTCCTCGACATCAAGCCCTACTTCGCGACGACGGATTCACGCCCCGGCGCCACGGTGGACCGGGCCGGGACGGCGCCGCGCTGACGCGACGCCCCGGGGCTCGCGGATCACCCAGCGGGCGCCGGCGCCTCGGCGCCGTGGACCTGCCCGTCCGCGCCGTGGACCTTGCGCGGGGTGCCCTTCGGCGGCGCCTTGATCCGGTACCAGCCGACATAGAGGGCGGGCAGGAAGAACAGCGTCAGGAAAGTGGCAGCCAGGATGCCGCCGATCATGGCGTAGGCCATCGGTCCCCAGAACACCTCGCGGGCGATGGGGATCAGGCCGAGGCTGGCCGCGGCGGCCGTGAGCAGGATCGGGCGCATGCGGTGGCAGGTGGCGTCCACTACCGCGTCCCAGGGGGGGAGGCCGTCGCGCTCGTACTCGTCGATCTGGGTCACCAGGATCACCGAGTTGCGCACGATGATGCCGATCAGGGCCAGCACGCCGAGGATCGCCACGAAGCCCATCGGCTTGTTGAAGGTGAGTAGCGCGATCGCCACGCCGATCAGCCCCAGCGGCGCGACGCTCGCCACCAGGAAGAGCTTCTGGAAGCTCTGGAGCTGGATCATCAGGAACATCGCCATGGTGAGCAGCATCACCGGCGCCACGGCCGCGATCGGCCCCTGGCCCTTGGCGCTCTCCTCCACGGCGCCGCCCACCGCCAGGACGTAGCCGTCCGGCAGGCTCTTGCGGAACGCGGTGATCGTCTCGTCGAGTTGGCTCACCACCGTGGCGGGCTGGGTGTCGTCCGAGATCGAGGCACGCACCGTGATGGTGGGCAGGCGGTCGCGGCGCCAGACGATGGGCTGCTCCAGCTCGTAACCGATGGTCGCGAAGGCCAGCAGCGGCACCACGCTGCCGTTGGCCAGCGGCACCTGCAGGCTCTGGAGGGTGTCGAGGGAGTTGCGCTCCACCGCCTGCGCGCGGGCGACCACGTTGACGAGGTAGATCGAGTCCCGGACCTGGGTGATCGACCGGCCGCCGACGATGCCGTTGAGGAGCCCGGCGATGTCCTCCGAGGTCACGCCGAGCTGGCGCGCCTTGTCCTGGATGATGTCGACCTTGAGCACCTTGCCGGGCTCGTTCCAGTCGAAGGTCGGCACGTCGAGATGCGGGTTGGCGCCGACGATGTTGCCGAGGGTGAGCGCATGGGTCCGCAGGGTCTGCAGGTCGGGGCCGCTGAGGCGGTACTGCACCGGGCGCCCGACCGGCGGTCCGAGATCGAGGGAGTGGATGAGGAAGTCGGTGCCGACGAACTTCTCGCGGGCGAGCTTGTCGAGCTTCAGCTTCGTGCGCTCGCGGGCCTCGATCGACTTCGTCTCGATGACGATCTGGCCGAAGAAGGCGTTGCCGAGCTGCTGGTCGAGGGGCAGGTAGAAGCGCACCGCGCCCTGGCCCACGTAGGACGACCAGCGCACGATCTCGGGGTCGCCCACCAGGGTCGCCTCGAAGCGGTCCATCTGGCCCTTCGTCTCGGCGATGCTGGCGTTCTGCGGCAGCGTCATGTCGACGAGGAGCTCGGGCCGGTCGGAGGCCGGGAAGAACTGCTGCTGCACGAAGCCCATGCCGACGACCGAGGCGCCGAGCATGCCGACGCAGACGATCACGGTGGTCCAGCGCCAGCGCATGGCGCCCAGCAGCATGCCGGTGAAGATCCGCATCGACCGGCTCGGGGCGTCGTGATCCTTGTGCTTCATCTGTTTCGGCAGGAGCTTCACGCCGATGAGGGGGGCGAACAGCACCGCCACCACCCAGGAGACGAGGAGCGAGGCCGCGATGACGACGAAGAGCGAGTAGGTGTACTCGCCCGCCGACGAGCCGTTGAAGCCGATGGGCAGGAAGCCCGCCACGGTCACCAGGGTGCCGGTGAGCATCGGGAAGGCGGTGGAGGTGTAGGCGAAGGTCGCCGCCTTCTTGAGGCTGTCGCCCACCTCCAGGCGCGCGACCATCATCTCCACCGTGATCATGGCGTCGTCGACGAGGAGGCCCAGCGCGATGATGAGGGCGCCGAGCGAGATGCGCTGGAGCGTCACTCCCATGATCTGCATGACCACGAACACGATGGCGAGCACGAGCGGGATCGAGAGCGAGACCACGAGGCCGGCGCGCCAGCCCAGGCTGATGAAGCTCACCGCCAGCACGATCACCACGGCCTCCACCAGCGCCTTGGTGAAGCCGCCCACCGCCTCCTCGACGATCTTGGGCTGGTCCGAGACGAGGTGGATGCCGACGCCCACCGGCAGTTCGCCCTCGAGCTTGCGCATGCGCTCCTTCAGGTCGTGGCCGAAGGTGAGCAGGTTGCCCGAGGGCTGCATCGCGATGGCGAGGCCGATGGCCGGCTGGCCGTTGAAGCGGAACAGGTCGGTCGGCGGGTCGGTGAAGCCGCGTGAGATCTCGGCGACGTCGGAGAGGCGGAAGAAGCGGTCGTTCACCCGCAGGTTCACGGCGCGCAGGCTCTCCTCGTTGACGAACTGGCCGCCGACCCGGACGGAGACCCGCTCCGGCCCCGCCTGGATCACTCCGGAGGGCGCGATGGCGTTCTGCGACTGCAGGGTGCGGATGACCGAGTTGGTGTCGAGGCCGAGGCCGGCGAGCTTGCGGGTGGAGAAGTCGAGGTAGATGACCTCGTCCTGAGCGCCGAGGAGCTGCATCTTGCCCGCGCTCGGCACCTTCTTCACCTCGGCGCGGACGCGCTCGACGTAGTCGCGCAGCTGCCGCGGCGTCACGCCGTCGGCCGTGAAGGCGTAGACGTTGCCGAAGACGTCGCCGAACTCGTCGTTGAAGAACGGACCCTGGATCCCCTGCGGGAAGGTGTTCTGGATGTCGCCGATGCGCTTGCGGACCTGGTAGAAGATCGCCGGGATGGTCTTGGGCGGCGTCGTCTCGCGCAGCTGCACGAAGACGGTGGCCTGACCGGGCGTGGTGTAGCTGCGGCTGAAATCGACGGCATCGATCTGCTGCACCTCCTTCTCGATCCGCTCGGTGACCTGATCGAGGGTGTCGCCGATGGTGGCGCCGGGCCAGCGCGCCTGCACGATCATGGTCTTGATCGCGAAGGGCGGGTCCTCCTCGCGCCCGAGGCGCTCATAGGCCAGGAACCCGGCCACCACCGAGATCAGCATCAGGAACCAGACGAAGGAGCGGTGCTCCAGCGCCCATTCGGAGAGATTGAAGTTCTTCACGGGATTGCTCTCGCCTCACCGGGGTGGCGGCTGATGATGGACGGCGTCGGGCGCGCGGGTCAGGGCGCCTGGTCGGGCAGACGCACGGCCTGCCCGTCCTTGAGCGAGTGGACGCCGGCCACGACCACGCGGTCGCCGGCATCCAGGCCCGCGCCGATGCTGACGCGCTCGGCGTCCCGGCGCGTGACGGTGACGGGCCGCTTGAGCACGCTCTTCCCGTCCGGCGCGACGACCCAGACCGCATCGCGGCCCTCCTCCGTCAGCACGACGGTGGCGGGCAGGTCGATATGGGGCGGCTCGGCCCGCGCCAGGGTGACCGTGAGGGTCGAGCCCAGGCGGAAGGCCTCGGAGGGCCTGATCAGGGTCATGCGGACGCGCCGGGTGCGCGTGGTCTGGTCGGCGAAGGGCGCGATCTCGCGCACCCGCGCCGTCGCCGTCACGTCCGGGGCGCTCTGCAGCGACACCGTGAACTGGGCGTCGGTCGGCATCGTGCCGACGAGTTCCTCGGGAATGTCGACCACGGCCTCGCGCTCCTCGGGCCGCGCCAGGGTCGCGACGGCCTGGCCGGCGCTGAGGACCTGGCCGACTTCGGCGCTGCGCACCGTGACGACGCCGTCGAAATCCGCGTTCAGCTCGGTATAGCCCATCTGGTCCCGCGCCCGCTGCAGGCTCGCCTCGGCTTGGGAGACCCGGGCCTGGGCGGTGTCGCGGCTCGCCACGGCGGTATCGAGCTGGGCCTGGGCGACGTTGCCGCCGGCGAGCAGCCGGCGGCGGCGCGCTTCCGTGGCGCTGGCGTTCTCGGCCTGCGCCTTGGCGTCGGCGAGATCGGCCTCCGCGCGGGTCAGGGCGAAGCGCGTCACCACCGGATCGAGGGCGGCGATGCGCTGGCCCTTCTGTACGATGTCGCCGACCGTGACGTCGCGGGCGATCATGCGGCCGGCGATCTGGAAGCCGATCTCCGACTGGTAGCGCGGCGCCACCACGCCCGCGAAGGGGCCGAAGACCTGGGCGGTGACCGGCTTGACGACGCGGACCAGCACCGGCCGCACCGGGGGCGGCGGGGCGGCCTCCTGAGCGGCCTGGCAGGCGCCGAGCGGGACGACGAGCGCGAGGGCGCGCAGGCTCGGGCGGATCATCGCGTCGCCTCCAGGGTCTCGGCGACGGCGACGGCCTGCCCCGGACGAAGGAGCTGGATCCCCGCGATGACGACCTCCTCGCCGGGCTCGACCCCGCCCTTCAGCGCGATGGTGTTGGGTCCGTAGCGCTCGATCGTGACGGAGCGGGGCGCGACGGTGCCGCTGGCGGGATCGCGCACCCAGACAGCCGGGCCGTTCTCCCAGCGATACAGGGCCGACCAGGGCAGCACGATCGCTTGGCGCGGCCGGAACTTGCCGGTGCCGATGACCACCGCGCCGAGGCTCATGGCCTTGGGCGTCTCGTCCAGCCCGACCTTGACCCGCACGGTCCCGGAGGCGGCGTCGACGCTGGGGGAGATCTCGCGCACCCGGCCGGTCGCCTTGACCCGCGGATCGGCCTGCAGCGTCACGTCGACGGTCTTGCTTCCGGGTGGGGCTGCGAGCACCGCCTCGAAGATGTTGAAGACGGCGTCGCGCGGGCCGTCCTGGGCCATCGCCAGGACGGTCTGGCCGGTCTGCACCACCTGTCCGACCTCGAAGGTCCGGCTGAGAACGATGCCGTCCACGCCGGCCTTCAGGTCCGTGTAGGAGAACTGCTCCTCGGCAGTGCCCAGGGCCGCCTTGGCGGAATCCACCGAGGCCTGCGTGGTGCGCAGCTGCTGCTCGGCGTCGTCGTAGCTCGGGCGGGTGGTGTAGCCGCTGGCCATGAGCTGCTCCTGGCGCTTGAAGTTCAGCTTGGCCTGGGTCAGCAGCGCCTCGGCCGAGGTGAGCGCGGCCTGGGCGTTGTTGAGATTGGCGCGCTGCTCCTGCGGGTCGAGCTTGGCCAGCACCTGATCGGCGGTGACGTGGTCGCCGACCTCCACGAGGCGCTTGGCGATCTTGCCGTTGGTCCGAAAGGCGACGTTGACCTGGGATTGCGCCTGGATGTCGCCGGTGAAGATCAGGTCGGAGGCGATCGTGGTGGCGCGGGCCACCGCGGTGCGCACCACCGCGACGGCGGGGCTCGCCGGCCTGGTCGCCGCCTTGGCATCCCCTTCGGCACCCCGAGCGGAGGGGACCGGGGCGGAACAGGCCATGAGCACCAGGGCCAGGCCCCCGCACCCGCGCGGCCCCATGGTCAGCCAACCCACCATCACGTCCTCGAACTCGGAAGCCCCCGCCTCGCGCCACACTTACCGGCAATCTTACCGACCGTCCAGACGGTTGTTTTTTTCGCCGAACCGTCTTCCCGGCTCGCGCGTTCCCCGGTATCCCATTGAAGTTATCGGTCTTCTCGCAGGTTCAGGCGGCGGATCCTCCTCCCTCGAAAGCGCTGGCGGCCTGGCTGGATTGTCCATGATGAAGGCGCGTACCCGCCGCGAAGACCGACCCCTGGTGATCCTCGACGCCGCCGAACGGCTGATTCGGCGCATGGGCACGCGCACCCTCACCATCGACGCCGTCGCGGCCGAGGCCTCCCTCAGCAAGGGCGGCGTCCTGCACCACTATGCCTCGAAGGACGCGCTGATCTCGGCGCTGGCCGAGCGCAAGCTGCGGGAGATCCGCGAGAGCGTGGCGGCCCACGAAGCCGAACAGGGATCGGGCGCGGCCGCCCTCCCCCTCGCGCTGATCGCCCATGCGCGCCAGATCTATGCCGACGAGGACGGCTTTCCGCGCGCGCTCCTGCTGGCCTCCGCAGAGAGTCCCGAGGCCTTCGCCGGCTTCAACGCCTTCCTGACGCAGCGGCTCGCCCAGATGGAGGACGTGGCCTGCTGCCCGGGTGCCGGGGCGATGCTGACCTTCGCCACCCTGGGGCTTCTGCTGACCCGGACGCTGGGATTCCACTGCCTGGAGGGACCGGAACTGGAGAAGCTGTTCGATGCCATGGAGCACGCCGCCAAGAGCCTGCCGAAGCCGGGCGCACCGGCCTGAACGCGGTGGCCCGCGCGTGCATGACCGGGGGTGAGCGGCACCGACACCGCTTTCGCATCGCGACGATCGCCGTCGCCGGCTGCCGGTCCGACAGCGTGACCGATGTCACCGGGGCGGGGCGCAAGCCCGCCGGCTCGGGGCGGCCCGTTCGGTGCGGGACCGGACGGTCGCTGTACGAGTCGGCGCGGCGGCGCTATGCCATGGCCATGCCAGCCGGCCTCCCCAAATCGATCCACCGAACAGCCGAGATGCCGAAGCGGAGCGATCGATCCGGATCGCACGGCGCGTGACCCATTCCCTGGCATTCCTCGACGCGGGCAGCGTCACCGGCGTCGAGATCCGGACGCACGACTGGACCGGAACGCCGCTCGGCCCGCCGGAGGCTTGGCCACCGGCCCTGCGCAACACGCTGGCCCTGATGCTCGCCTGTCCCCGGCCGATGTTCCTGGCCTGGGGGCCCGACCTGCTCTGCTTCTACAACGACCCCTACCGTCCGATCCTGGGCTATCGCCTGCCGCACGCCCTCGGCCGTCCGTTCCGCGAGGTCTGGGGCAGCATCTGGGACGAGATCGGCCCGCTGGTCGAGGCCACCCTCGCCGGCGAGTCCCGCACCCTCACCGACATGAAGCTAGACCTCGCGCGGGCGGGCCGGGCGGAGGAGAGCTGGTGGTCCTTCACCTACTCGCCGGTCTACGACGATGCCGGTGCGGTCAACGGATTGTTCTGCGTCACGGCGGAGACGACCGACCGTGTGCTCGGCGAGGCGGCCCTGCGCGAGAGCGAGGATCATTACCGGCACGCGGTCGAGCTGAATCCCCAGGTCCCCTGGACCTGCGATCCCGCCGGCAACATCACCTCCTACGCGACGCGCTGGCTGACCCTGACGGGACAGGCCCCCGGCGAGCCCCTGGGCGACGGCTGGACCCGGGCGATCCATTCCGAGGACCTGCCGCGGACCGTCGCCGTGTTCGGCGCCTGCCTCGCCTCCGGGGAGCCGGTGGACGTCGATTACCGCATCCGCCTCGCCACGGGCGAGTATCGCTGGATGCGCGCCCGGGCCTACCCGCGGCGCGCCGAGGACGGCACGATCCTGCGCTGGTACGGCGTGGTCGAGGACATCCACGACCGCAAGCGGGCCGAGATGCGCCTGCAGCGGCGCGAGGAGCAGCTGCGGCTGGCCACGGAGGCGGCGGAGGTCGGAACCTGGGATCTCGATCCGGTCGCGGACACGCTGATCTGGTCGGACCGGACGAAGGCGATGTTCGGCCTCCCCCCGGAAACGCCGGTGACCCTCGACGACTTCGAGGCCGGCCTGCACCCGGAGGACCTCGCGGCCACCCGTGCGGCCTTCGCCTCGGCCCTCGATCCGGCCCTGCGCGCCAGCTACGACGTGGAGTACCGCACCGTCGGCCGCCACGACGGGGTGGTGCGCTGGGTGGCGGCGAAGGGCCGGGGCGTGTTCGACGAGACCGGGCGCTGCGTCCGGGCGCTCGGCACGGTCATCGACATCACGGCGCGCAAGGCCGCCGAGGGCCACCTGCTCTTCCAGATCGCCCTCGGGGACCGCCTGCGGAGGGCGGCCACGCCGCTGGAGATCACGATGATCGCCGCGGCCAGCCTCGGCGCGCATCTCGGCGCCGGACGGGCCGGCTACGGACATCTCCGGAACGGGGGCGATGTCATCGCGGTCGAGCGCGACTGGAGCGACGGCCGGATGGCGTCGCTCGCCGGCGAGGCCCGGGTGATCGAGGCCTTCGGGCCCGCATTGGTCGCGGAACTGCGGCAGGGGCGGACCCTGGTGGTCGCGGATTGTCGGACGGATCCCCGGACCGCGCAGTCGGGGTTCCAGGACAGCTGGGACAGCATCGGCACGCGGGCGCTGATCGTGGCTCCGATGATGCGCGGCGAGGAATCCGGCGTCGTGTCCCTCGGCGGCGTGTTCTACGTGCACGCCGCCGCGCCGCGCCGCTGGACCGACGCGGAGGTGCGGCTGACCACGGAGGTCGCGGCGCGGACCTGGTCGGCCCATGCGCAGGCGGAGGCGGAGGCCGCCCTGCGGGAGCTGAACGCGACCCTCGAGGAGCGCGTGGCCGGGCGCACGGCGGAGCTGGAGCAGACCCACGAGGCCCTGCGCCAGGCGCAGAAGATGGAGGCGGTGGGCCAGCTCACCGGCGGGGTCGCCCACGACTTCAACAACCTTCTCACCATCATCCGCTCCTCCGTCGATTTCCTGCGCAGGCCGGACCTGCCCGAGGCGCGCCGGAGTCGCTATCTCGACGCGGTGTCCGAGACCGTAGACCGGGCCGCCCGGCTGACCGGGCAATTGCTCGCCTTCGCGCGGCGGCAGGCGCTCAAGCCCGAGGTGTTCGATGTCCGGGCGCGGCTCGTGCTCGTCGCGGAGCTGCTGGAGACGGTGACGGGCGCCCGCATCCGCATCGTCACCGAGCTGCCCGACGAGACCTGTCACATCCGCGCCGATCTCGGCCAGTTCGAGACCGCCCTGATCAACATGGCCGTCAATGCCCGCGACGCCATGGAGGAGCGGGGCACCCTGACCATCCGGCTCGAATGCCGTGCCTCCCTGCCGCACCCGCGCAAGCCCGGCGGCAGCGCCGGCCGGTTCGCGGCGATCTCCCTCACCGACACGGGGAGCGGAATCCCGGCGGACCATCTCGACCGGATCTTCGAGCCCTTCTTCACCACCAAGGCGGTGGGCAAGGGCACCGGCCTCGGATTGTCCCAGGTCTTCGGCTTCGCCAAGCAGTCGGGCGGCGACATCGCGGTGACGAGCACGGTGGGCGCCGGAACGACCTTCACGCTCTACCTGCCGGCCGTCGCGGCGCATCAATCGGCGCCGACGGTCTCCGCCGTCGAGCGCCCCGCCGTGTCCGGGGACGGGCTGCGCGTGCTCCTCGTCGAGGACAACCTGGAGGTCGGACGCTTCGCGCGCCAGATCCTGGAGGATTTCGGTTACCTGCCGACCTGGCACACCGATGCCGAGAGCGCGCTGGCGGACATCGAGGGCGCTGCCGCGCCCTTCGACATCGTGGTCTCGGACGTGGTCATGCCCGGCATGGGGGGCGTCGCCCTGGCGCAGGAGCTGCGGCGGCGCCGGCCGGACCTGCCGGTGCTGCTCGCCTCCGGATACAGCCACATCCTCGCCCAGGAGGACGCGCACGGCTTCGAGCTCCTGCACAAGCCCTATTCCGCCGAGCAGCTCGGACAGATGATCAACCGGATCGTCGCGCGGCACGCGGCGCTGCCGGATTCCTAGCGGCGGCCCGGACCGACCGGATCGCCAGGGCCGTCGGTCAGGTCGCCCGCTCGGCCATGGCGGAGAAGACCAGGGCGTGGCGGGCCGCGAGGGCGTCGATGTCGGTGGAGTAGCCGCCGCCGATGACCCCGACGAACGGAATGCCGCGCCGGTGCGCCTCGCCGACGACGAAGCGGTCGCGGGCCAGCAGGCCCGCATCGGTGAGGTCGAGGCGCCCGAGCCGGTCGTCGCGGTGGGGATCGACCCCGGCATTGTAGAACACGATGTCGGGGCGCAGCGCGTCGAGCAGCGGCCCGACATGGGCGGCCAGCACCGCGAGGTATCCGGCATCGTCGACCCCGTCGGGCAGCCCGACATCCCGGTCGCCGGCGATCTTGCGCGTCGGATAGTTCTTCTCGGCATGGATCGACAGGGTGAAGAGGTCGGGCGTCCCGCTCAGGCAATCGGCGGTGCCGTCGCCCTGGTGGACGTCGCAATCGACCACCAGCGCGCGCGCGACGGTGCCCTCCGCGTGCAGGGTGCGGGCGGCCACCGCGACGTCGTTGAAGATGCAGAAGCCGGCACCGGTCTCGCGCCGGGCATGGTGGCTGCCGCCGGCGGTGCTCCCGGCGAGGCCGTGGGCCAGGGCGAGGCGGGCCGCCAGCAGGGTGCCGCCCACCGAGGCGCAGGAACGGGCGACGACGGAGGCGCCCACCGGCAGGCCGATGTTGCGCTCGATCTCGCGCGAGACGTCGAGGGCGAGCACGGCCTCCACGTAGGCGCGGTCATGGGCGGCGGCGAGAAGGTCGGCCCCGGCGGGCTCGGGCCGGGCGAAGCCGTCCGGGGCCAGCCCCTGCTCGGCCAGGAGCTCGGCCAGGCGCCCGTACTTGCGCATGGGAAAGCGGTGTCCCTCCGGCAGGGTCGCCTCGTAGGCCGGATGGAAGACGATGGGCAGGCTCATGTGGACGGGTTCATCGTGATGCGCTCAGGCCAGATCCGCGATCAGCCGCTCCGCCAGGGCGAGCCCGCTGTCGTAGGCGGCCTCGATCCGCGGCCCGAGGCAGCCGTCGCCGGCATAGCCGAGGCGCTGGGCCGGATCGTAGAGGCAGGGCGCGCCGCAGGTCTCCTCGACGAAGGCGTAGCGCCAGCGATGGGCGCGGGCCTGGAGGGGCGTGACGGGGCCGCCGAAGAGCTCGCCGATGGCCGCGAGGAGGCTCGCCCGCACCGCCTCGGGGGTTTCCTCGAGATGGGCCTTCGACCAGGCGGGCGTGGCGTGGATGGTGTAGGCCGGCGGCGCCTCCGGGCGTCCGGGCTTCACGCCCTCGCGGAACAGCGCGGCGATGGGTCCGGTCGCGGGGCGCAGGACGTCGCCCGGGACGGACGGCTCCGCCTCGCAGGCCAGCATCAATGACCAGCAGGGCGCGTAGCGCGCCCGCTCGACGCCGGGCAGCGCGCACCCGCTCGCCGCGAGGAGGCGCAGGGCCTGCGGGCCGGGCACCGTCAGGACCACCGCGTCGAACACCCGGTCCGCGCCCACCTCTGCTTCCGCTTCCGCTTCCGCCAGGGCGACCCGCCAGCCGTGCTCCGTCCGGGCCAGCGCGGTGACGGTCCGGCCAGCGCGGACGTCGAGGCCGGCGAGAAGGTCGCGCACCGGCGCGGTCATGTCGGGCACGGCCGTGACGGTGCCGTCCGTGTCGAAGTGCGCCACGAGGCCGCGGGACTTCCAGTCGTCGAGGCGGCGGCGGAAGGCGGGGCCGTGCGCCCGCATCACCTGCGCGCCGTGGTCGAAGCTGAGGCCGGTCTCGCGGTCTCGGCGGTTCGCCATGCGACCGCCGGGCTGCCGGCCCTTGTCGAACAGCGCGACGGAGAGGCCGGCCTCGTGGAGCCGGCGCGCCGCGCTCGCCCCCGCCATCCCGGCCCCCACGATCGCCACCTGCGCCGGTCCCGCCACGCACGTCCCCCCTCGTCGTCCGAGGCTGTCATACGACTGAAGCAGCGCGGCTGTTAGGGGCGCTGTGCAGCCGGAGACGCGACGCGGTGTCCAACCCGCGCCCGGCCGCGTTCTTGGAGCCTCGCGAGCGGGAGACGTCGCGAATGTGGGATCAGGCGTTGCGGGAGCTGTCGGAGCCGGGCGCCGCCGTTGCCCTGGGACTGTGCGTCGCCCTGACGCTGGTCAACCTCGTCGGCATCACGGTGGCGGCCCTGCGGATCGGACGGCGCAACGGCGCGTCGGTCTTCCCGAAGGACGCCCCGGTCTCCCTGGTGCGGCCGGTCTGCGGCATCGAGGCCTTCAGCGAGGAATTGCTGACCCGCGGCTTCCAGCTGGCCCATCCCCGTTACGAGCTGATCTTCTGCGTGGCCGACGGGGCCGATCCCATCGTCCCCCTCCTGGAGCGCCTAATGGCGGCCCATCCGCGGGTGCCCGCCCGCCTGATCGTCGGCGACGAGCGGATCAGCGACAACCCCAAGCTCAACAACTGCGTGCGTGGCTGGGAGGCGGCCCGTCACGACTGGGTGGTGCTCGCCGACTCGAACGTCGCGATGCCGCCGGACTACCTGCAGCAATTGCAGGCGGCCTGGCGCCCCGATACCGGCCTCGTCTGCTCGACGCCGATCGGCGCGCGTCCCTCCGGCCTGTTCGCCGCGGTGGAATGCGCCTTCCTCAACACCCTGCAGGCGCGCTGGCAATATACCGGCGAGGCCCTCGGCCTCGGCTTCGCCCAGGGCAAGAGCATGCTCTGGCACAAGCCCTTCCTGGAGGCGCGCGGCGGCATCCGGGCGCTGGCGGCCGAGATCGCCGAGGATGCGGCGGCGACCAAGCTCGTGCGCGCGGCGGGCGCCCGGGTCCACCTCGTGGCCGCTCCCTTCGACCAGCCCCTCGGACGCCGTACGCTGTCCGAAATCTGGTCGCGGCAACTGCGCTGGGCGCGGCTCCGGCGGGTCACCTTCCCGCTGTTCTTCGCCCCCGAGATCGGCTGCGGGCCGCTCCTGCCCTTCGCCCTCGCCCTCGCGGCCGCGCCCTCCCTCACCCTGGCGGTCCTTCTCCTGGGGCTCACGGGACTGTGGTACGGGGCCGAAATCGTCCTGGCCGCCCGGGCGCGCTGGTACCGGCATCCCCGGCTCCTCCTCGCCTTCCTGATCCGCGACGCGCTGATCCCGTTCCTCTGGATCGGCGCCTGGATGCGCGGCGCCATCGTCTGGCGCGGCAATCCGATGGACATCCGGACGAAGGCGCCCGAGCCGGCTGGCCGCAAACCCTGGCGCCGCCTGCGGCCGCGCGCCAGCGCCGCCTGATCGCGGCGCCGGGCGGACCGTCCTCGGCTTCCCCTGCGCCCTCCTCACGCGGCGGCGCCGGGGTGTGGCGGAGACCTGCTTCGTCACCTCGATCCCGATGACCCGACCGCGCCGCGCGAGCCTCCTCGCCGTGAGAGACCCGGCGCCTTCCGGAGCGGCCCGAAATCGGGTTCGGGCGGGAGCGGGCTTCGGCCTGGCGGCACGCTCCATTTCCAAAACGAGACCGGCGATCCAGAATGCCGAGAGCGCCAAACGGGCCAGCACATCTCCCGGAGCCACGACCGCCATGAGCGACGGACCGATCAAGGGACCCGCCTCCTACTTCCCGTCAATCGAGAAGACATACGGGCGACCGGTGGCGGAATGGCAGGAACTGCTGCGAAAGCGGCTTCCCGCCAAGCACATGGACTTGGTCGCCATGCTCAAGACCGATTATTCGATGGGCCATGGCCATGCCAATGCGCTCGTGGCGCACACCCTGGCGGCCCTTAAGGGGTAGGCGATCGACGGTCGCGACCGCGGCTGCGACGGCCGGCCTCCGGACTCGGCGTGTCGGCGAGCCGATGGTCCGCGAACCGCCTCGACGGACGCTCGCGCCAGGCCCGGAGTGCCGATGTCAGCCCAACCCTGATGCCACCCATGAGAATCGCGATCCTCGAAGCCGGCACCCCGCCGGAGCGGCTCGCCGGCCGCTATCCGGGCTATGGCCGGATGACGGCCGACCGCCTCGGTTCCGGGCACGATCTCACGGTGTTTTCGGTCAATCGCGGCGACTGGCCCGCCGATCCGGACGCCTTCGACGCCACCCTCGTCACCGGTTCGCCCGCGGGGGTCTACGATTCTCTGCCCTGGATCGGCACGCTGATCGCGTACCTGCGCGGCCTCGATCCGGAGAAGCCCCTCGTGGGGATCTGCTTCGGGCATCAGGTCATGGCGACCGCCTTCGGCGGGCGGGTCGAGAAGTCGGACAAGGGCTGGGGGATCGGCCTGCATGCCTATCGCATCGCGCGCGCGGCGGATTGGATGGACGCGGATCCGGAGGTCGCCGCGCCCGCCATCCACCAGGACCAGGTGATCGAGGCGCCGCCGGCGAGCCGGACGCTGGCGGGCAACGGCTTCACGCCGCACGGCATCCTCGCCTATTCCGACCGGCGCGCCGTCTCGTTCCAGTTCCATCCGGAATTCGAACGCGACTACGCCCGCGCCCTCATCGCGGGCCACCGCCCGGGCGCACTCGACGAGGCCCTGCGCGCGCGGGCCCTCGCCTCCCTCGATGCGCCGAGCGACGGCGCGCGGGTCGGCGAATGGATCCGGCGCTTCCTCGCGGAGCGATCCCGGCCGGGCTAGGCGAATCCCCGCACGTCGATCTAGCCTCGGGCGAATCGGATCGCGGGAGTCCCCCCATGCAGCGCAGCGCTCAGTTCTCCATCGCCCCCGACAAGCTCTGGCAATCGATCAATCCGTGGACGTTCTACCAGCAGGGCGCGCAGGTCGGCCTGGTCAACATCGACCTCGGCCACACGCCGAATCCCGAACTGGAACAGAAGATCCTCGACGACGTGGGCAGCTACGGCCGCCAACTGGGTCGGATCGGCGATGCACTCGAGGTTCTGCTGCGCCACATCCGTCTGGATCACCTCACCCCCGCGGAGGAGGATGCCCTCCTGATCCTGCGCGGGCAGCTCGCGGAAGTCCGGCGGGTCAAGGAGCGCCAGGGGGCAGCGAGCCGCGACTGACGATCAGGCGTAGGGAAGGAGAGATGGTGCGGGCGGTCGGAATCGAACCGACACTCCTTGCGGAACCGGATTTTGAGTCCGGCGCGTCTACCAGTTCCACCACGCCCGCAGCGTTCGCGTCATCGCACACCTTCCCGGATTCGGCCAGTGGCGTTTTCTTCGCACTGCGATATGCGGGCGCTCGCCAGGGACGGCCACGTATGATCAAAGGGCTCGGCCCTGCCTTCCCGCCTTCCAGCCTTCCCGGACCCTTCATGATCCGTCGCCTCTACGAGTGGATCCTCGCGCTCGCGGGCAAGCCCTTCGCGCCCTACGCCCTCGGGGCCGTGGCCTTCGCCGAGAGCTCGTTCTTCCCGGTGCCACCGGACGTGATGCTGGTGCCCATGGCCGTGAGCCGGCCGGACCGGGTCTGGTTCTACGCCCTCATCACCACGCTGGCCTCCGTCGCCGGCGGCCTCGTCGGCTACGCCATCGGGGCCCTGCTCTTCGACTCGGTCGGGCAATGGGTGTTCCGGGTCTACGGCCTCTCCGACAAGGCCGAGACCTTCCAGGCCTCCTATGCCCAGTACGGGCACTGGGTGATCCTGCTGAAGGGCCTGACGCCGATCCCGTTCAAGCTCGTGACCATCACCTCGGGCTTCGCCCATTACGACCTGTTCTGGTTCGTGGTGCTGTCGCTGCTGACGCGGGGCGCCCGATTCTTCATCCTGGCGGGACTTCTCGGCCGCTACGGCGTTCAGATCCGGGGGGTGCTCGACCGGCACCTCAACGTGGTGGCGGCGATCTCCGTCGCGGTGATCGTCCTCGGCTTCGTGCTGTTCAAGGTGCTCCTGTAGACAAGGTGCTTTTCTGGCATGGACTACGCTTCGCTCCTGCGCCTGCGCCGCGCCGCCCTTCTCGTCCTCGTCGGGTCCGTGTTGACGCTCGCGGGAGCCTGGACCTTCCAGTGGGGCCTCGGCTACGTGCCGTGCAAGCTCTGCCTGCAGGAGCGGATTCCCTACTACGCGGCGGTTCCGCTGGCCCTGCTCGGCCTGTTCCTGCCGACCTGGAGCGCGCGCCTCGTCCTCGGCCTCGCCGCCCTCGGCCTGCTCTACGGGGCCGGCCTGAGCGTCTATCACGCCGGTGCGGAATGGAGCCTGTGGGCCGGTCCCACCGATTGCGGCGGCGGCACGGGTGCCAACCCGGCCGATGTCGGCGATTTCCTGAACGCTCTCCAGACCACGCGGGTGGCCGATTGCTCCACCGCGGCGTGGCGCCTGTTCGGCATTTCCCTCGCGGGCTGGAACGCGCTCATCGCCTTCCTGCTCGCGTCGATCGCCGGCACCGCCGCGCTGAAGCGCTGAGGCTCAGTGTCGGTCGTCGGAGGCCGGCGGCAGGGGCGCAACCGCGATTCCCTCGTCGACGAGGGCACGGACCTCTTCCAGGCTCGCCTCGCCGTAGATCGCGCGGGTCTCGGTCTCGCCGTAGTGGATCCGGCGCGCCTCCTCGGGGAAGCGCGTGCCGACGTCGTCGGCGTTGCGCGTCGCCTCCTCGCGCAGGGCGCGCATCACGGCGCGCAGGCGCCGCTCGGGCTCGGTGGGCGCCAGGTGCGGCATGGGCTGCGGGGCGACGGCGGGGAGGTTCGCCTTCGACGCCGCCTCGGCCGGCGGCGGCAGGGCACGGCCCCCGCGATCCGTGCGGGCGACGGAGGGCGCCATCATGCTCTTGCCGACCTGGGCCGAGCCGCAGACCGGACAGGCCACGAGGCCGCGCGCGGCCTGCGCATCGAAGGAATCGCTCGACGGGAACCAGCTCTCGAAGCTGTGCCCGGCCTCGCAGACGAGGGTGTAGCGGATCATGGGACCAGAGGTTTCGCGACGGTAGCGCGGGCGGGATCAGGCGGGGCCGCCCACCCGCTCGATCGTGAAGGGCCGGGCGTGCTGCAGGGTCGGGATGCGGGCGCGGGCATCGGCGACGCGGGAGAGGTCGATCTCGGCCAGGATCACGCCCGGCTCGGCGCCGTTCGCATCGGCCAGGACCCGGCCCCAGGGATCGACGATGAGGGAATGGCCGTAGGTGTCGCGCCCGTCCTCGTGGTGCCCGCCCTGCGCCGCCGAGATCATGAACGAGCCGGTCTCGATGGCGCGGGCCCGGTGCAGCACGTGCCAATGGGCCTCGCCCGTCTGCTTGGTGAAGCAGGCCGGGGCGGTCAGGATGGTGGCGCCCGCCTCGGCCAGTGCCCGGTACAGGGCGGGGAAGCGGATGTCGTAGCAGATGGCGAGGCCGATGGGCGCCCATGGCGTGTCGGCGACGACCGCGCAGGCACCCCCGGTATAGGTCGCGGACTCGCGCCAGCGCTCGCCGTTCGGCAGGTCGACGTCGTAGAGGTGAAGCTTGTCGTAGGAGGCCGTGATCGCGCCCTCGGCATCGATCAGGAAGGCGCGGTTGGCGACCTTGTCGCCGTTGCGCACGGCGAGCGACCCGATCTGCAGCACGATGCCGCGCTCGCGCGCGACCTCGCGCAGGGCCGCCAGCGTGGGGTCTTCGTCCTGCGACGTCACCTTCTCGAACAGGCTCGCCTTGCTGCGCTCCACCAGGGAGGTCATCTCGGGCGTCTGGACGTAGTGCGCCCCGGCGCTCGCCGCCTCGCGCACCAGCGCCACAGCCGCGTCGCGGTTGACGAGGGGATCGCGGCCCGAGCGCATCTGGACGCAGGCGGCGGTGAAGGTGGGTGCGTCGCTCATGCGGCGACCAGCGCGTCGAGCTTGCCGGCACCATTGAGGGCGTAGAGATCGTCGCAGCCGCCCACATGGGCGTCACCCACGAAGATCTGCGGCACGCTCGTGCGACCGCCGGCACGCTGGACCATGGCGGTGCGCGAGCCGGCCGCCTTCTCGACGTCGATCTCGGTGAAAGCGATGCCCTTGTCGCGCAGCAGGCTCTTGGCCGCCGAGCAGTACGGGCACCACGCGGTTGTATAGATCGTGACCGGCTTCATCGTCGTCGCGCCCCATCCCAATCCCATCAGCATATAGGCGAGCCGGCGGGCTCTTCCTACTGCCTCGATTCGGCGGGGGCGGCGGGCGTTACGCTCAGGCGGCCAGGAGCTTCTCGACCTCGTTGACGAGATCACGCAGGTGGAACGGCTTCGACAGCACCTTGGCGTCCTTCGGAGCCTTCGAATCAGGGTTCAGGGCCACGGCGGCGAAGCCCGTGATGAACATCACCTTGATGTCGGGGTCGAGCTCAGTGGCGCGCCGCGCCAGCTCGATCCCGTCCATCTCGGGCATCACGATATCGGTGAGGAGCAGCTCGAAGGGCTCCTCGCGCAGGCGATTATAGGCCGAGAGGCCGTTGTCGAACGACAGGACGTCGTAGCCCGCGTTCTGCAGCGCCTTGGCCAGGAAGCGGCGCATGTCGTTGTCGTCTTCCGCCAGGAGGATCTTCATCGAGCAGCGTCCCGTACCTTTGATTCGATGTGTTCTTTCCACAAAGCACCGGCTTGGTAAACAGAACGTTGCCGGCCCGCCCGGGGCAGGTGTCCCACGGCACCACCGGGGGCCTCCCGAGGCGCCCGTGATGCTGGACAGGCCAGTCGGCAAAACGCAAAGTGAGAGGATGCGTTGTCCCGTCCGCACCGAGGCGCCCGCGCCGCGATGACAGAGCCGTTCCAGACCCCCGACGCGACCGGAGCGGCCGCCTTCGATCCACCCTTCACGGTGGACGAGCCGACGGCGCACACCCTCCCCTTCGTCTTCAACACGCCGCATTCCGGCGCGGTCTACCCGCCGGCCTTCCTCGCCGCCTCGCGCCTCGACGGGCTCGCACTGCGGCGCTCGGAGGACGCGCATGTCGACCGGCTGTTCGCACCGGTGGTCGACCTCGGGGCGCCCTTGATGCGGGCGCATTTCCCCCGGGCCTTCCTCGACGTGAACCGCGAGCCCTACGAACTCGACCCGCGCATGTTCGACGGGCGCCTGCCGGCCTTCGCCAACACCCGCTCCATGCGGGTGGCCGGGGGCCTCGGCACCATCCCGCGCCTCGTCGCCGACGGGCAGGAGATCTATCGCGGACGCCTGCCGGTGGAGGCCGCGGTCGAGCGGATCGAGACCCTTTACAAGCCCTATCACCGCACCCTGCGCGGCCTCGTCCAGCGCACGGCGCGCCAGTTCGGTCACGCCATCCTGATCGACTGCCACTCGATGCCCTCGTCGAGCCTCGGGCGCGACGAGGCGGCGCGGGCCGACATCGTCCTGGGCGACCGCTTCGGCACCGCCTGCGCGCCGATCCTGATCGACGCCTTTGAGCACCATCTGCGCGCCCGCGGCTATCGCGTCCTGCGCAACAAGCCCTACGCGGGCGGCTTCATCACCGAGCATTACGGCGAGCCGAACGTCGAGCGGCACGCCCTGCAGATCGAGATCAACCGGGGCCTCTACATGAACGAGGCGACCCTCGCGATCACCCCGGGCTTCTCGGAACTGGTCTGGCACCTGCGCAGCGTCGTGGGCGCCGTCGCCGCCGAGGTCCAGGGCCTCGCCCCCTCCCGGATGGCCGCCGAGTAGGCGCGTTCGACAAGAAAGTTTTGGGTGCGGCCCGAAAAGATTTTCCGGCCGCTTGCGCGAAAGTGACGGTTTTGCCGGCCCCTTCGCGGCCAAGTCCGGTTAGGAGTAGCCCAGACCGGGCGCGTACCTATAATGCAGGCACGCTGCCGCCGCACGAGCCAGAGCCCATGACGTCTCGCATCCCCGACTTCGCGACCGTTCCCTACGCGGCCGATGCCGTTCCGGCCCCGGTGCCGCCGACGGGCGAGCCCTGGATGACGCCGGAAGGCATTCCGGTGAAGGGCGTCTACGGACCGGAGGACCGCGACGGCATCGAGTTCCTCGACACCTATCCGGGCGTGGCGCCCTACCTGCGCGGCCCCTACCCGACGATGTACGTGACCCAGCCCTGGACGATCCGGCAATATGCCGGCTTCTCAACGGCCGAGGATTCGAACGCGTTCTACCGGCGCAACCTCGCCGCCGGGCAGAAGGGCCTGTCGGTGGCCTTCGACCTCGCCACCCACCGCGGCTACGATTCCGACCACCCCCGCGTCTCGGGCGATGTCGGCATGGCAGGCGTCGCGATCGATTCGATCTACGACATGCGGACGCTGTTCTCGGGCATCCCGCTCGACGAGATGACCGTGTCGATGACGATGAACGGCGCGGTGCTGCCGATCCTCGCCCTCTACATCGTCGCGGCCGAGGAGCAGGGCGTGCCGCCGGAGAAGCTCGCCGGCACGATCCAGAACGACATCCTCAAGGAGTTCATGGTCCGCAACACCTACATCTACCCGCCTGCGGGCTCGATGCGGATCATCGGTGACATCTTCGCCTACACGTCGAAGAACATGCCGAAGTTCAATTCCATCTCGATCTCCGGCTACCACATGCAGGAGGCCGGGGCGACGAACGACCTCGAGCTCGCCTACACGCTCGCCGACGGGGTCGAGTACATCAAGGCGGGTCTCGCCGCCGGCCTGACCATCGACCAGTTCGCCCCGCGCCTGTCGTTCTTCTGGGCGATCTCGACGAACTTCTTCATGGAGATCGCCAAGATGCGGGCCGCGCGCCTGATCTGGGCCAAGCTCGTCAAGGAGTTCGAGCCGAAGAGCGACAAGTCGCTGCCGCTTCGCACCCACAGCCAGACCTCGGGCTGGTCGCTGACCGCGCAGGACGTGTTCAACAACGTCACCCGCACCTGCATCGAGGCGATGGCGGCCACCCAAGGGGGCACCCAGTCCCTCCACACCAACGCGCTGGACGAGGCCCTGGCCCTGCCCACCGACTTCTCGGCCCGCATCGCCCGCAACACCCAGCTCTTCCTGCAGCAGGAGAGCGGCACCACCCGCATCGTCGATCCGTGGGGCGGCTCCTACTACGTGGAGAAGCTGACGCAGGACATCGTCGCCCGCGCCTGGGAGCACCTGCGCGAGGTCGACGAGCTCGGGGGCATGGCCAAGGCCATCGAGGCCGGCATCCCGAAGCTGCGCATCGAAGAGGCGGCCGCCCGCGCCCAGGCGCGGATCGATTCCGGCCGCCAGACCATCGTGGGCGTCAACAAGTACAAGCCCGACGACGACCGCGCCATCGAACTGATGCGCGTCGACAACGGCAACGTCCGCACCCTGCAGATCGACAAGCTGAAGCGCCTGCGCGCCGAGCGCAACCAGTCCGACGTCGACGCCGCGCTGAGCGCGCTGACAGCCGCCGCGCAGGGCCAGGGCAACCTCCTCGAACTCGCCGTGAACGCGGCGCGGGCCAAGGCCACGGTGGGCGAGATCTCGGATGCCCTGGAGAAGGCCTGGGGCCGTCACCGGGCCGAGATCCGCTCGATCTCGGGCGTCTACAAGCGGGAGGTGGGTGGCATGTCGCCGGTGGTCGAGACCGTTCGCAAGCTCGTGGAGACTTTCGAGGAGAACGACGGGCGCCGCCCGCGCATCCTCGTCGCCAAGATGGGCCAGGACGGTCACGACCGCGGCCAGAAGGTCATCGCCTCCGCCTTCGCCGATCTCGGCTTCGACGTGGATATCGGGCCGCTCTTCGCGACCCCCGCCGAGGCCGCACGGCAGGCGGTGGAGAACGACGTCCACATCGTCGGCGTCTCATCGCTCGCCGCCGGCCACCTGACACTGGTGCCCGAGCTGAAGGCGGCGCTGACGGAGCAGGGCCGCGGCGACGTGATGATCGTCATCGGCGGCGTGATCCCGCCCGGCGACTACGACGCGCTCCATGCCGCCGGGGCCTCGGCGATCTTCCCGCCCGGCACCGTCATCGCGGAGGCCGCCGTGAAGCTGATCGAGGAGCTCAACGGCCGCCTCGGCTACGCGGCACGCCAGGCCGCGGAGTAAAGCCCTCCGGCGGGCAGCCCCGGCCGTCCGCCGTTGCACCCGGACGACAGGTCCGGCGCCTGGAAACGCGCGTTAACCAGCCGGTTACCATGACGACCTAGCGCCTGCGTCGAGTGCGGCGCGCGTCTGCGCCGACCGGGCGCGGACCATGATCGTCATCGAGTGGGCTCGGATCGGCTGGGCCGCGGCAAACCCTCATCTCGACCTCTTCGGAACCCTCGGCCTGCTCCTGGGCTTCGCCGCCGGAATCATGCCGAACCGGCGCGGAATGCTCCTGGCTTCGGCCGGTTGCACCACCGCCTTCGGCCTGCACTACCTGCATCTCGGCGCTCTCACCGGCACGGCGATGTGCGCCATCGCCCTGCTGCAGAACCTCGTCTCGGCACGGGCGATCGGGCCCGGGGGCCGCGCCGCCTGGGTGACCCCGCTCTTCGCCGCAACGACCCTGGTCGCGGCCGGGGTGACCCTCGCGACCTGGAGCGGGCGGCCCTCGGCCTGTGCCGGGCTCGGCGCCCTCCTGGCGACGGTCGCGCGACTGCAGGGCGATCCGCAGCACATGCGGCGGCTCTTCCTCGGCGCCAGCCTGTGCTGGGCCGTCCATAACGGCCTCGTCGGCTCGGTCTTCGGGCTCACCTGCGACCTGCTCACCCTCTCGGGTCTGATCCTCTCGCTGATCCGGCATCGGCGGCGGCACCCGGTCTCCCAGGCGCTTCCCGCCGCCTGAGGTCAGGCCGCGGCGGGCTGCTCCGCCCGTCCGCGATAGGACAGGGCCTCGGCCAGATGGATGCGGCGGACGCAGGCCTCGCCGTCGAGGTCGGCCAGGGTGCGGGCGACGCGCAGGGTCCGATGGAAGCCGCGCGCCGAGAGCCGCATGGTCTCCGCGGCCGAGCGGATCAGGGCGGCGCCCTCCGGGTCCGGCGCGGCCACCGCCTCGATCACCGGGGGTGGGCAGGTGGCGTTGGTGAACGAGCGCTCCGGATCGTAGGCGGCGTAGCGCGCGGTCTGCAGCGCGCGGGCGGCCGCGACGCGGGCCGCCGTCTCGGCCGACCCCTCCGGGGGCGGCGGCAGGATCAGGTCGGCGGCCGTCACCGCGCCGACCTCGATGCGCAGGTCGATGCGGTCGAGGAGCGGGCCGGAGATGCGCGCGCCGTACTGGGCGACGCAGCGCTCGTTCGGGCCTTTCCGGCAGGCGTAGCCCGGCTCCAGAGCCTGTCCGCAGCGGCACGGATTCATCGCCGCCACGAGCTGGAATCGGGCCGGATAGGTCACCCGATGGTTGGCCCGCGCGATCATGATCGTCCCGGTCTCCATCGGCTGGCGCAGCGAATCGAGCACCTGGGGCGTGAACTCCGGCAATTCGTCGAGGAACAGCACGCCGCCATGGGCCAGCGAGGCCTCCCCCGGGCGGGCGTTGATGCCGCCGCCGACCAGGGCCGCCATGGAGGCGGAATGGTGCGGCTGCCGGAAGGGGCGCCGGTTCGAGAGCGCGCCGCCCTTCAGCTCGCCCGCCACCGACTGGATCATCGAGACTTCGAGGAGTTCGCGCGGGGCCAGCGGCGGCAGGATCGAGGGCAGGCGCGCGGCGAGCATCGACTTGCCCGCCCCGGGCGGTCCGTTCATCAAGAGGTTGTGACCGCCGGCCGCGGCGATCTCCAGGGCGCGCTTGGCCCCCTCCTGGCCCTTGATGTCGCGCAGGTCCGGCAGGGCGGCGCCCGGCCCGGCCACCGCCGGCTCCGGCCGGGCCATGACCTGCGTGCCCTTGAAGTGGTTGGCGAGCTGGATCAGCGAACGCGGCGCCAGCACGTCGAGGTCGCCGCCGGCCCAGGCGGCCTCCGGCCCGGTGGCGGCCGGACAGATCAGGCCGAGGCCGCGTTCGTTGGCGGCCATGGCGGCGGGCAGGACGCCGGAGACGGCCGTGATCGTCCCGTCGAGGGCGAGCTCACCGAGCACGCAGTAGCCCGCGAGCGCATCGGCCGGCAGGGCGCCGATCGCCCCCATCACCGCCAGGGCGATGGGCAGGTCGTAATGCGACCCCTCCTTCGGCAGGTCGGCCGGGGCGAGGTTCACGGTGATCCGCTTGGCCGGCAGGGCGAGGCCGGAAGCGATCAGCGCCGAGCGCACCCGCTCGCGGGATTCCGCCACAGCCTTGTCGGCGAGGCCCACCACCGTGAAGGCGACGATGCCGGGCGCGATCTGGACCTGGACGTCGACGGCCCGCGCTTCGATGCCCTCGAAGGCCACGGTGGCGACGCGAGTGACCATTCTGGACCGCTCCTGGAGCGCGAAGACCCTGCGACCCTAGGCGGCACCGCGCGGCCGCACAACCGAAAGGCGCAGACATCCCGGGATTTCGGCAGGAACCTCACCTTCGCTGAGTGGTTCGGGAGAGGTCAGAAACAATCCTCGGACACCAGGGAGACACCATGTCGCTCAAGATCACCGGCCTCGCCACCCTCGCTCTCGGCCTCGCCTTCACCGGCTCGGCCTTCGCCGACCGGAAGCCGACCCCGGAGGAGCAGACCAAGATCGAGGCCGTGCTGAAGCAGGAAGGCTTCACCAAGTGGAAGAAGATCGAGGTCGAGGACGACGAGATCGAGGTCGATGACGCCATCGACGCCAGCGGCAAGCAGTTCGACCTGGAACTCGACCCCAAGACCTTCGCCATCGTGAAGCGCAAGGCCGAGTAGTCTTCAAAGCGGAGCCGTCTCGCGGCTCTCCGGCGCGGCGGGCGCCGCGCCGGAATCTCAGCCCTTCCGGGTGAAGTAGGTGCCGGCCGGCGCGGCCGAGCCGGCACCGCTCGGATTGAGCGCCCGCCATTGTGTCAGGACGGCATCGCCGCCCCGGCGCATCTCGAACAGATCCGTCCCGACCTCGTAGAGACGCGTGCCGTAGGCGTTCACGGTGCGGCCGTCACCGAAGGTGTGGAAGGCGACGGCGACGCTCTCGGCCGTGCCGCTCGCCTTGCAGACGATGGTCTCGTCGGTCTGGAAGCCCTCGATCCGCAACAGGCAGTCCCGGTTGCCCCGCCCCGGGGCGATGTCGAGCTGGTAGGTGACGACGATCGGCGATCCGCCGACGGTGCGGCCCCCATCGTGCTCGTAGAGGTAGCGGCCCGCCCAGGCCCTCGGAGCTTCGGGCGCCGCGGCGGCGGTTGCCGCCGTGAGAGCCGCCATCAGACAGACCGGGGCCATCAGCCCTTCGCTAAACCGCCGCGTCATCGGCGCCTCCCTCTTCGTCGATACAGACAGACCGCCGAGGCTGGCGCAGGGATCGGGCGATTTGCGGGCACGCCGAAGCCGGCCCTGCGGCAAGCCCGCTCCTTCGTGCCTCGAGTCCGCTTGCATCCGCCGCGCGCGGCGGCCATATAGCGCTCGGGAGGTTGGCGAGGGACGTTTCACTCGCCAACCGGGTCAGGTCCGGAAGGAAGCAGCCCTAACGAGACCGAGCGGGTCTTCGTCCAGCCTCCCACCTCGATCGATGCCTCGGGCTCGCGTGGCGGCACCCTCCGACCGGAGCCGCACCAACCGAGCCAAGGCGGCATGGACGCGACCTCCGGTCTACCGAGCGATGCCGGGTTCCTGCCCGGCCTTCCCGAGCCCGCGCCGGCCGCGACGCCCTACCGGGTGCTCGCCCGCAAGTACCGGCCCCAGAACTTCGACGACCTGATCGGCCAGGGCGCCATGGTGCGTACCCTCGCCAACGCCTTCGCGGCCAACCGCATTCCGCAGGCCTGGATGCTCACCGGGGTGCGCGGCGTCGGCAAGACCACCACCGCCCGCATCCTCGCCCGCGGCCTGAACTACCTCCGCGACGGGCACCCCGACACGGGGCCCACCATCGCGATGCCGGAGCTCGGCCGGCACTGCCAGGCCATCATGGAATCCCGGCACATGGACGTGCTGGAGATGGATGCCGCCTCGCATACCGGCATCGACGACGTCCGCGGCATCATCGACGGCATCCGCTATTCGCCGGTCTCGGCCCGCTACAAGGTCTACATCGTCGACGAGGTCCACATGCTCTCCGAGAAGGCGTTCAACGCCTTCCTGAAGACACTGGAGGAGCCGCCGCCGCACGCCAAGTTCGTCTTCGCCACCACCGAGATCCGCAAGGTGCCGGTGACAATCCTGTCCCGGTGCCAGCGGTTCGACCTGCGCCGCGTCGAGGCCGAGACCCTGGTCGGGCACCTCGGCCGCATCTGCGCCGCCGAGGGCGTCGAGGCCGATGCGGAGGCGCTGGCGGCCATAACCCGGGCGGCCGAGGGCTCCGTGCGCGACGCGCTCTCGCTCCTCGACCAGGCGATCGCCCACGGGGCCGGCCTCGTCAGCGCCCAGAGCGTGCGCGACATGCTGGGCCTGGCCGATCGCGGCCGCATCGTCGACCTGTTCGAGGCGGTGATGCGCGGCGACATCCCGGCATCCTTCGCCGAGGTGCGCGGACAGTACGAGGCCGGCGCCGACCCCGCCGTGATCCTCTCCGACCTCGCGAGCTTCACGCACCTCGTCACCCGCCTGAAGCTGGTACCGGACGAGGCCGCCGCCGACCCGACCCTAAGCGAGGCGGAGCGGTCGCGCGGTGGCGATTTCGCGGGGAAACTCTCCGTCCGGGTGCTGTCGCGGGCCTGGCAGATACTCCTGAAGGCGATCCCCGAGGTGCAGACGGCCACCCGCCCCCTGGCGGCGGCCGAGATGGCGCTGGTGCGCCTCGCCTACGCGGCCGATCTTCCGACGCCGGACGAGGCCCTGCGCCAGATGAAGGCGCAGGCGCTGGCCGCCCCGGGCGCGGCGACGTCCGGCGGCGCGCCCGCGGCCCCGTCGCCCGGCCCGGTGGTGGCCGAGGGCCGCCCGGCCCTGCCACCGATCCCGACCTTCTCCGCCGAGGCGCCTCCGCCGCGCCCCGCCCTCGCGATGGCGGTCCAGGGCGGCGGCTCCCGGCCCGCCCTGGCGAGCGTGAGCCCGGCCCCGGCCCCCCAACCCGAGGGGCCGCGCCTCACCCGCTTCACCGACGTGGTCGCCCTGGCGGATGCCAAGCGCGACATCGGCCTGAAGATGGCCCTCGAGCGCGAGGTCCACCTCGTGCGCTTCGAGGAGGGCCGCATCGAGTTCCGTCTCGCCGAGGGCGGGCGCCAGAGCATCGCCAACGACCTCGCCCGTGCCCTCGACGCCTGGACCGGGCGGCGCTGGATCGTCGCCCTCTCCAAGGAGGACGGTGAGCCGACCCTCGACGCCACCGCACGCGCCGCCACCGAGACCCGACACCAGAACGCCGCCGCCCATCCCCTCGTCCGCGAGGTCCTGGCCCGGTTCCCGGGCGCACAGATCGTCGACGTGCGCGACAAGGCGCCCGAGGCGTCGCCCGCCATCGAGGCCGCGCCCACCGGCGAGGCCGAGACCGACGAGCCCGACGACGAGGCATAGTCCCCGGGGCTCGCCGCCCCAGATGTGAATCCACCCGGTTCCGGAACGACAGAGAGGGCAGACCCGATGCGCGACCTCATGGGCATCATGAAGCAGGCCCAGGCCATGCAGGAGAAGATGGCTTCCCTGCAGGACGAGCTCGACACCGTCGAAGTGTCCGGCGCCTCCGGCGGCGGCGCCGTGCGGGTGACGATGACGGCCAAGGGCCTGGTGAAAGGCGTTCAGCTCGATCCGGCCCTGCTCGTGGCCGACGAGCGCGAGATCCTCGAAGATCTCATCGTGGCGGCCGTCAACGACGCCCGCGGCAAGGCCGAACAGGTTGCGGCCGAGCGGATGGCCGAACTCACCAAGGGTCTGCCGATTCCGCCGGGCATGAAACTGTTCTGAACGCGTCAACCCGGCAATTCGGCAACATCGATCACAATTAGGTCGTCGAAGCGTTGCCATAACCCGGGCGGAGTGGAACGTTGGGTCTCCGACGTCCTCCCTCCGGCCGGATCATGAATTTTGATTCGCACTATCCTCAGGTCACAGGTGCGCAGCCGCTGGCTCTACCGGGACGCCTGAGGGACATCGCGCCCCTGATGGTGGGATTCCTGCTGCTGATCGCCATGGTCGCGGCGACCGCCAGCCTCGTGGCGACGCAGGATGCGAACCGCGCCGAGTTGCGCCGCAGCGTCCGCATCCGCGACGCGATCTTTACCCTGTATTCCGGCATCCAGGATGCGGAGACCGGACAACGCGGCTACCTCCTCTCGGGCGACGAGGCCTACCTCAAGCTCTACGAGGACGCGGTCGCGAGCACGCCCGGCCGCCTGTCCACCATCGCGGAGGCAGTGGCGCAAAACCCCGGGATGGCGGCGATCATCGCCCGCCTCAGCCGGGCCGCCGAGGCCAAGCTCGCCGAATTGCGGGAGACCGTCGCCCTGCGACGCGCCGGACAGGCCGAGGCCGCCCTGGCCCGGATGCGCTCCGGAGAGGGCAAGCACCTGATGGACGAGGTCCGCGCGCTCTTCGGAGAAGCGCAGGCGGACAATTACAGCCGCCTGATCAGCCGTCAGGAACAGGCTGGCGAGTCGGCGCGGCAGGTCCAGTTCGCCGTCGCGGGGGCCGTCGTCCTGGTGGTCGTCCTCGGCGGCTACGTGGTGAGCGACGCGAGCCGGCGTCACCAGCGCACCCTTCGCGCCCATGCGGCCCTGCAGGAGGCGAACACCTCACTGATCGAGGCCGCCGCCACGCGCGACATGCTCGAGGAGCGCCTGCGGCAATCCCAGAAGATGGAGGCCCTCGGCCAGCTCACCGGCGGCCTCGCGCACGACTTCAACAACATGCTGGCGATCATCATCGGCAATCTCAGCCTCCTCAAGCGCCGGCTGGAGCGGGGTGAGCGCGCGGTGGAGCGCTACGCGGACCAGGCGCTCAAGGGGGCGGACCGGGCCGCGACCCTGACGCACCGGCTGCTGGCCTTCGCCCGCAAGCAGCCGCTGGCGCCGGAGGCCATCGCGTGCAACCGGCTCATCGGCGCGATGTCGGACCTGCTGCGCCGCAGCCTCGGCGAAACCATCCGCATCGAGACCGTGACGACCCCCGACCTCTGGACCACGAAGGCCGACGCCAACCAGCTCGAGAACGCGATCCTCAACCTCGCGGTCAATGCCCGCGACGCGATGCCGAAGGGCGGCCGGCTCATCATCGAGACCGACAACGTTCACCTCGACGAGGCCTATGCGGCCCGGAATCCGGGCGTCCCGGCCGGCCAGTACGTCCTCGTGGCGTTGACCGACGGCGGCAGCGGCATGGCGCCCGACGTCGCCGCCAAGGCGTTCGACCCGTTCTTCACGACGAAGCCCGCGGGCCAGGGCACGGGGCTCGGGCTCAGTCAGGTCTACGGCTTCGTCCGCCAGTCCGGCGGGCACGTGGCGATCTATTCCGAACCCGGCCGCGGCACGACGGTGCGGCTCTACCTGCCGCGCCATCTCGGCGATGCCGCCGAGACGGCGCACGCCACGCCGACGATGCTCCCGGAGGGCTCGCCCCGCGAGGTGATCCTGGTGGTCGAGGACGAGGACGGCGTGCGCCACCTCGCCGTCGAGGCGCTGCGCGACCTGCGCTACACCGTGATCCACGCGGAAGGCGCCAAGGACGCCCTGCAGATGCTCGACACGCATCCCGAGATCGCGCTGCTCTTCACCGATGTGGTCATGCCGGAGGTCAATGGCCGCGAACTCGCCGAGGCTGTCCACGAGCGTCGGCCCGACCTGCCGGTGCTCTTCACGACCGGCTATACCCGCAACGCCATCGTGCATAACGGACTCGTCGATGCCGACGTGCAGTTGCTGGCCAAGCCCTACACCCTGGAGGAGCTGGCTCTCAAGGTGCGCCAGGCGATGGTGCACGAAGCGGCCTGAGGACGCCCGCACGGCCCGTCCCAGCCCTTCGGACGACCGAACCCATGGGCGGAGAACCGATCTGCCCTGTCTTCAACCGGTCTGCAGCCGATAGCCCCGCATTTCACGGATCGGAGTCTCTGTGTCTTAACGGATGCGCATGCCTTCTGAATGCATGGATGAGCATCGCAACGCCGTTCGAGCCCTGACGTATCTCTCCGGTCGTGTTGCCCTGGACGCGGCATCGGCCGAGACGACGCCCTGCCTCGTGCGCAACCTGTCGCCCATCGGGGCCCGCGTCGCCTTCTGCACGACGGTCGAGGTTCCGGACAGCTTCGACCTCTTCATCGATCCGGGCGACAATGCCTACCGGGCGCACCGGATCTGGTCCAAGGGGAACGAAGTCGGCGTCCTCTTCCGCGAAGCGCGGGCGAACGCCCCGGAAGTCCTGTGCGACGATGCCCTCGGCGACGATGGCCTCGACGACGATCGTCTGCACGACGCAGATCCTGCGGGCGGCGCGATCCGGAAACCGTAGCGCCCGCATCGCGTCTTGTGCCGGGACGCGGACGCCCTGCGCCGCGCCCCGGACGGCCGGCGGTCAGGCGGCCGCGGAGAGCACCGGCTCGGCGGCGCGGACATCCGCGTCGACATGGTCGGCGAAGCGCTTGAAGTTCTCCTGGAACATGGTGACGAGGCGCGTCGCGGTCTCGTGGAAGGCCGCCTTGTTGGTCCAGGTCTCGATCGGCGACAGCACCTCGGTCTCGACCCCCGGCACCGCGACGGGCACCTGGAAGCCGAAATAGGGGTCGCGGCGGAACTCGACATTCGCGAGCGAACCGTCGAGGGCGGCCGTGAGCAGACGGCGGGTGACCCGGATCGGCATGCGGCGCCCGGTGCCGACGCCGCCACCGGTCCAGCCGGTGTTGACGAGCCAGCAATCGACCTCGTGATGGGCGATCAGGTCACGCAGCAGGTTGCCGTAGATGCTGGGGTGGCGCGGCATGAACGGCGCACCGAAGCAGGTGGAGAACGTCGCCTCCGGTGCGGTCAGCCCGCGCTCCGTGCCGGCGACCTTCGCGGTGTAGCCGGAGAGGAAGTGGTACATCGCCTCGGCGCCGGTCAGCTTCGCGATCGGCGGCATGACCCCGAAGGCGTCGCAAGTCAGCATCACGATGTTCTTGGGATGGGCCGCCCGACCCGTGGCGCTCGCATTGGCGATGAAGTCGAGCGGGTAGGCGCAGCGGGTGTTCTCGGTGAGCGAGGCGTCGTCGAAATCCGGGACCCGGGTCTCGGGGTCGATCACCACGTTCTCCATCACCGTGCCGAAGCGCTCGGTGGTGGCGTAGATCTCAGGCTCGGCGTTGCGCGAGAGGCGGATGGTCTTGGCGTAGCAGCCGCCCTCGAAGTTGAAGATGCCGTCCTGGCTCCAGCCGTGCTCGTCATCGCCCAGAAGCTGGCGCGAGGAATCGTTGGAGAGCGTGGTCTTGCCGGTGCCGGACAGGCCGAAGAACAGGGCCGATTCACCGGCCTCGTCGAGGGCCGCGTTCGCCGAACAGTGCATCGGCATCACGCCGGCCTTCGGCAGGATGTAGTTGAGGTAGGTGAAGACCGACTTCTTCATCTCGCCGGCATAGGCCGAGCCGCCGATCAGGACGAGCTTGCGCGCGAAGTCGATGGCGATGACGGTCTTCGAGCGGCAGCCGTGCCGGTGCGGCTCGGCCTGGAAGCTCGGCAGGTCGATGATCGTCAGCTCGGGCACGTAGCTCGCGAGCGTGGCGCGGTCCGGCCGGATCAGCAGGTTGCGGATGAACAGCGAGTGCCAGGCGTATTCGGTGAAGACGCGGGCATTGACGCCATGGGTCGGATCGGCGCCGCCGCGCAGGTCCTGGGCGAAGAGCTCGCGCCCCTCGGCATGCGCGAGGAAGTCGGCATACAGGGTCTCGAACTGCTCGGGCGTGATCGCACCGTTGTTGTCCCACCAGATCTCGTTCTCGGTGGCGGCGTCGCGCACCACGAACTTGTCCTTGGGCGAGCGGCCGGTATGGGAGCCGGTGGTCGCCACGAAGGCGCCGCCGCGGGCCAGCTGGCCCTCGCCGCGGGCCAGGGCCTCCTCGTAGAGACGGGGAACGTCGAGGTTCCAGTGAACCGCCTTCAGGTTGCGCAGCCCGATCGCCTCGGAACCGTGCGCTGCGTTGAACTCGCCGATATTGGTCACGCTCATCTCTCCTCGGGCCCCTGATCGCGTCGCCGTCCCATGACAGGGAGCCGTATCGGCTCTCCAGATCGGTTCGCCTCCGGAGCGTCCGCGCGGTTGGTCAGGTCCACCGCGCGCAGGTTCACCGCTCCGGAACTGCGCCTCTCCTGCATAGAGCCGGATGATTTGCCGTCAATCCGCCTGTTGGCCGACAAAAAAACTTACATGAGCAGGATTACGGGCGAAGATGCATTTGAGGCGCTTCGGCACGGGAGCCTTTTTGGTGCGATTCGCCGCCGGAGGGGGCGAAAACGCGATGCGAAAACCCTATTTCAGGGACGTTCCGACGGGCCGGGCGCGATCGAACGCACCGGACCCGTGCCGCCGCACCACGTCATCCGCCCGCCTCCTACGCATTGTGCCGTGTGGGCACCTCAACCGTCACGAGAACTGTCGTCCATGGCACAAGCCGTCGCCGGTCCCGAGATCGAGCGCCTGATCCAGCTCCTGGCCCGCATGCCGGGCCTGGGCCCCCGTTCGGCCCGCCGGGCCGCCCTGCAGCTCATCAAGAAGCGCGAGGCGCTGCTGGCGCCGCTCGCCGACGCGATGCGGGTGGCCTCCGAGCGGATCGTGGTCTGCCACGCCTGCGGAAACGTCGACACCCGCGACCCCTGCACCATCTGCTGCGACGAGAGCCGCGACCCGGCCACCCTGGTGGTGGTGGAGGATGTCTCCGACCTCTGGGCCCTGGAGCGCTCCGGCGCCGTGACGGCGCGCTACCACGTCCTCGGCGGCGTGCTCTCCGCCCTCGACGGCGTGCGGCCCGAGCACCTCAACCTCGACAGTCTCGTGGCCCGTGCCGCCGACCCGGCGATGCGCGAGATCATCCTGGCGCTGAATGCGACCGTCGATGGCCAGACCACGGCCCACTACGTCACCGAATCCCTGAAGGCGCACGGCCTCAAGGTGACGCGCCTCGCCCACGGCGTCCCGGTCGGCGGTGAGCTCGACTACCTCGACGAGGGGACCCTCACCGCGGCGATCCGCAGCCGCACGCCGTTCTGAGCCCGGGGGGCACGGGTCCCGGGTATTTGACCCACTCCCGGCGCACCCGTATCTGCGGGGGCTCAGGCCGCCGCCCGCCCCGCATCCCGTTTCGAACCCGATCGCCCCATGACCATCCGCCCCCTCGTGATCCTGCCCGACGCGCGCCTGCGCCTTGCCTCCGAGCCGGTCGGTCCCGTGACCGACGAGATCCGCACGCTCGCCGCCGACATGCTGGAGACGATGTACGACGCCCCCGGCGTCGGCCTCGCGGCGATCCAGATCGGCGTGCCCAGGCGCGTCGTCACGATCGACACCTCGAAGGACGAGAACGACCGCCATCCGCAGGTCTTCCTCAACCCCGAGATCGTCTGGGCCTCGGAGGAGAAGCGGATCTACGACGAGGGCTGCCTGTCGATCCCGGAATTCTACGGCGAGGTCGAGCGGCCCGACCGGGTGCGCGTGCGGTTCCGCGACCTCCAGGGCGAGGAGCGGGAGATCGAGGCGGACGGCCTGCTCGCGACCTGCATCCAGCACGAGATCGACCATCTCGACGGCGTGCTGTTCATCGATCACCTGTCGAAGCTGAAGCGCGACCGGGTGGTGAAGAAGTTCGCCAAGGCGGCCAAGCGCGGCGACGTCTGAGGCCGGCCTCGGGGACCAAGAGCCATGCGCGTCGTCTTCATGGGCACGCCGGATTTCGCCGTGCCGACCCTGGCGCGCCTCGCCGCCGACGGCCACGCGATCGCCGCCGTCTACACCCGCGCGCCGGCCAAGGCCGGACGCGGCATGGCGCTCAAGCCCTCGCCCGTACAGGTCCTGGCCGAGAGCCTCGGCGCGCCCGTGCTCACGCCCGCCAGCCTGAAGGGACCGGAGGCCGCCGAGACCTTCGCCGGTCACGGGGCCGACGTCGGCGTCGTGGTGGCCTACGGCCTGCTCCTGCCGCAGGCGATCCTCGACCTGCCGCGCCACGGCTGCCTCAACCTGCACGGCTCGCTGCTGCCCCGCTGGCGCGGCGCCGCGCCCATCCAGCGCGCGGTGATGGCGGGGGACGCGGAGAGCGGTGTCGGCATCATGCGGATGGAGGCCGGCCTCGACACCGGTCCCGTGGCACTGGAAGAGCGCCTTCCGATCACGGACGGCATGACCGCGGGCCAGCTCCACGACGCGCTGATGCCGCTGGGCGCCGACCTGATGGCGCGCGCGCTCCGGGGGCTCGAGCGGGGCGGCCTGGCCTTCGCGCGCCAGGCCCAGGACGGCGTCGTCTACGCCCACAAGATCACCAACGAAGAGGCGCGCATCAACTGGACCCGGCCGGCCCGCGAGGTCGCCGACCACATCAACGGGCTGTCGCCCTTCCCCGGCGCCTTCTTCGAGGCGGATTTCGGCAAGGGACCGGAACGCGTGAAGGTCCTCTCGGCCGCGGCGGCTCCGGGCTCCGGAGTCCCCGCCACGCTCCTAGACACCGAGGGCACGATCGCCTGCGGCGACGGCGCCGTGCGCCTGGGTGCCCTGCGCCGCGCCGGCAAGGGCGGCGTCAGCAACGGCGCCGAGTTCGTGCGCGGCACCCACCGCGTGCCGGGCTCGCGGCTGGCATGACCGCTCCGGGCCGCGCCTGATGCCGCGCTACAAGCTCGTCATCGAGTACGACGGCAGCCCGTTCTGCGGCTGGCAGCGGCAGACCGCGCAGCCCTCCGTCCAGGCTGCGATCGAATCGGCGGTCAAGCGCTTCTCCGGTGAGATCGCGGGCCTCACCTGCGCCGGCCGCACCGATACCGGCGTCCATGCCACGCATCAGGTGGCGCATCTCGACCTCGCGCGGGCGTGGCGCACCGACGTGGTGCGCGACGCGCTCAACGCGCACCTTCGCCCGAACCCGGTGGCGATCCTCAGCGCGGAGATCGTCGGCGCCGACTTCAACGCCCGCCATTCCGCCACCCGCCGGCACTACCGCTACCGCATCCTCAACCGGCGCAGCCCGCCGGTGCTCAACCGCGCCCATGTCTGGCAGGTGCCCTGGCCCCTCGACGTCGCGCTGATGCGGGCCGCGGCCGCGCGCCTCCTCGGCCTGCACGACTTCACCGCCTTCCGGGCCGCCGAGTGCCAGGCGAAGAGCCCGCTCCGAACCCTCGATCAGCTCGACGTCGCCGCCATGCCGATGGCCCTGCACGACGAGATCGTGGTGGCGACCTCGGCCCGCGCCTTCCTGCACCATCAGGTCCGCTCGATGGTCGGCACCCTGATGCTCGCCGGCAGCGGCCGGCTCAGCGCCGACGACGTCGGTGACATCCTGGCCAGTCGGGACCGCAGTCGCTGCGGGCCGCTGGCGCCGGCCTGCGGGTTGACGCTGGTGGGCGTGGATTACGGCGATCACGCAACTTTGAGTTAATATTTTTTAACTTGGAGTTGATGAATTGTCGGGAAGTGGGATCATCCATCGTGTCCGGCGCGATCCGCGTCGGAAGCGATGGAAATTCTCGTGACGACGCTTCCCATTCATCTGTTCATCCTCGGTGCAACCGTCTTCGCGGCCTTGTCACCGATTCTCTTCATTGCGATCCGCGAAGCAGTGAAGCGCCAGAGACAGGAGGTCGTCCGAGACCTCGCGGCCGTCTTCGACATCGCAGGACCCTCGAGCCAACGACTGATCCCCTCGTTCGAATTCGTGAAGTACAAGTACTTCGTCGGCCGGCCGAAGGTTCTCGGAAAGAGCGGATCGATCGATGGGTCCGACGCATCTCTGGATGTCTTCGATCAGTCGCGGCACCGCGAGGATTTCACCACGATCGACTGGATCCTCGGCAGCGTCGCCTTCGGCCTGCTCGCGGGGGTGGCCGTGTTCCACAGCCTCTCGCTCCTCGTGACGCTGCTGTGCGCGAACTCGTCGAGCCTCATCGGTCTGGATGGCGGCATCTGTCCCAAGATCCAGGACAGGACCACGGTCTGGCTGTTCGGTGCCTGTGCCGCCTTCGCCGGCAGCTACCTCACGGCATTGCGGAACCTGTATCGGGCGATCAAGAACTTCGACCTCAGCCCGGCGACGATCGTCGGCGAGACGATCAAGATCGTGATCGGCATCGTCCTCGCGCCGATCCTGGTGATCGGCCTGCTGCGGGTCGCGGCAAGCGCGGCGGAGGGCCTTGCCAGGATCGATGAGCCGATGAGCTCGCCGCTGCTGCTGGCCCTGGCGGTCACCGGATGCTTCGTTGCCGGCATCATGCCCGATGTCGTGCTGCGCAACATCCTGCAGCGCGACAAGCTGAAGAACTTCAAGCGGGAGGAGTACGACGTCTACCGCGCCTTCAAGATCACCCCGGTGGAGATCATCGACGGGATCGACAGCGAGATCCGGGTCCGCCTCGACGACCACCATATTCATTCGACCCAGAACCTGGCGACCGCCAACCCGCTGATGCTGTTCGTGGAAACGCCCTACGGAGTCTACCAGATCATGGACTGGGTGGCGCAGGCGCAGCTCTGCTGCTCGGTCGGACGCGAGAAGGTGATCCGGCTCTGGCCCCTCGGCGTACGGACCCTGTTCGACCTCGAACGGCTCGCGGCCCCGAGCGCGGTGCGCAACGAGGCCCTGCTTCTCGAGGTCGGCCGCATCATCCTGGGTGGGAACCTGATCGACGGGGCACCGGACCGTCAGGCGGCGGTCGATCTCGTGGTCGCCAGCATCGAGCTGCGGCTCGACGACCCGCATGTCCAGCGCCTGCGCCAGATCTTCATCGCAGTGGGTGATCGCCTCGGGCCGGACTCCCGGCGCTTCCGGAACCAGGCGGCGGGCGCCACGGCGAGCGCCCCCGGGGCGACGACCGCCGCGAACGGCCCGTGAGGGCGAAGCGGCCCTATCAGGCGGCGAAGTACGCCGCCAGGACCCGCGTGTAGATCGCCGTCAGGCGGTTCAGGTCCGCCACCGGCACGCACTCGTCGGTCCGGTGCATGGTCTGGCCGACGAGGCCGAACTCGATGACCGGGCAGGCATCCTTGATGAAGCGCGCGTCCGAGGTGCCGCCCGTGGTCGAGAGCACCGGGCGGCGGCCGGTCTCGGTGGCGATGGCGCCGGCGACGAGTTCGGTGAAGGCGTCGGGCTCCGTGAGGAAGGCCGGCGAGTTGGAGGGCAGCAGGTCGAGTCTGTAGCGCACGCTGCGCCCGGCCGCCGCGTCGAGGCGGGCCCGGATCTCCCCCCCCAGGGTCTCGGCGGTCCAGCGGTCGTTGAAGCGGATGTTGAAGGTGCCGTGCGCCTCGGCCGGGATGACGTTGGTGGCCGTGTTGCCGACGTCGAGGGTGGTGAATTCGAGGTTCGAGGCGCCGAAATGCCGGGTGCCGGCATCGAGCGGCGCGGCGAGAAGCGCCGAGGCGAGGCGCAGCAGGCCGGGAATCGGGTTCTCGGCCAAATCCGGATAGGCGACATGGCCCTGGCGGCCGTGCACGGTGAGCCGTCCCGTGAGCGAGCCGCGCCGGCCGATCTTGATCATGTCGCCGAGGGAATCCGGGTTGGTCGGCTCGCCGAGGAGGCAATGGTCGAAGCGCTCGCCGCGGGCACGCGCCCATTCGAGGAGCTTGACCGTGCCGTTGATCGCCGGCCCCTCCTCGTCACCGGTGATGAGGAAGCCGATCGAGCCCGGAAAGTCCGGACCGGCCACATCCAGGTAATCGAGGGCGGCAGCGAGCATGCAGGCGATTCCGCCCTTCATGTCGACGGCCCCGCGCCCGTACAGCACCCCGTCCTCCACGGTTCCGGCGAAGGGGCCGTGGCGCCAGCGGGCGACGTCGCCGGGGGGCACCACGTCGGTGTGGCCGGCGAACAGCAGGTAGGGCGCGCCCGTGCCGATGCGGGCGTAGAGGTTGTCGATGTCGGGCGTGCCGGGCTCCGAGAAGCGTGGGCGCTCCACGGTGAATCCGGCCCCTTCGAGGATGCCGGCGAGCCAGGCGAGCGCGCCTCCCTCCTCCGGGGTCACCGAGGGACAGCGGATCAGGCTCTTGGCGAGAGCGAGGGGGGAGCGGTCGCGGGGCACGTTCGGCATGGGCGGGACTCTTCGCGGGGTGTCCGGGTGCGAACGGCCATAAGCGCCGTCGCGCGGGGGTGCAATTCGCGGCCGGGCTTTCGCCGCACGCCGGCGGGGCTTATCTGCGGGGCATGGCCTTCTCCCCCGACGAAGTCGAACGCTATGCCCGCCACCTCGTCCTGCCGGAGGTCGGCGGCCCGGGCCAGGCCCGCCTGAAGGCCGCCCGGGTCCTCGTCATCGGCGCCGGCGGCCTCGGCGCGCCGCTGATCCAGTACCTCGCGGCCGCCGGGATCGGGACGATCGGCCTCGTCGACGACGACACCGTCTCCCTGTCGAACCTGCAGCGGCAGGTGATCCACGCGACCTCCGACATCGGCCGCCTGAAGGTCGAGAGCGCAGCGGAGACGGTGGCGCGCCTCAACCCGCACGTGGCCGTGGAGACGCACGCGACGCGCCTGACCCCGGAGAATGCGCAGGCGCTCATCGGCGCCTACGACGTGGTCGCGGACGGGTCCGACAACTTCGCCACGCGCTACGCAATCTCGGACGCCTGCTTCCACGCCCGGCGCCCGCTGGTGACGGCGGCGCTCGGGCGCTTCGACGGCTCGCTCACCACCCTGCGGCCCTACGAGACCGATGCGGGCGGTCGCCCGCACCCGACCTATCGCTGCCTGTTCCCCAACCCGCCGCCGCCCGGCAGCGTCGCGCCCTGCGCCGAGGCCGGCGTGCTGGGCGCGCTCGCCGGCATCATGGGCTCGCTGATGGCCCTGGAGGTGATCCGCACGGTGACGGAGTTCGGCGAGCCCCTCGTCGGGCGCCTCCTCATGGTCGACACCCGCGCGATGCGCTTCGAGACCCTGGGCTACGCCTGGGACGAGGCCAATCCCCTGAACGGGACCGGCGCGGCGGGCTGACCCCGCGGCCGGCCACGCCCTGGCGCCCTACTCCGCGGGCAGGGCGTCGAGCAGCGGCCGCGGCTCGCGGGCGCGCATGCCGTCGTCGTGGGCGTCGGTGAACTGCAGCGCCGCCAGTTGCGCGTAGAGGGCGCCCTGCGCGAGCAGGCTCTCGTGGGTCCCGCTCTCGACGATCCGGCCGCCGTCGAGGACGAGGATGCGGTCGGCCTTGCGGATCGTGGCGAGGCGGTGCGCGATGACCAGAGTGGTCCGGCCGCGCATCAGCGTGTCGAGGGCGGTCTGCACGGCGCGCTCGCTCTCGGCGTCGAGGGCCGAGGTCGCCTCGTCGAGGAGCAGGATCGGCGCATCCTTGAGGATGGCCCGGGCGATCGCCACCCGCTGGCGCTGGCCACCGGAGAGGGTGACGCCGCGCTCGCCCACCGTGGTGTCGTAGCCCTGCGGCAGGGCCCGGATGAAGCCGTCGGCATGGGCGAGTTCGGCCGCGCGCTGGACCTGGGCCTCCGTCGCCTCCGGCCGCCCGTAGCGGATGTTCTCGAGCACCGAGCCGGAGAACACCGTCGGGTCCTGCGGCACGAGGGCGAGGCGCTCGCGCAGGCTGTCCGGGTCCACCCGGGCGATCTCGACGCCGTCGATCCGGATGAGGCCGGATTGCGGATCGTAGAAGCGCAGCAGCAATTGCAGCACCGTGGTCTTGCCGGCGCCCGACGGCCCGACGAGGGCCACCCGCTCGCCGGGCGCAATGGCGAAGCTGATGCCGTCGAGGGACGGATGGTCCGGCCGGGTCGGGTAGTGGAAGCGCACGGTCTCGAAGGCCACGGCGCCCCTGGCGGGCACCGGCAGGGCCAGCGGATCGGCGGGGGAGCGGATCGTCGATTCGGCGGCCAGGATCTCGCCGAGACGCTCGGCCGCGCCGGCCGCCTGGGCCAGCTCGCCGTAGACCTCCGAGAGCTGTCCGAGGGCGCTCGCCCCGAACACCGCGTAGAGCACGAATTGCGAGAGCTGGCCCGCCGTCATGGTGCCGGCCAGGACCCCTTGCGCGCCGTACCACATCACCCCGACGACGCTGGCCGAGATGAGGAAGATCGCGACGCCGGTGAGGAGCGCCCGTGCCTGGATCGAGTCGCGGGCGGCCCCGTAGGCGTTCTCGGCGGCGGCGGCGAAGCGGGCCGCCGTGGTCCGGCCCATGCCGAAGGCCTGCATGGTGCGGATCGCGTTCACCGCCTCGGCGGCATAGGCCGAGGCGTCGGCGAGGCGGTCCTGGGCTGCGCGGGAGCGCCGCCGCACGCCGCGGCCGGAGAGAATCAGCGGAAAGACGATGAGCGGAATGGCCGCCAGGACGAGCACGGACAGCTTCGGGCTCGTGATGACCATCATCACCACGGCGCCGGTGAACAGGAAGGCGTTGCGCAGGAGGATCGAGATCGAGACGCCGAAGACGGCCTTCACCTGCGTGGCATCCGCGGTGAGGCGCGAGATGATCTCGCCCGAGAGCGAGCGGTCGAAGAAGGCGGGGTCGAGCTGGGTCAGGCGCCGGAACACGGCGGTGCGCAGATCCGCCACCACGCGCTCGCCGAGCGTCGCGACCGTGTAGTAGCGCGCGCCGCTCGACAGGGCGAGGACCGCCACCACGCCGATCAGGGCGGCGAAGTAGGTGTCGATCACGCTCTGACCCTCGGGCGAGAAGCCATGGTCGATGACCCGACGCAGGGCGATCGGGACCACGAGGGTCGCGCCCGAAGCGGCCAGGAGCGCCAGGAACGCCGCCAGCATCCGGCCGCGATAGACCATCGCGAACGGAATCAGCGGGCGCAGCGAACCGAGCGGTGCCTTCGGCCGGGCCTCCCCGGGGATTTTCTTGTCACGGCCGCGAGCCATGGTGCCTCGTCATCATTGGTCTTCCAGGAAAAGCGACCGGCCGGCGGTCTCTTCGATCGGCGCACGCTTGTCGGGCGAGGGTGCGTGAGGTATAGGCGCGCCTTCATCCGATTGCGCGTGATCTATGGCCGCGGGCCGCCAGACGGGCCGGTCGGCTTGGCTATTCAAGGATTTCGTCATGGCAAAGAGCGCGGCCGACAAGGCCAAGGGTACCGAGCATCCCGACTACCACTTCATCAAGGTCGTGATGACCGACGGGTCCGAGTACATGACCCGGTCGACCTACGGCAAGGAGGGCGACACCCTCAACCTCGACATCGATCCGAACACCCACCCGGCCTGGACCGGCGGCGAGCAGAAGATGCTCGATCGCGGTGGCCGCGTGTCGCGCTTCAACTCGCGCTTCGGCGCCCTCTCCTTCGGCAAGAAGTAAGCGCGCCTCGGGTCTCCGCCGCGACGACGCGGCGGTGCCCTCGGAACGACGCAGAACGGGCGGCACCCTCGGTGCCGCCCGTTCTGCGTTCAGGAGCCCTTCGCTCGGTTCGAAACCGGGCGCGCGGCCGTGTCAGGCGGAAGCCGCACCGAAGGCGGAGCGGAGGAGGCTCAACTGGGCGACGACGGGGCTCTCCTGGGGCTGAGGGGTCGGGCGCTCGTCGGCGATCAGGCCGTCGAGGTGCAGGATCCGGCTGTGGAGCCGGCGCGAGCGCACGATGAGATCCTGAAGGGTCGGGGGCAGGACGCCGAACACGTCGCCGCGGAAGGTCTCGGGCGTGGTCAGCCGCACCCGGGTCTTCTCCTGCATCGCCTCAGCCGGCGTCAGCTCGCCCTCGGAGACGGCCCGCTGAACGAGGAGCCAGGAGGCGATCTGCATCAGACGCGTGGTGAGGCGCATGCTCTCGCCGGCATAGCTCAGCGTGCCGTCGCGGGACATCAGGCGGGATTCCTCGCGACCCGTGCCGTCGAGGTAGGCCGCCGCCTCCTCCACCAGGGTCATGCCCTCGCGGAAGAGGACCTTGAAGGCCTCCGAGGCGACGTAGGTGTCACCGAAATTCACCCAGTCGCGCTCGTCCCGGAACATGACGTCGAACCCGCTCATGGTGCCTCCTGTGCCGCGACCGAACCGATTGCGTTCCGAAATGGGACGAAGGCGGCGCGTTTGCACCTGTCTGCGCAACTCTAGCGCCGAACGCCCCGGTCCGCGGCATTTACCGGTCGTTAACGTTAACCCGGCCGGTCGGTGCCATCGGTCCGGCGTGCGACCACAGCCCTCGGCAATTGCGCAGGACCGGAGACGAAAAAAGGCCGCCCGTTGCGGGGCGGCCTGACAGGCGAGTTTCGGGAGCAGTCCAAGCGAGCGAACGGGAAAGTCCGCGCGCTGTCCGGGAGCACCGAACAGGATCACAGGATGGCGCGGATCGGTTAACGAATGGTTGATGCCGTCGCGGCCCGCGCGCCTCGTTCGGGGTCAGGGATCATGCCGTTTCGGCACGCTCCGGAATTGACTCGGGCGGGACCTTGCCCCATAAGCCGCGCCATCGCGACGCGGCGCCCTCGAGGGGCGCTGTTCGCGCTTGCAGACACATTTCAGGGCGAGTGAATATCCGGCGCGGCCTTCGGTGCGGCCCGGATCGATCCTCGGCCATTCGGAGATCGCGCCATGAAGAGAACTTACCAGCCCAGCAAGCTCGTGCGTAAGCGCCGTCACGGCTTCCGTGCTCGCATGGCCACGGCCGGCGGCCGCAAGGTCATCGCGGCCCGTCGCGCCCACGGCCGCAAGAAGCTCTCGGCCTAAGAGACCGGTGGCGCCGTCACGGACGGCGCGCCACATCATGAGTCTGGCCAAGGGCCACAGGACCCGCTGCGAGATCGGATCGGCCATGTCATCGGCCACGTCGGCGATCGGGCGGCTGACGCGGCGCTCAGAGTTCCTGGCTGCGGCCGGCGGGCGCCGCTTCCACAACGAACGCCTGTCGGCGCAGGGCCTCGTCCGCGCCGCGGAGCCGTCCCTCGACGGCGCCTCCGGCGAGCCGTCCGGCGACGGGCTGCGCATCGGCTTCACCATCACCAAGCGGGTCGGGCACGCCACGGAGCGCAATCGCATCCGGCGGCGCCTGCGCGCCGCCGTGGCGCGGGCCGCCGGCGACCTGCCGGTGCGCCCGGCCGACGTGGTGCTGGTGGCGCGGCGCCCTGCCCTGCACGCGCCCTTCGAGACCCTCGTCGACGACCTGCGCCGTGCCGTCGCCGTGGTGACGAAGCCGCAGGGACCGAAATCCGAATCGTCTCCTCCGCGTCCCGCCCGGCGCGGACGCGGCAAAGGTGCGCCCGCGCCCGACGATTCGAAGTCTGGCGCATCGCCGACGGCTCCGGTATTGGCCTCGGGCGCGACGGCCTCCGCCGCGGCGTCCGGTCAGGTGCCGGCCCGCGCGAACGCGCCCTCCCCTTCTCCCAACGCATGCGACGGACCGACCGATGGGTAATGACAAGACGAACATGATCGTCGCGATCGCCTTGTCGCTGGCGGTCTTGCTCGGCTGGAACTACTTCGTCGCCGCCCCGCGCGTGGAGCAGCAGCGTCAGGCCGCCCTCCAGAACAAGGCGGCCACGCAGCCGGCCGGTCCTGACGGCGTACCGAGCGCCAGCCCGAAGGAGGGCGGCCCGGCCAATCCCGTTCCCGGAACCTTGCCGGGCGCCTCCGGCGCCGGCGGCGGCGTTGTGCCCCGCGAGACGGCGATCGCGCGCTCCCCGCGCGTCGCCATCGACACGCCGGCGCTCGCCGGCTCGATCGCCCTGAAGGGCGGCCGCATCGACGACGTCTCGCTGAAGAACTACCACGAGACGGTCGACGACAAGAGCCCGCGCATCGTCCTGCTCTCGCCGACCGGCACCGAGAACCCATACTATGCGGAATTCGGCTGGGTCGGCCAGAATGCCGGCCCGCTGCCCAACGGCGACACCGTCTGGACGGCCGATGCCGAGACCCTGGCGCCGGGCAAGCCCGTTACGCTGAGCTACGACAACGGCGCCGGCCTCGTGTTCAAGCGCATCGTCGCGGTGGACGACAAGTTCCTGTTCACGGTCCGGGACGAGGTCGAGAACAAGGGCGCCAACGCGGTCAGCCTCTATCCCTACAGCCTCGTCTCGCGCTGGGGTAAGCCGCACACCCAGGGCTACTACGTGCTGCACGAGGGTCTGATCGGCGTCCTCGGCGCCGACGGCCTGCAGGAATACACCTACGATCACCTCGCCAAGGAGCCGGCGCTGGGCAATGCCAGCACCAAGGGCAAGACCTGGGCCGGCGTGACCGGCGGCTTCGTCGGCATCACCGACAAGTACTGGGCCGCCGCCGCGATCCCGGACCAGTCGACCCCCTATACCGGCAGCTTCACCGAGCGGACCGACGGCGCCACCAAGGTCTACCAGGCCAACGTGCTCGGCAACGTGCAGGTGGTGCAGCCCGGCGCCTCGGCCGCCGCGACGCAGCAGCTCTTCGCCGGCGCCAAGGAGGTCAACACCGTCAATGCCTACCAGGCGAACCAGAACATCAAGCAGTTCGACCTGCTGATCGACTGGGGCTGGTTCCACTTCATCACCAAGCCGATGTTCCGGGCGTTGGATTTCTTCTTCCACCTGTTCGGCAATTTCGGCGTGTCGATCCTGGTGGTGACCTTCTGCCTGAAGCTGCTGTTCCTGCCCATCGCCAACAAGTCCTACCAGTCCATGGCCAAGATGAAGGCCGTGCAGCCGGAGATGGCGTCGATCCGCGAGCGCTATGCGGACGACAAGATGAAGCAGCAACAGGCGATGATGGAGCTGTACAAGAAGGAGAAGATCAATCCGGTCGCCGGCTGCTGGCCGGTGCTGATCCAGATCCCGGTCTTCTTCGCGCTGTACAAGGTCCTGTTCATCACCATCGAAATGCGGCACGCGCCGTTCTTCGGCTGGATCCAGGATCTGGCGGCGCCCGATCCGACGAGCTTCCTCAACCTGTTCGGCCTGCTTCCCTACGCGGCCCCGGACTTCGTGCACCTCGGCATCTGGCCCATCATCATGGGCATCACGATGTTCATCCAGATGAAGATGAACCCCGCGCCGCCGGACCCGGTCCAGGCGCAGATCTTCACCTTCATGCCGATCGTGTTCACCTTCATGCTCGGCTCGTTCCCGGCCGGCCTGGTGATCTACTGGGCCTGGAACAACACCCTGTCGGTGATCCAGCAATACGTCATCATGCGCCGCAACGGCGTGAAGGTGGAATTGTGGGACAACCTGCGGGGGATATTCCGGGGCAAGGCCGCCGACAAGAACGCCGTCGCCAAGAACTGAGGCGCGCCGAGCTCCGAGGCTTCGGCCACGGCACGACAGTCCAACCGGTCCTCTCCGTCTCGCGACGGGGAGGACTTCCTGTTTCCGGCGTGTCGGCTCGCGAGGGCGGCGGATGCGCCTCTTCCGTCCGGAGCCGCCCGATGTCCAAAGCCGAAGACGATGCCGCCCTTCTGGAGGCGGGACGCCTGCTGTTCGCAGGGGCGGCCGACTTCATCGCCTCGGCGCCGAACGTCCCCGCCCTGCCGCCGATGAAGGGCGTCGAGATCGCCTTCGCGGGCCGCTCGAACGTCGGAAAGTCGAGCCTGGTCAACGCGCTCACCGGACGCAACACCCTGGCGCGGACCTCGCACACGCCGGGTCGCACCCAGCAGCTCAACTTCTTCGATATCGGCGGCCGCCTGACCCTGGTCGACATGCCGGGCTACGGCTACGCGGCGGTGGAGAAGACCAAGGTCGAGGCCTGGACCGACCTGATCCACGACTACCTGAAGGGCCGCTCGAACCTCGCCCGGGTGTTCATGCTGATCGACTCGCGCCACGGCCTGAAGAGCATCGACACGGACGTCCTCGACGGACTCGACAAGGCCGCCGTCAGCTACCAGATCGTGCTGACCAAGGGCGACGCCCTCAAGAAGTCCGAGATGGATGCCCGCATCGCCGGGGTTCAGGCCGCCATCGCCCGGCGCCCGGCGGCCTTTCCGGAGATCCTGCTCACCTCGAGCCGCGACGACCGGGGCGTGCCCGAGCTGCGGGCCAGCGTCGCCCGGCTGTTGCAGGAGCGCGGCGCGTGAGCGGCCTCGATCGCGTCCTCCTGGCCCTGGGTGCCCTCGCGGGGCTCCTCGGCGTGGCCGCGAGTGCGGCGGCCGCCCATGTCAGCGGAGCCGACAGCCTGAAGACCGCCGCGCAGTTCCTGCTCTTCCACGCTCCCGCGATCCTCGCGCTTGTGGCGCTGGCTGCCACGGGCACGACGCACCGGCCGATGACCCGCCTCGCGGCGGGTGCTCTCGTGGTCGGCCTCGCGCTGTTCTCGGGCGACCTCGCGCTCCGGGCGCTCCACGGCACGCCGCTGTTCCCCACGGCGGCACCGACCGGCGGTTTCGCCCTGATGGCCGGCTGGCTGCTCGCCGCGCTGTCGGCCGTCATACCGGTCCGTCGCGCCTAAGGGCCGGCGCCGCCACGGCGGTGGGAGCGATGCGGGTGTGTCCATGGCACGCTCGGACGGATCGCGGCGATCAGGCCGGCCCGCCTTCCCGATGGGTCATAGGCCGGAGGCTCGACCCGAGAAGTCTTCTCCGGCCTATGACCCACCATGTTTAGACATGAACTAAACTGCGAAACTCAAACACATTATCAACGATTTTTCTGATAAAGGATACAAGAGCACCGAACTCTATTTCGTATGGTCAAAGTCGAGCAATGTCCATCAAGTCGCGACTGTTCGCAATCATTTCCGTCCTGAGCCTCTTCGCCTTCTACGAAGCCGCGACGGATCTCTATGGATCATTCGGACGATGGACACGGTCTAATCTCGTTTCGCAACTGTCCGGGGGCGAGCTGATGCTGTCTCGAGGACTTTCAGAACTGCGATTCGAGCGCGGTTCCATGGTTTCGGCGCTGGCGCTCCACGCCGACAAGCTCGGACCGAATCTCAGTGAGATCGCGGCCCGCCGCAAGGTCAGCGACGACGCATTCCCCGTCGCCCTGGAGCGCCTTTCGGCTCAGGAAGGCCTCGATACGCGCCAGTTCGCCGAACGCTTCAAGGCGCTGCAGCAGGTTCGCAAGGAGGTCGATACCAATCTCGCTCTGCCGGTGGCGGCGCGCGAACCAGGCCTCACCAAGCGGGTCAACGACGCGACCGGCAACCTGATCGCCGCGATCGAAGGACTCCTGGCCGCGACCGAGGCGCAGATCCGCCAGCTGGATTCGAGTTTCTCCAACCTGCTGCGTGTGCGGGAACTCGGCTGGTCGGCCCGGACATTGGCTGGCAACACCAACCTCATCGTCAACGACGTGCTGGCTCAGAACCGCGCGATCACGGCGAAGGACGTCCAAGACTACACCGTCCTGAGCCGCCAGACCGAGTTCGCCTTCGGCATCGTGGAATCCATAGTCGAGAGCATGCCGGCCTCGGAGGCGCTGAAAGGCGCCATCCGGAAGGCTCGTGACGGCTACTTCAGCGGCGCCTTCCCTGCCCGCAACCAGGCCCTCATCACCACGCTGGCGGACACCACGCTGCCGCGGCCGACCCTCGCGGAATCGCGTGCGCAATCGACACCCGCGATCGACCTGATCATGGCGATTCCCCTCGCCGCCGTGAACCAGCTCGATGCCACGGCGACCGAGGCGGCGGTGAAGGCCAGGACGGGTGCGATGACGCAGGTCGCGGTCCTGACCTTCGCCCTCGTGCTGGGCGTCGCCAGCATGATCTGGGTCGTGCGCGGCGTGACACGCCCCATCGAGCGCATGACCGGCGCGATGCGCCGTCTCGCCGACGGAGAAGCGATCTCCGAAGTTCCCTATGCCGGGCGTCGGGACGAACTCGGCGCGATGGCGGGCGCGGTGCAGGTATTCCGGGACAATCTGCTCCGGACCCGGCAATTCGAGGACGAGGCGGCCCTGGCACGGGCCTCGGCCGAAGGCCAGCGCCGGGCCGGCATGCAGCAGGTGGTGGACGGCTTCGAGGCGACGGTGGGCGGCATCGTCGGCAGCGTGTCGGCGGCGGCCGGCGCCCTGCACGGGACGGCGCGCGGCATGAGCTCGGCCGCAGGCCAGACCGCCGCCCAATCCTCCGGCGCGGCCGCGGCCGCCATCCAGGCCGCCACCAACGTCACCACCGTGGCGGCCGCGGCCGAGGAGCTCGGCTCGTCGGTCCAGGAGATCGGACGGCGGGTCTCGGAATCGGCCATCCTGGCGCAGGCGGCGGTGACAGAGGCGACGGCGACCGCCGATCTGGTGCGGAACCTGGCGGATGCCGCCAGCCGCATCGGCGACGTGGTGGCGCTCATCTCCAGCATCGCGGGCCAGACCAACCTCCTGGCGCTCAACGCCACCATCGAGGCGGCCCGGGCCGGCGAGGCGGGGCGCGGCTTCGCGGTGGTCGCCGCCGAGGTCAAGGAACTCGCCAACCAGACCGCGCGGGCCACCGACGAGATCAGCGCTCAGATCGGCCAGATCCAAGCTTCCACCGGCCAAGCCGTGGGGGCCATCGGCGGGATCGGAGCGCGCATCCGGGAGATTTCCGGGGTCGCGACCTCGATCGCGGCGGCGGTGGAGGAGCAGGAGGCGGCCACGCAGGAGATCGTGCGCAACGTCGCCCAGGCCGCCACCGGGACGGATGCGGTGACGACGAACGTGGCGGACGTGGCGCGCACGGCGGAGGAGACCGGAATGGCGGCGACCCAGGTGCTGACCTCGGCCTCGGACCTCACGCGCCAAGCCGAGCATCTGAACGCCGAGGTGCTGCGCTTCCTCGCGACCGTCCGCGCCGCCTGAAGCGCGACGGACGACCAGCCTGCAGCCGCCTCCCGTGAGGTGGCTTCCTCAGGGGACCAGGGGCGGCAGCTGCGGCGCCGCCCCGCCCGGCAGGGCGGTCCGGGCCATGTTCATGCTCATGGCGAGCAGCGTGTAGTAGCCGTTGATCCCTGCCATCTCGATGGCGCCCTGCTCGCCGAAGGTCTGGACCGCCCGCGCGTAGGTGGTGTCGCTCACACCCTTGTTGTGGTGCAGCTCCGTCGAGAACGCGTAGACCAGCGCCTCCTCCGGTCCCATCGCATCCGGCCGCCGGCCTTCCTGGATCGCCGTGACGATGGCCGGATCGAGGCCGGCCTTCAGGGCGATCGGCGCGTGGATGTGCCACTCGAGCTGCTGCGTCCATTCCCGGGCGGTGATCAGGATGATGAACTCGCTCAGCCGCAGGGGCAGCACGCTGCGGTAGCGCAGGTGCAGCCCCATGTTGCTGGCGTTGGTCATCAGCTCGGGACTGCGCAGGAGCGGCACGAACGGACCGAAGACCGGCGTCTTTCGTGCCGCGAGGAAAGCCTCGGAGGCGGTCTTCTGCTCCGGGCTGAGGGCATCGGCCGGAATCGGCGGCAGGCGGTCTTGGGCCAAGGCGGACAGGCTCCCGAAGAGAAGAATCGACAGGACCGGCAGGACGGCGACGCGCATGGGTTTTCTGCTCCGATCCGACTTCCGGCCGCCGCCTACGGCATCACCGGCGGGTGGTAGGTCAGCGTGAAGGCCAGCGCCCAGAGCAGGAAAAGCACGACGGGCAGATGGATGAGGAGTTGCAGGAAGCTGAACCCGACGATGTCCCGCGCCTTCAGGCCGAGGATGCCCAGCAGCGGCAGCATCCAGAACGGATTGATGAGGTTCGGCAGCGCCTCGGCTGCGTTGTAGACCATCACGGCCCAGCCGAGGTGGACCTGGAGCTCGTTGGCCGCCTGCATCACGTAGGGCGCCTCGAGCAGCCACTTGCCGCCGCCCGACGGCACGAAGAAGCCGAGCACCGCCGAGTAGACGCCCATCGAGATCGGGAAGCTGCCCGTGGTGTTCAGGCTGACGAAGGCGTGGGTGATCACCTCGGAGACCGAGATCCCGGCCGCGTTCTTCGGCCCGGTCAGCATCGCGCTGATGGCCGCGTAGAGGGGGAACTGGATGAGGATGCCGGCCGTGGCCGGCACCGCCTTGGCCACCGCCACGAGGAAGCGCTTGGGGCGCCAGTGGAGCAGCAGACCGAGGGTGATGAACAGGAGGTTGTAGGTGTTCAGGTTCGAGATCGCGGTGATCCAGGATTGCCGCGCAAACTCTTGGTAGATCCAGGCGCCGGCGATCAACACGAGGAGGATCGTCAGGATCGGCGAATGCTCCAGCCACTCGCCGGGCTGTTCGGGCCGGCCGAGATCGGGCTTTTCACGGTCGACGTTCACGCCGAGATCCTCGGCCGTCATCGCGGTGTTCGCGCGCGGCGCGGAGGCGTAGGCGATGATCACCGACATCACGAACAGGATCGCGGCGATGAGCATCGACTGCCACAGGAAGATGGTCTCGCTGAAGGGGATCACGCCGGTGATCGGCAGGAGCGACTTCGGCAGGCTCGCGGGGTTCGCCTGGAGCTGGGCCGCCGAGGAGCTCAAGCCCATCGCCCAGGTGGCGCCGAGGCCGAGATAGGCCGCCGCCCCCGCAGCACGGTAATCCATGCGGAGCTCCGAGCGGCGGGCGAGCGCGCGGGCGAGCAGGCCGCCGAAGATCAGGCTCAGGCCCCAGCTCAGGAACGAGGATAGCATGGTGGCGGCGGCGACGAAGCCGACGGCGCCGCGACCGGTCTTCGGGATGCTCGCCAGCCGGTCGATCAGCGCCTGGACCGGGGGCGCCGTGGCCACCACGTAGCCGCCGATGGTCACGAAGGCCATCTGCATGGTGAAGGGGATCAGGCTCCAGAACCCGTCGCCGAAACTCTTGGCGATGGCCGGCGCCGGGGCGCCGTTGGCCAGTGCGCCCAGCGCCACGATGACCACCGCGATGGCCACGAAGATGAAGGCGTCGGGAAACCACTTCTCGGCCCAGGCGGTGAAGCGGATGCCCGCCCGCGACAGGGCACCGTCCGTCGCGGCCGGATCAGCGCTGCGCTGCGGCGTAGGTGTCGACATCGGAAAGTCCTGGGAACGAGGAACGTGGCCTTGGGGGCCGCATTCTCCGCAAATGCCGAGTCTGCTCAAGACGTATTCGCGCCGGTGCACAGCCTTGGTGAGGAAGGTTCCGCGCGAATGTCAGGGCCGCCGCTTCAGGCTTCCTTGATGGTTCCGCGCGTAGGCTGGACGAAATTCTCGCGTGGGAGACGGTGTCCGTGGCCGAAATCTCGAAGTTCCGGGACCTCGATACGAGGATGGCGGAACGGCGTCACGCCGGTGTGAAGGTGCGCGACCTGACCCGTCCGGACCGGGGCCGGACGGATTTCGAGAAGCCGTTCCTGTCGCCGCTCGGCTGGCTCATCGCCGTCATCCTCAACATCGCCCTGGTGCTGATCATCGGCCTCAGCGCCGTGCTGGTGCCGCCCCTGATGGCCTGCCGCGAGCAGAGCGCCCGCGGCTTCTTCGCCGGAGACACCTTCCAGGCCTGCGCCGGACGCGGCATCTCGGCCCGGTTCCAGGATCTCGACGGCCGCATCCGCAAACTGGTCCTGCGTTCCGGACAGTGACCGCCTGACACGACGAGGCCCGCGACGGCGGTTGCCGTCACGGGCCCGATCCCGCCTCCCCGGCACCGCGCCTCAGTTGAGCGTGGCGGTCTGCGGACGGCGCTCGGTGCTGAGGCCGGACTTTCCGACCTTCAGGCCCAGGGGACCGACCTCCACCGGCACCGCCTCCCCATCGTGGATCAGCCCCGACAGGAGTTGCTCGGCCAGCCGGTCCTGCACGGCCTTCTGGATCACCCGCTTCAGGGGGCGTGCCCCGTAGGCCGGGTCGTAGCCCTTGTCGGCGAGCCAGTCGCGGGCTTCCGGCTCGACGTCGAGGGTGATCTTGCGCTCGTCGAGGAGCTTCTGCAGGCGCTTCAGTTGGATGTCGACGATCGCCCCCATCTCCGACCGCTTCAGACGGTGGAACAGGATGATCTCGTCGATCCGGTTGAGAAACTCGGGCCGGAAGTGGCTGCGCACCACCCCCATCACCTCCTCGCGCACGGCATCGGTGTCATCGCCCTCGCCCTGGTTGACGAGGTATTCCGAGCCGAGGTTCGAGGTCATGATCAGGAGCGTGTTGCGGAAGTCCACCGTCCGACCCTGTCCGTCGGTCAGCCGCCCGTCGTCGAGCACCTGCAGCAGGACGTTGAAAACGTCCGGATGCGCCTTCTCGATCTCGTCGAACAGCACGACCTGGTAGGGCCGGCGCCGGACCGCCTCCGTCAGCGCCCCGCCTTCTTCGTAGCCGACATAGCCCGGGGGCGCGCCGATGAGCCGGGCCACGGAGTGCTTCTCCATGTATTCCGACATGTCGAGGCGCACGAGGGCGGTGTCGTCGTCGAAGAGGAAGCCGGCCAGGGCCTTGGTCAGCTCGGTCTTGCCCACACCCGTGGGGCCCAGGAAGATGAACGAGCCGATCGGCCGGTTCGGGTCCTGGAGACCGGCGCGCGCCCGGCGCACGGCGGTCGCCACCGCCTCCACCGCCTCGCGCTGCCCGACCACGCGCTCACCCAGGGCCGTCTCCATGGCCAGGAGCTTGTCGCGCTCGCCCTCCAGCATCTTGTCGACGGGAACCCCGGTCCAGCGCGAGACGACGCCCGCGATGTGAGCCGGCGTCACGGCCTCCTCGACCATGCCGTCGCGGACGACGGTGCTCTCGGCCTGCGCCTCGATCTCGGCGAGTTGACGCTCCAGGCCCGGGATAACCCCGTAGGCGAGTTCGCCCGCGCGCTGGTACTGGCCCTGGCGCTGTGCCGAGGCGAGCTCGTTTCGGGCCTCGTCGAGCTTCTTCTTAAGGTCGGCGGCGGCCCCGAGCTTGTCCTTCTCGGCCTTCCAGCGCGAGGTGATCGCGGCGGACTGCTCCTCGAGGTCGGCCAGTTCCTTCTCCAGCCGCACCAGGCGGTCGCGGGAGGCGGAATCGGTCTCCTTCTTCAGGGCCTCGCCCTCGATCTTCAGGCGCACGATCTCGCGGTCGACGTTGTCGAGCTCTTCCGGCTTCGAATCGACCTGCATGCGCAGGCGCGATCCGGCCTCGTCCATCAGGTCGATGGCCTTGTCCGGCAGGAAGCGGTCGGTGATGTAGCGGTTCGACAGGGTCGCGGCCGCCACCAGCGCCGCATCCTGGATGCGCACGCCGTGGTGCTGCTCGTACTTCTCCTTGATCCCGCGCAGGATCGAGACCGTGTCCTCGACGGTGGGCTCGGACACGAAGACGGGCTGGAAGCGCCGGGCAAGCGCCGCGTCCTTCTCCACGTGCTTGCGGAACTCGTCGAGGGTGGTCGCGCCGACGCAGTGCAACTCGCCGCGGGCCAGCGCGGGTTTCAGGAGGTTGGAGGCGTCCATCGCCCCGTCCGCCTTGCCGGCCCCGACCAGGGTGTGCATCTCGTCGATGAACAGGATGATGCCGCCCTCGGCCGCCGTGACCTCGGAGAGCACGCCCTTCAGACGCTCCTCGAACTCGCCGCGATACTTCGCGCCCGCGATCAGCGCGCCCATGTCGAGGGCGAGCAGGCTCTTTTCACGAAGCGATTCCGGCACGTCGCCGTCGACGATGCGCAGGGCCAGGCCCTCGACGATGGCGGTCTTGCCGACGCCGGGCTCGCCGATGAGAACGGGGTTGTTCTTGGTGCGCCGGGACAGGACCTGGATGGTGCGGCGAATCTCCTCGTCGCGGCCGATCACCGGGTCGAGCTTGCCTTCGCGCGCCGCTTCCGTGAGGTCGCGGGCATATTTCTTCAGAGCGTCGTAGGCGTTCTCGGCCGTGGCGTTGTCGGCGGTACGGCCCTTGCGGAGGGCATTGATCGCGCCGTTGAGCGAGGCCGCGGTGACGCCCGCCGCCGCCAGCGCGCGGCCGGCCTCGGTGTCCTTCTCCACGGCAAGGGCGAGGAGCAGACGCTCCACGGTGACGTAGCTGTCGCCGGCCTTCTCGGCGGCCTTCTCGGCGGTGTCGAACAGGCGAACGAGTTCGCGCGTCGCCTGCGGCTGGGACGCGTTGCCGGATACCTTCGGCTGCTTGGCGAGCCAGGCCTCGGTCTGCGCGAGGGCGACCCGCGACTGGCCGCCGGCCCGGTCGATCAGACCGGCGCAGAGGCCCTCGGGATCGTCGAGCAACACCTTGAGGATGTGGCCCGGCTGGAATTGTGGATGGCCCTCGCGCATCGCGAGGCTCTGCGCCGCCTGGACGAAGCCGCGGGCGCGCTCGGTATAGATCTCGAAATTCATCTGTGTCCCACCTCCCCGTGTCGGCTCGACCCGCTGCCCGCTCCACGCGGCACGGCCGGTCGCCGAAACGTCGCCCCCACGGCCGCTGCCGCTGGAGACCCCGGCGCCACCTGGCCGCCGGTAATCGGGATGTGGTGTTGCATATCGGCACCACAAGGGTGCGAGGCAACGGAATGCGGGCGCGGCGAAGCCTTGCGCGCGGATGCATTTCAGGGCCACGCTCGGCGCATGACCGACGCGCCAAGCCTCCACCTCGACGCCCTCTACCGATACCCCGTGAAGGGGCTCTCGCCCGAGCCGATGGCATACGCGACCCTCGCGGCGGGAGATTACTTTCCCGGCGACCGATTGTTCGCCGTGGAGAACGGATCCTCGGGCTTCGACCCGGCGGCACCGGTGCACCAGCCGAAGATCAAGTTCCTGATGCTGATGCGCGACGAGGCGCTGGCGCAGCTCGACACGCGCTACGACCCCGAGGACGGCACGCTGACGATCCGCCAGGGCGGCAGGGTCGCGGCGCGCGGCGACCTCGCCCGACCGGAGGGACGCGAGGCGATCGAGGCCTTCCTCACCGGCTACATGCCCGGGTCGCTGCGCGGAGCCGCGCGGGTTCTCACGGCGCCCGCCGGATACCGGTTCACGGATTCGCCGCGCGGTTTCGTCTCGCTCCTCAACCTCGCCAGCGTCGCGGCCGTCGAGACCATGACCGGCGCGGCGGTTGACCCGCTCCGATTCCGGGCGAACCTCCACATCACGGGTCTCGCTCCTTGGGCCGAACTCGACCTCGTCGACCGCACACTCACCGCGCCGGGGGGCGTGCGCCTGCGCATCCACAAGCGCACGCAGCGCTGCGCGGCGACGAATGTCGATCCGGTCACGGGCCAGCGCGACCTCGCGATCCCGCGCACGCTCTCGCAGCATCTCGGCCATACCGATTGCGGCGTCTACGCGGAGGTGTTGGCGGGCGGGACACTCCGGCCCAGCGACACGATCCGGATCGAGGCTGCCTAGCGGGACCATGCCGCGAAGTCGGCGTCGAGCCGGATCCCGTGACGGCATTGCCTGAGTCTCGGAGGAGCTCGGCTTCAGACCATCACGTCGGCGGACACGGGAGTCGACGCAGAAATGCGGTCCCGTCACGCCTTCGGCCCCGCCCGGGAGCTCGGCCAAAGCCCGCAGACAGCGCGGGCCGGAACGTCGTATCAGCCGTCGATGACCGGTGCGGGCGGTCGTGCGGGGGCCGTCACGTCCCGCTCCCTCCGCCATGTGAGCCAGCCACGGAGGGGATACCCCCGTGCTCGCGGAAGAAAGCGCGTCCGGAGCCCCTCCGATCCGGCGAGGGACGGGAGGCCGGAAAGGCTCGGAACCCGCCGGCTCGTCGGCCGCCCCGATGCGCGACTTACGGCTTCCTCTTGATGGTGTTCTTGATGCCCGAGGCCTGGACCTCCGGGTTGGGAGCCCCCTCGCTGCGCGTCCATTCCACCGCGTGGTTCGCGCCCTGCACGGTGAAGCGGGTGGGGCCTGCCAGCACCAGGGAGACGTGGTTCTGTGCGCCCGAGACGTCGAGCGTGCCGGGGCTGTCTGCGCCGCCCAAGGTCGCCGTGACGCTGTTCTGGGCGATACTGACGGTCACGTCTTGGGTGCGGCCTCCCGTGACACGGTTGTCGGCGCCGGAGACGGCCACGGCCGCCCCCTCCTCGAAGCTCACCGTGTGCTTCGAGCCATGCACCGTGATGAGGCCGCACCGACCGGTCAGGACGATCGCGTTCTCGGCCCCGTAGATCCCGACATCCTTGCCCCCGCAATCGAGGTCGCGGCCGATCCCGACCCCCTCGATGGTGAGGGTCTCGGCGCCAGCGAGGGTTGGCTGGACCAGCGCGGCGGCGAGGACCAATGTCAGGAAACGTGGCATGAAGGCATCCGGCAACGATGATCGGACGCCGAAGAGACCAGACGGACGCAACCCCGTCAAACCGTTGCACGAGCCGGTTGCGGCCGGGCCGACGGCCGGTCCGTCGCGCGGCGACTCGACCCGATCCGATGCGTCACAATCCGTCGCGGACCACCAGCACGATCGCGGCGGCGTAGCCGGCGCGGCGCAGGTGGCGCAGGTCGGCGTGGCGGCGCTCGCAGGTGACCTTGAGGTAGCGGTTCTCGCCCCCGGCCAGGCCGGTGGAGGCCGCCGCGACCTGCCCGTGCATCAGGCAATCCATCGGGGTGCGAGCGGGGGCGACGATGACGTCGAGGGCGGTGTCGCGCGAGCAATCCTTGGCGAGGAGCGTCGCGGCGCAGACGAGGGCGACGGAGAGCAATTCGGACATGACGGACCCCTTGTTCGAGATGGCGAAAAAGGTCCGCGGTGTGGCTCCGGCGTTCGAGCGGCCGCGTGATCGTTGCCTTGGTGTTTCCCCGCATCGTTGTTGTTGACGAGAGCCAAGCACGGCGTGTGCCAGCGTCGTTTCTTGCTGTGGAAGCCGATCGGCTTCCGGCGGAGATCGGTCCGCCGGCGGCGCGGTTCAGCGGCGGGTCTGCAGCCAGTGCGGCTCGGGCTCGGAGCGCGGAAGAACGGCTGCGACGGCGTCGAGGTCGACGGTGAAGTGGTCGGTCAGGAGCCGCCAGACCTCGGAGGGCGAGGCGGCCTGGGCGCCGAGCCGGTCGACCGCACTGGCGATGTGGTGCGGGCTCAGCAGGGTGGGACGCGGAAGGAACGGATCGGCATTGGGCATGGTGCAAAATCCCGGGCGGTGGGCCGATCATGATTCGTCAACCTTAAGGAACACTTACCAGGGTGCGGTTGCATCCGGCCGGTTCGCCTCCCCGCAGCCGTCAGCCCGGCCGGGTCGGACGAAACCCGGCATGCCCGCCGAAATTCGTCCTCGGGCTGCTTCGCAGCGTCGCCTTGCTGCGCTAGAAGCCCCGCGTCGCGCGCGGTGCCCGACGCGCCATCGAGGACGAGCCCCACGATGAAAGAACCGCTGCCCAACGTCCATGTGCGCGCCGAGGTCCTGGTTCAGGCGCTGCCGCACATGCAGCGCTACGACCAGGAGATCGTGGTCATCAAGTATGGCGGCCATGCCATGGGCGACCGCGCGGCGGCGGAGGATTTCGCCGAGGATATCGTGCTCCTGGAGCAGTCCGGCCTCAAGCCGATCGTGGTCCATGGCGGCGGTCCGCAGATCGGGCGGATGCTCGGCAGGCTCGGGATCGAATCGGAGTTCCGCGGCGGCCTGCGCGTCACCGACGAGGCCACCGTCGAGGTGGTCGAGATGGTGCTGGCCGGCTCGATCAACAAGCAGATCGTCGGCTGGATCTCGGCCGAGGGCGGACGTGCCGTCGGCCTCTGCGGCAAGGACGGCAACATGGTGCGGGCCCGCAAAGCCACCCGCACCGTCATCGATCCCGAGAGCCAGACCGAGCAGGAGGTCGATCTCGGCCTCGTCGGCGAGCCCGAGCATGTCGAGCGCGGCGTGCTCGACGCCGTGCTGAAGGCCGAGCTGATCCCGGTCCTGGCGCCAGTGGCCTTCGGTGCCGACGGGCAGACCTACAACGTCAATGCCGACACCTTCGCGGGTGCGATCGCGGGGGCTCTGCGGGCCAAGCGCCTGCTTCTGCTCACCGACGTCCCGGGCGTGCTCGACAAGGACAAGAAGCTCATCCCGGAGCTGTCGATCGACGATTGTCGCCGGCTGATCGCAGACGGCACCATCACGGGCGGCATGATCCCCAAGGTGGAGACCTGCATCTACGCCCTGGAGCAGGGCGTCGAGGCGGTGGTCATCCTCGACGGCAAGGTCAGCCACGCGGTGCTGCTGGAGCTGTTCACCGATTACGGTGCCGGCACCCTGATCCGCCGGGGCTGAACCGGCCCCGCGCTCAGGTCGCGCGGGGCCGGAAGGCCACCAGGGTCATGTCGTCCCGCCGGCTCTCGCCGCCACGGTAGTCGGCGAGCGCCGCGTCGAGGATCGTCACCTGCTCCGAGAGGGGCGCCGCCTGGTGATTGCCCAGGATCTGGGTCACGCCGCGATGGCCGAGGAGGCGGCGGGCCGGCCCGGGGCCGCCCATCTGATCGGTGATGCCGTCGGTCATGAGGTAGAGGGTCATGCCGGACGTGACGCGCAGGCGGCTCTCCTCGACGGCGAAGCGCTCGCCCGGACGCTGCGGATAGCCGAGGCCGCGCTTGCTCCCTCGGATGCGGGTCACCGCCGCGCCGTCGATGGTGGTCAGCGCCGTGCCGGCGCCGGCGAAGCGGATCTCGGACGCGACCGGGTCCCAAATGCAGAGACCGCAATCGAGGCCGTCATCGGATTCCGCGCCGCGTCCATCCTGGCGCAGCCGGGTCCGGACCATGCCGTCGAGAGCCTCCAGGATCGCGGCCGGGTCGCGCAGGCCGCGCTCGTGGATCAGCCGATCGAGGGCGGTGGCGACGATGAGGGTGAGGAAGGCGCCCGGCACCCCGTGCCCGGTGCAGTCGGCGACCAGCAGGATGCCGAGACCGTCGATCTCCTCGAGCCAGAAGTAGTCGCCACCCACCATGTGCAGCGGCTCCCAGAGCACCGCAACCTCGAGGCCGCTGCCGTCGAGGGCGGAGCGCTCGGGCAGCACCGAACTCTGGATGCGGCGGGCATAGCCGATGCTCTCCATCACGAGGTGGTTGGCGTCCTCCAGCTTCCGGTGTGCCTGTTCCAGTTGCTGCAGCAGGTACCTGGCCTCGTCGCCGGAGCGCAGGCCGTCGACCATGCGGTTGAAGGCCTGTGAGATGACGTCGATCTCGTTGCTTGCGCGGAACGCCCCATCCAGTTCCACCGGCACCCAGCGCTTGTGCTCGACTTCGCGCATGGCGAGCAGCAGGCGCTTCAGAGGACCCAGCACGTGGCGGCGCACGTTGGCGTGCAGGGTCAGCACGAAGGCGAGCATCAGGATCAGGCTGGTCACGACGGCGAGCACCGCCTGCTTCTCGGCATTGCCGCGCAGGGCTTCGGCGGAGATCGACAGGGTCAGCCGTCCCACGGGCGCCCCACCCGGGGCGCCGGCGAGGTCGGCCCGGGCGGTGATCTCCTCGAAAGAGCGCCCGCGCCGCGCCTCGCCAAGGGAGATCAATACGTTGCCGGCGGCATCGCGCAGGGTGGCGGCACGGAACGCAGGATCCAGGGTCAGCGCCTCCATCGGCCGGCGATAGACCTGCGGGCTGGCGCTCCAGTCGGGGCCGGCGATGGCCTTGGCGGTCAGGGACGCCATGAGGTCGGCGCGCTCGGTGTAGAGGTGGAGCTGATCGCGGTAATTCACCCAGGCGATGCCGATCTGGGTGACCAGCACGACGACCGCGATGACGGGGTAGATCCGCAGGAAGAGAGTGTGGGCGAGGCTGTCGAGGTCGCGCCCCTGGGCCGAGCCCCGCAGGGCACCGGGACGCATCGACCCCGGCTCGGCGGTGGGCACGTCGACGAAGCCGGCGGCCTTGAGGAAATCGCTGCTGCGTCGAGGACCGGCCCCACGCAGGGAACCGCCCCGCGGGCGCGCGGACGCAGCGGGCCGGGACCCTGCGGCTTCGATCTTTGCGGCCTCGGCATTCATCGGCGGGTCGCACCTCCAGGAGCATCGGGCGTGCCGGACCTGAGCGCGACGCGGTTGCGGCCGCCGTCCTTGGCCGCGTAGAGGGACGCGTCGGCCCGCTGCATCGCGGCCTCCAGGCTCTCCCCAGGCTGAGCCTGGGCGACGCCGATGCTCACGGTGATCCGCATGGCGGCATCCATCGTCGGCACCGGTGTTGCGGCGACGGCCTCGCGCAGGCGCTCGGCGAAGGCGAAGCCCGCCTCCAGGCCCGTGTCCGACAGCACGATGGCGAATTCCTCCCCGCCGGTGCGGCCGATGAAGTCGAGGGTGCGCAAGCTGGCCCGGCAGGTCGCCACGAAGGATTCCAGCGCGGCGTCGCCCGCGGCGTGGCCGAAACTGTCGTTGAGGAGCTTGAAGCGGTCGAGGTCGAGCATGAGGATGCAGACCGGGGCGCCGCTGCGGCCGTGGCGCAGCCATTCGCGCGCCGCGACCTCCATGAAGCGGCGACGCGCCAGGGCGCCGGTCAGGTCGTCGATGTCGGCGAGGCGCCGCAACTCGGCCTCCAGGCGGGTCCGGTGCTCGATTTCGCTCGACAGGGCAGCATTGAGGGCCTGGAGGTCACGACGCTGCTCGGCGAGGCAATGGTTCGCCTTCTGAAGGTCGAGCTGCATCCGGTCGCTCATCCGCACCAACCGCCGCTGCTCGCGGTAGCCCCGGCGATAGGCGTCGGCCAGCGCCTGAACACCGCCGGCCACGTCTGAGAGGCCCGAGAGCATCGCCTCGGTACGGGTCAGCACCGCCTCCTCGGCGTCGTACAGACTGAAGGAATCGGGCGTCGATTCGGCGGCGCCGGCGGTGACGGCCCTGATCGCGCGGGTCATGCCGCCGCCCTCACCATCTCGAAGCGCGCATGGGAGAAGTCGGCCGCGAAGTCCTCGCCCGCCTCCTCGATGGTCTCGTCGCCGTCGGCGAAGCGCCAGCGCACCGTCACCGTGCGCCCCTGCTCGGCCGCGTCCTCCAGGGGCATGAACAGGTTCATCAGCGCCTTGGCGCTCGACGAGTTGAAGTAGGCGAGACCGACCTCGAACACGATCGGCGGTCCCGATGCCTGCATCAGGTAGGTGCGCAGGGCCTGGAGCAGGGGGCCGAAGAAGGCGGCCGCATCCTCGGGGTAGGATTCGCCCTGCAGGGACAGGTGCCCGGTCGCGAAGTCGAAATCGACCTGCGGCGAGCGGTCCGTGGCGGCAAGCTGGATTCGGTCCATCGATGGTCGGCCCGTCAGATATAGGCTTTGAGGCAGAAGAAGCTGCGCCCGGCGCCGAGGTCTTGGAAGTCGAACTCGACGGGTGCGCTGGAGCGCCGGGCGATCTCGATCAGGCCGATGCTGCCGCCGAGGCTGCCCTCGTCCGGCGGCTGGCGCAGCTTCTCGCGGTAGTAGGCCTTCAGTTCGTCGCTGCTGAGGCTCGCGATGTGGTCGAGGCGGGCGCGCAACGGCTGCACGTCGGATCCGGGCAGCTCGTTGCCGCAGACGACGTAGAAGCGCCCGCCCTCCATGCCGACGACGATGACGCCGTTGCTGATCAGGCCCGCCTCCGGGCCTGCCGGCTTCACGACCTTGTCCGCCGAGTAGCGGATGACGTTCTGGGCCTGCTCGACGAAGATCGCGAAGACGCGCTTGGCCACCGACGCGTCGGTCTCGCCCTGCCTCATGCGCAGCTTGAGTACTTCGCCGAGGGAGAACATCACGTTCTCGGAGATGTCGCCACCGAAGGAGAGGATCACACCCTGCCGTCTGGAGGCGTCGAAGAAGTTCATGAAATCGCGAGCAAGCAATGCAATTTCTCCCGCCACACGGGGCCGGCAGCAGACTTCGATGTCGCGCAATACCGTCATGATCGAATAGCCGGGCGTTCGTATATGTCAGGTTAAATTGGCACCTGTGCCACGTCTTTCCGCTCACAAGCAAAATAGCGCCGCGCTTTCGAATAGGCTGCCTATTTAGATTCCAAATCGGCCTGATTTTGCCTAAACCCCGATCATTCTACCGCTGATCGTCGCAGGGATGGCGCGACTGGCGGGCCAATCGGACGACCGGCTGAACGGCCGGAACGACGGGGATGCTTGCGGGATGCCCAAGGCCATGCTCTGAAAAGCAAGCGCCCCGCTTCCCTTCGCGGTACCCGGTCCCCATCTCGAACGGCCGGGCTTCGCGGCCCATCCAGAACCACATCGACACACCTTGTTCCTGCCCGGCGAAACTCACTTCACCACCGCCCAATCCCGCGGCTTTCGCCACGTCGACACCTGGGTGTTCGATCTCGACAACACGCTGTATCCGAGCGATGCCCGCGTCTGGCCGCAGGTGGACGAGCGCATCACCCTCTTCGTGATGCGCCTCTACGGGCTCGACGGGCTCTCGGCCCGGGCCCTGCAGAAGTACTTCTATCATCGCTACGGGACGACCCTGAAGGCGCTGATGGTGGAGGCCGCGATCGACCCACACGACTTCCTCGACTTCGCCCACGACATCGACCACTCGTCGATCCGCCTCGACCCGGCGCTGGGCGACGCCATCGAGCGCCTTCCGGGCCGCAAGCTCATCCTCACCAACGGATCGCGCCGGCACGCCGAGAACGTGGCGGCCAAGCTCGGCATCCTCGATCACTTCGAGGACGTGTTCGACATCGCCGACGCCGACTTCATCCCCAAGCCCGAGCGCTCCACCTACGAGCGCTTCCTCAAGCGACACGGGGTGGAGCCGCGCCGGGCGGCGTTGTTCGAGGACATCGCCCGCAACCTCATCGTGCCGCACGACATCGGCATGTCCACCGTGCTGGTGGTCCCGCCGACCATCGATCCGTTCCGCGAGGCCTTCGAGCAGGAGGCGGTGCGCGAACCGCATATCGACCACATCACCAGCGACCTCGCCGGCTTCCTGGCGAAGCGCGTGCTGCCGGAATTCGCATGAGCGGCGGGACCGTGCCGGACTGGACCTCGGCCCGGGCGCCGGACCTCGGCACGATCGAGGACTTGGCGCACGCGGCGTTCGCCAACCTCCCCCTGGCGTTCCGCAATCTCTGCGCCGGCCTGGTGATCCACGTCGAGGACTTCCCCGACGAGGAGACCCTGCGCGAGATGGACTGCGAGAGCCCGTTCGATCTCCTGGGCCTGTTCCGCGGCATCGGTCTCGCCCAGAGCGGCGAGTTGGCGACCGGTCAGATGCCGAACCAGGTCTGGCTCTACCGCCGCCCCCTGCTCGACGACTGGGCCGAGCACGACGAGACCCTCGGGCACCTCGTCACGCATGTCCTGGTCCACGAGATCGGTCACCATTTCGGGCTGTCCGACGCCGACATGGAGGCGATCGAGGCGGCCGCGGACGCCTGAGGCGCTCAGGCCTTCCGGATGGAGGCAAGCAGGCTGGCCTTCGGCCGGCGGGTGCGGAACTGCCCGCGCTCGACCGCGACGAAGACCAGGACGGCGAGGGCCAGTGTGGTGAGCCACCACATCACCGTCATCCCGACGCCGATGCAGGCGATGAGGAAGGCCGAGGCAAAGGCTCCCATCGCACCCGGCACCAGCACGGACGCCTCGCGGCCCGCCCGCCGGATCGCGGCGTGCAGGGCGAACGCGGCGGCGAAGGCTCCCACCAGGCCGAGTTCGTACCAGAGCTCGAACAGCAGGGTGCGCGGCGCATTCATCGGCAGCAGATTGACGTAGCGCCCGCGCAGGGCCGTCTCGAGGCCGTGCCCGGTGACGAGCCGCAGGGGCTCGCTGGTGACGATGGTCTGCCAGGCCTTGAGGCTGAGAACGCCGGGCGCACGGCCGCCGAACACCGTGGCGCCGATCGGCCGGGCGACGAAGGGCAGGATCGGACCCAGCACCAGCAGGGCGGCCGCCGTGACCCCGAGGAGCCGCGGCGCCAGGACCGGCCGGAACGCAGCGAGCGCGAAGGCGACGGCGCCCACCGCCAGGGCGACCAGGGTGGTCGGCCCGGGGGAGACGAGGAGCGCGACCGACACTAACAGCGCGACCCCGAGGGCCTCGCCGTTGCGCCCGCGCGACCGGAGCCAGGACACGGCCGGCCAGAGAAACAGGACGAGGAGGATCAGGCCTCGATCCAGGATCGCGTCCTCGTCGGCGCCGAGCAGGCCCTGGCCGAACGGCCCCTGCCCCGTGAGTCCGAGGCCGATGGCGAAGACGGCCGCCGCCGCCACGCCCACCGGCAGGAGGTAGAGGTTGGCCGAGCGCATGCGGTCCGGCAGGGCGAGATAGGCGGCCATGATCATCAGCAGCGTGGCGATCACGTTCAGCAGCCGCTCGGTGGCGAGGCTGAGGAACGGCGTCCAGACCAGCGACAGCGCCGACCACAGGATCACGAGGCAGCCGGCCAGGAAGGCGGACGAGCGCAACAGGCGGGAAGAGGCCGGCCGGACCGGGCGGGCCCGGCCGTCGATGGCACTCGCCAGGAGCAGCAGCGCGATGGCGATCGGCGCCAGGATGACCACGGCCCTCCTGGCGACCTGGGCGGCCACCGGGATGATCACGAACAGGCCGATGAACCCGATGCGGCGCAGCAGGGCCGCGGCATCGAGGGCTGGATCGACCGAAGTGGAGGGAGCGCGCGCCATGGGTTCGATGGAGGCCGTGAAACGGCGCCAGGATGAGGCCCGTGCGCTAACGACCAGACCCTAGTGCAGCCGCGGGGGCCAAGCTGTAGACGCAGCGCAACAGTCGCGCCCTCGCGGGCGGACCGGGCACCTCACGCCGGCCGGGTCACGGGCCGGCGGTTGCGGCCCGCGATCAGGCGCCGGACGAAATCGGCAAGGATGCGCCAGCCAGCCCAGGTGGCGAGGAAGCCGACGAGGCCCGCGGTCAGGCCGTCGGCGGTGGTCGGGATGGCGGGGGCGTAATCCTGATAGGTGGCCCGCGCGAGGGAGAGGTCGGGATCGCGCATCAGCGCGACGACGCGGCCGAGGGGGCCGCCGGCCTCCGCGAGTTCCTCCCGCTGGCGATCCAGGGCGGCGAGACGCGCGATGTCCTGTCGGGCCGCCTCGCCGCGGCGGGCGACGAGCGGGTCGCCGTCGCCGCGCAGGCGCGCCACCGCATCGTCGCGGCTGCGCCCGGTGGCGCTGGCATCGGCCTCGAAGCCGGAGACCACCCGGTGCAACTCGTCCAGCGTGCCGCCGAGGCGCTGAGCGTATTGCTGGGCAAATTCCGGAGCCTGCGCCGCAATGGCGCCGCCGAGGAGTCCGAGGGCGAGCCCCAGGGTGCGTAGGACACGAAACACCGGCCTCTCCGCGTGGGTGACGGTGTGGGACAAGGGTGCGACGGCACGGCAGGTTCCGGGCGGACGCTCAAGGTTCCGACGGAGCCCCCTCCCCCGCGAGGCCCGCGACGATATCGGCCTCGGTGACCTCGGGCATGGGCCGCGCGACCTTCACGGCCCGGGTCGGGCGCCCGGGCGCCAGGATCAGGATGACGGTCTCGGTGCCCGGGCAGGCCGGATCGGCGCAGACGATCTCGCTCGCCTTGACGACGACGGGGTCCGCGAGCCCGCCGTGGCGGCGGACCCAGGCGACGATCGCCTCTCGGGCGCCCTGGTCGGCCGGAGGCCGGCGGGTACCGAAGCCGAACAGCGCCATCGCTGTCAGGCCGGCAGGGTGAGGATGCCGGCCTGCCCGTCGGCGCAGCCGAAGGCGAGGCGACTGCCGCGTCCGTCCCAGGCCAGGGCCGAGATGCCGCTGCCCTTGACCGCGTGGCGCACCAGCAGTTCCGAAGCGTCGGAGAAGCGAACGAGCAGGATGCACCCGTCCTCGTAGCCGATGGCCAGCACCAGGGCCTTGGGATGGAACGCCACCCGCGAGACCCGGGCGGGGCGCACGCCGCATTCCCGCGGCGCCTTGCCGGTGGGACCTTCCTTGGAATCGAACGGCCACACGATGGCGGCCTCCGCGCCGCTGGTGGCGAGCCAGTGGCCGTCGCCCGACCAGGAGACCGAGCGAACCTTGGCGGGATAGCCCGACATCCGCATGTGGCCGCGATCGGGCTGGAGGCGCCAGCCATGCAGGGAATTCTCCTGCATCGTCGTCACCACGAACCGGCCGTCGGGCGACCAGGTCACGTCGATATGCGAGCCCTTCCACTCGACGAAGTCGGGAGCGGTGTCGAGATTGGGATACCAGAGGGTGGCGCCGTTGTAGTGCGCGACCGCGAGGCGGTAGCCCTTGGGCGCGAAGGCGAGGCCGCGGGCCGTGGAGGGCGCCGCGAAGGTCTTTTCCCGTCCCTTGGCGTCGCGGGCGACGACGTTGCGCCCGGCCGCATAGGCGAGGCCGCCCTCGGGATGCAGGGCGAGGGCGTCGATCCAGGCGCCGTTCTTGGCGGTCGCGACCTCGACGACGTCGCCCGTGTCCGAGGTCACGACGACCCGGCCATCGTCGCCGCCGGTCACGAGGCGGCGCCCGTCGCCGGCCGCCACGAGGATGCCCGCCTCCGGGTGGACCTCGACCCGGCGGGTCTCGGCACCGGAGGCCAGGAGCACACCTCCGTCCCCGAGGGCGAGGGCGAGAGTGTCCTTCAGCCACACCGTGGCGGTGACATGGGCGCCGGCCGCGACCGGCGTCACGTGATCGAGAAGGGAGGGGGCACTCATCGCAGCGGATCTCTCAACCAGGGTCTCGCGGGCTCATTTCCCCGCGGCGGCCCTCGCCGGCGCCGCACGCGCCGTCAGGACCGTCGCCAGGAGTGCGAGGAGGCCGGCGATGCCGGCGGGAATGGCGAGGGCATACAACGCCAGCTTCCCGTAGGCGACCGTCCCGGCCACCGATCCGAAGAGGAGCGAGAACCAGACGACGCCGTCGCCGATCCAGGCCGTGCGCGCTCCGCGCCGGGCGAGCGCCAGGGCGAGCTTCTGGCCCAGGCCGAATAGGGCGCCGGTGACGAAGGTGGTCCCGGCCCGGAAACCCTGGACGTGGGACAGGACGGCGTTCTGCGCGCCCATGGCCAGGGCCAGCATCAGCGAGGCGATGCCCGAATCAGGTGCGGCCGTGGCGGCCTCGAAGGCGGCCCCGACGATCGCGGTCTCGAAGCCGAGGATGACCGGGGTGACCCAGCGTGCCGGCGTCAGGGCCGACAGGCCGCCGCCGCAGATGCCGCCGAGGAGGAAGGCCACGATCAGCAGGGCCGGCAGGATGGCGTGATGCGGGTCGCCGTGCCCGACGGAGACCGCGAACTGGGTCGTGTTCCCGCTCATGAACGAGGTGTAGAGGCCGCCGAGCCGGATGAAACCGAGGGCGTCCACGTAGCCGGCGAGGGCCGTGAGGATCAGGCCGAAGCCGAGGTGCCAGGGACGGGTCATCGGCTGGACGCGCGTCCATTCACCGGCCGACCCGCAGGGTTAAAGCTTCGCTTACCAAGTCCGCGCAATTGGAGTGATCGGCGGCGAACGATGCGCCTGGGCGACCCGTTTGTCTTGCGATCCGGCCCGGCCCCCAGGGGCTCACGCCGGGTGAGTAGGAGTTGCGTCATGATTTCCTTCGCCTGCGCCTTTCCCGCCCATCCCGCCTTCAGCCCCCGCGGCGCCGCCGAGACCGTCCTGGTGGTCGAGGATGAGGCCATGGTCTGCGAGCTCGCCGCCGAGGCGCTGCTCGACGAGGGCTACCGCGTCCTCACCGCCGCCGATGCCGATGCGGCGGAGGACATCCTGGCGCGGGAGCGCGTCGACCTGCTCTTCACCGATATCGATCTGGCCCGCAACACGAACGGGATCACCCTCGCGCATCGCGCCCGCCGGCACTTGCCGAACCTGCCGGTGGTCTACACCTCGGGCGGGCGCGGCCATCTTTCCCAGGCCGATGCGGTCACCCAGTCCGTCTTCGTCCCGAAACCCTACCGCCTGAGCCATCTCGTGGCCCTCGCCAACGAGATTCTGCGTTCCCACCCCCATCACGGCTGAGACCGGACCGCGCGCGGCGCGGGTTCGGCCACCGGAGTCCGGAGCCCTCGCATGCGCCCTCTCTTCGCCCCCCTCCTCGTTCTCCTCGCCACCACAGCGGCCGCTTCGGCAGCCTGCGACGTGAAGGGCGCCAAGCTCGAGGAGGCGATCGCGGGCAAGTCCGAGCTGCGCGAGACCGCCAACAAGCAGACGGTGCGCGACCTGCGCACGCTGCGCGACGCCGCCATCGTGCTGGAGACCTACAAGTACGCCGCGGAGTGCGAGCGCCTGGTCGAGATCGTACGCGCCCTGGCCTCCAATCCCGAGAAGACGATCGAGCGCGGCGGCGACACCGACGAGGACAAGGCCGAGGACCTGATGGAGGCTCGCGAGCCGAAGGCGCCGGCCCCGGGCGAAACCGCCAAGCCCAAGTGAACGCCCCGTGCGTTGAGCTGCGCGTAAGGACCAGGCACAGGGCAGGCGGACAGGCATGGCGAAGGACACTCAGATCCGCGAGGCGGGCATCGCGCACGCGGCGCAACGGCTGCCGTCGGTGGTGGTCGACGATTACAATATCGAGCTGAAGGACGGCGACGGCTTCATCGGCGACCGGGTTTCGAAGTCTGCGTTCCGCGAGATGCTGGAAGCGTGCCGGGAGCGCCTGCGCGCGCTCGGCGACGATCCCCTCGGCGACAAGGACAGCTGCGACTTCTCCAAGCGTCGACTGGACCAGATCCTGCTCGGCGACGATCCCCTCGCCTCCGGCGTGGTGCTCAGTGCCGTCGAGGATTTTGCCCAGGAGCTCGCGCGGGTGGCCCGCCTCTTTCTCGGCCAGGACGGCTGGGAGGGCACCGAGGCGATCGTGGTCGGCGGCGGCTTCTCCGACAGCCGGGCCGGCCGCCTCGCGGTCGCGCGCGCGGGCTTCCTCCTGCGCGCCGGGGGCCTCGACATCACCCTCGAACCGATCCGGCACCATCCCGACGAAGGCGGCCTGATCGGCGCCGTGCACCTGGCGCCGTCCTGGATGTTCTCCGGTTACGACAGCCTGCTCGCCGTCGACATCGGCGGCAGCAACATCCGCGCGGGGGTCGTGGTCACGAACCTCAGGAAGGCCGCAGATCTGTCGCGCAGCGAAGTCTGGCGCTCCGAAATCTGGCGCCATTGCGACGAGGATCCGATGCCCAGCCGCGACGAGGCGGTGGAGCGCCTCGTGGGCATGCTCAACGACCTGATCCGGCGGGCGGACCGCGCCAACCTAACCCTGGCGCCTTTCCTCGGCATCGGCTGCCCCGGCATGATCGAGGCCGACGGCACGATCGATCGCGGCGGGCAGAACCTGCCCGGCAACTGGGAAGGCAGCGACTTCAATCTCGTCGAGCGCATCACGGCGGCGATCCCCCGCATCGGCGAGCATCCGACCATGGTGGTGATGCACAACGACGCCGTGGTGCAGGGCCTCAGCGAGGTTCCGGACCGCAAGACCGTGACGCGGTGGGGCGTTCTCACCATCGGCACCGGGCTCGGCAATGCGCGGTTCACCAATCGGGGCACCGAGGACGCGGATTGAAGCGGATCCGACCTCTCAGCGGGCCTTCGCGCCGGTGCGCGCGAAGGCCTGGGCGATGCGCTCGCGCAGCTCGTCGTTGAGCTCGATATCGACGAGGCGCCAGGTCCAGCCGCGCAGGCGCAGGCGAATCCGCAGACGGCGGTCGCGGCCGGCCTCAGGCGGCACGCCGATCACGACGGTGCGAAACCCTCGCATCTCCGAGGCGAGGTAGAAAGGGATCAGCCGGCGCAGGCTGTCGATGCGCAGGCCCCCACCCCCGGACTTGCCCTCCGGCGGGTTGCGGCCGAGCTCCACCGATTGCGGCCAGCCGTCATCGAGGAGATCGACCACCGTGGCGGGCGTGACCAGGGCCTCGGCGATGGGGATCGCCAGGGCGGCGGCGGCCTCGGCGATGCGCTGGCGCTCCCGTGGCTCGGCGTCGGGTGCCGCCGGATCGCGCGCCTGCGCAGCCGCCGCGGCCTGACGGATCACCGACAAGCGCAGGGTGCGGAAGTTGACGTGCCGGCCGATGTAGTCGGTGTCGTGCGCCTGCACCGCACGGGCGAGATCGTAGAGCGCCCAGAGCGGTGTCAGCGTGTACGCGAACCATCCGAGCACCAACAGGATCGGGATCGACCACCATCGCATCGGGCGTCAGGCCGTCACGCGGGGGCGCGCCACGCCGTGAGTCCCGCGAAGGCCTGAACCACGCCCTCGTAGACCGGCCGCTTGAACGGCACGATCAGGTCCGGCAGCCCGGCGATGGGCTCCCAGCGCCAGGCGTCGAACTCGGACTTGAAGGCTCCGTCGCCGGGTGTCGCGACGTCGATCTCGTCGTCGGAACCGAGAAAGCCGAAGGCGAACCACTTCTGGGTCTGGCCGCGGTAGCGCCCCTTCCAGGCCTGCTTGAGCACCTCCGGCGGCAGGTCGTAGGAAAGCCAACCCGCGGTCTCCCCGAGGCGGACCACCGAACCGGGCGCGACGTTTGTCTCCTCGTAGAGCTCGCGCAGGGCGGCCGCGGCCGGATCTTCGCCCTCGTCGATCCCGCCCTGGGGCATCTGCCAAGCCCGTCCGTCCGCCACGTGCTCCGGCCCGGCATCGGCACGCCGCCGGCCGATAAAGACGAGACCGGCGCGCGAGATCAGCGTGATGCCGACGCAGGGACGGTACGGGAGGTCGGCGCCGCCGGCGATCGGGGATGCGGTCATGGGCGCGACCATAGGCAGGCGCGGCATGTGCCGCAACGCACGAAACGGCGGCAGAGCGCAATTCCAGGTCGGGCCGTCGGCGCGAACGCCTCAGGGTTTCGCGCTGGTGAGCCGGGTATTCGGACCACCGCCCCGCAGGGCAACGCTGACCGGGACGAGCCGGATGCCGCGCGCCTCCGCCTCGGCGGCCCAGCGGGCGATCCGCTCGATGCTCATCGGCAGGGCGGATGCGGAGGCGAAGGCGAAGCCCTTCTGCCGGGCCTGGGCTTCGAGCCGGGCGAGTTCCCGGTCGATGGCCTCGGGACGCGGCAGGGCGTCGAGCACGATCTCGGCCCGGGCGACGGGTACCTTCACCTTAGCGGCCAGCGAAGCGGCGAGAGAGCGCGGCGAGGTTCCGTCGTCGACGAAGCCGAGGCCGCGGGCGCCGATCTCGCGCAGGACCGGCTCCAGGGCGGCCGGGTCGCTGGTGAGCTTCGCGCCCATGTAGTTGACGATGCCGACGAAGCCGGAGAACCGGCTCATGACCCAGCTCAGGCGGTCGAGATTTTCCGGCGGGCGCGAGCTCGTGAGCAGCGTCTGGGGACCGGGATCGCTGTCGGGATAGTCGAAGGGCTCCATCGGCGCCTGGAGCAGGGCCTCGTGCCCGGCTTCGCGGGCCCGCGCCACGGTCCGCTCAAGATCGCTGCCGTAGGGGGCGAAGCCGAGGCTGATCGCGGGGGGCAGCCGGGTGATGGCGCTGGCCGTGGCCGCCTGCCCGATCCCCAGGCCGGACACCAGGATGGCGATGCGGGGACCGGCGCCACCGGCATCCGGCCGCGCGTAGACGTCAAGGGCGCGCAGGCGCCCGTCCCCGAGGCGCGGAATGTTGCCGTGGCGCCCGCGCTCGACGAGGCGCGGATCCGGGGCGGCGCTCAGCTTCTCCGGCGCCGCCGACGGGACCTGGATCACCACCGCGTCGGTAGGCGCCGCCGTGCCGGTCGGGCGCACCACGGTCACGCCCGAGGCGTTCTCGACGTCGCTCGCGCTGCTCGGACCGAATTTCGGCGCCTCGGGCCGGGCGGCCGCCTGCACGGCCGGCTCCGGGACCGCCGGTTCACGAAGCGCGATGACCGCCACCGCGCTCGGTTCGCCCCCTTCGGGATCGCCGGCCACGACGAGGATGCTGGCACCGAGGACGAGACCCGCCAGGAGTCCGCTGAAGATCATCGGGGGGTTCACCCGCACCTGTCGCAACGACCGCAGGCGCTGGCCGGCGGTCGGCTTGCCGCCGAGCGGACGGGTCAGGATGTCGTCGGTGGCCACGCGCAGCCGCTTCCCCAGGCTCCCGGACCGACGATCGTCGGGGTCATGGCCGAAACGGCGACGGCCCCCAGCGTCGGTCCTGAACCGACATTGGGGGCCGTCATGGTTAACGCTTCGCTAAGGCGAGGCGGATCCAGTTCAGTTCGGAACGGCCGCCTTCGGCGTATTGGCCGCACCCTTCTGGATGCCGCGCAGGAAATCGAAGGCGGCGATGAGCTGCTTGTCCTTGGACGGATCCGGCGGAACGTAGGCGGACGAACCGCCGCGCTCCTCGACATCCTTCTGCTTGAGGTGCCCCTTCAGGCCGGCCTCCCCCTTGGTCTCGTCCTTGCCCTTCAGCTCATCGGGCACCTCCTGCAGGACCTCCTGGTCCGGCTCGATGCCCTTGGCCTGGATCGAGCGGCCCGACGGCGTGTAGTACCGCGCCGTGGTCAGACGCAGGGCACCGCTGCCGCCGAGCGGGATGATCGACTGCACCGAGCCCTTGCCGAACGAGCGCGTGCCCAGCACCGTGGCACGCTTGTGGTCCTGCAGGGCGCCCGCCACGATCTCGGAAGCCGAAGCGGACCCGCCGTTCACCAGCACCACGATGGGCTTGCCCTTGGTCAGGTCGCCGGATTTGGCCGAGAAACGCTGGGTCTCGTCCGGGTTGCGGCCGCGGGTGGAGACGATCTCGCCACGGTCGAGGAAGGCGTCCGACACCATCACGGCTTGGTCGAGGAGACCGCCGGGATTGTTGCGCAGGTCGAGCACGTAGCCCTTGAGCTTGTCGGCGCCGATATCGGTGTTCAGCTTGTCGATCGCCGCGCGCAGGCCGTCGAAGGTCTGCTCGTTGAACTGGGTCAGGCGGATGTAGCCGACGTCACCGCCCTCGGCGCGGGAGCGCACGGGCTTGATCTTGATCACGTCGCGGTTGAGCGTGACCTCGATCGGGTCCTTCGACTCCTTGCGGCTGATCTTCAGCTTCACCGGCGAGTTCACCGGGCCGCGCATCTTGTCGACGGCCTGGTTCAGGGTCAGGCCCTGGACCTGATCCTCGTCGATCTGCGTGATGACGTCGTTGGTGAGGATGCCGGCCTTCGAGGCGGGGGTGTCGTCGATCGGGGTCACGACCTTGATCAGGCCGTCCTCCATCGTGACCTCGATGCCGAGGCCGCCGAACTCGCCGCGGGTCTGCACCTGCATGTCGCGGAAGCTCTTGGAATCCATGTAGCTCGAATGCGGGTCGAGGGAGGTCAGCATGCCGTTGACGGCCGCCTCGATCAGCTTCGCCTCGTCCGGCTTCTCGACGTAGTCGGTGCGCACTTTCTCGAACACGTCGCCGAACAGGCTGAGTTGGCGGTAGGTTTCGGCGGAGGCCGCGACCGCGCTGGTCCCGGAGAGCAGGCGGGTCTGGGTCGCCACCATGGAGGACCCGACGCCGATGAACGCGCCGAGCAGAACGAGGGAAACCTTGCGCATTATCCGCGAACCTTCTCGCTGGGGCTTTTCGCCCACCAAGGCTCCGGGTCGATGGAGCCGCCGTCTTTTCTGAACTCTACGTACAGGACCGGATCGCCGCGATCGCCGGCCGCCGCATCGGCGCCGGTCCCGCTCTCCCCCATCGCCGCCACCGGCTCGCCCGCAAGCACGAACTGGCCGACCTCGACGTTGATCTGGTCCATCCCCGCCAACAAGAGATAGTAGCCATCGCCGGCGTTGATGATCAAGAGACGCCCGTATGAGCGGAATTGCCCGGCAAAGGACACCCAGCCATCGGCCGGTGACGAAACCACGGCCTTCGGCCGGGTCGCGAGCGATATGCCGCGGGTCGTGCCACCGTTGCCGTCGGGCTGGTTGAAGCTGCGCAGGAGCGCACCGCTGACCGGACGCGGCAGGTCGCCACGGGTATCGACGAAGCGCACCTTTGGTGCCAGCCGGGCCGGATCCCGAGCGCCGGCGGCAGCGAAGCGCTCCTGCGTCGCGCGGGCCTCGCGGGTCTCGGCCGCCCGGGCCTCCTCGGCCGCGCGGCGAGCGGAGGCGACCTCCCCCTCCATCCGGTCGAGGAGGTCCTTGAGGCTGCGCGCCTGGACGGAAAGTTCGGCGGTTCGGGTCCGCTCCGCGGCCAGTCCGCTCTCGATCTCGGCCTGGCGGGTGCGCCGCGCCGCGATCAGGGCGTTCAGGCGCTGCTGCTCTCGGGCCCAGTTGGCCAGATCGTTGGTCAAACCTTCGCGATCGGAAGCGATGAGCCCCTTCAGCCTGACGAGTTCGGTGAGGTCACCTGCCAGGGTCTCGGCCTCGCCACGCAGTTCTGGCACGACGGCGCCGAGCAGCATCGAGGTCCGGATCACCGCGAGCACGTCCTCCGGCCGCACCAGCACGGCCGGTGGCGGGCGCCGCCCCATCCGCTGGAGGGCCGCCAGGATCTCGGCGATGACGCCGCGCCGGGAGTCCAGCGACCGCCGCAGGGCCGACTCGCTTGCGCCCAGTGTCTTCAGGCGCTCCTCCAGGCGGCTCATGCGCACTTCGGTGGCCTGAGCCTGACGCGCGGCGTCGACGAGGGCGGCGTTGAGCTTGGCCCGGTCGCCGCCGATGCTGGCGATCTCCGCCTCGTACTTGGCGCGGACTCCGGTGCTGGCGGCCAGCGCCTCCTCGATGCGCCGGAGGTTCTCGGCCCGGCGAGCCTTCTCCTCGAGGGCCTTCTGGACCGCCTCAGGCGTCGCCGGCTCCTCCGCGCGGAGTGCGACCGGCAGGGCGAGCAGCGCGAGCGCCAGCAGGCCGCCTCTCATGCCGTCTCGCCTGCGTCGCTTGGCCGGATTCATCGCTCGTCGAGATTTCCGCGGTGGTACGGGTGGCCGGCAAGGATCGTCAGCGTGCGATACACCTGCTCCAGGGCGAGGACGCGCACAAGCCCGTGCGGCAAGGTGGCGGCACCGAAGGACAGGGCGAGCTCGGCCCGGTTCCGTACGCCGGGGTCGAAGCCGTCGGCGCCTCCGATGGCGAGGACGAGGATTGAGCGGCCGGCATCGCGCCAGTCGCCGACCCGCGTCGCGATGGTCTCGCTGGTGAGGTCGGAGCGCCCGCGCTCGTCATAGACCGCCAGCACCGCACCGGCGGTCGCATGCGCGAGGATCGCAACCCCCTCTTCGGCAGCGCGGTCCTGGGCACGACGCGCCCGGCTCTCCGGGATTTCGGCGATGTCGCAAGCGGGGAAGCCGAGACCGCGACCCACTTGCGCGGCGCGCTCGCGGTAACGGGCAGCGAGATCGCGTTCGGGACCGGGCTTCAGGCGACCGACCGCCGCCACGAGGAGGCGCACGGAGCGGCGCCGGCGCTCACTCGGCCAGGGCGGAGAGGGGACGGTCGCTGGTGGGACGGTCGGCACCCCACATCTTCTCGAGATTGTAGAAGCCGCGCACCTCCGGACGGAAGATGTGCAGGATGATGTCGCCGGCATCGATCAGCACCCAGTCGCAGGCCGGGAGGCCCTCGACGCGCGCGGTGCCGAGCCCTTTCGACTTCATCTCCTGCAGGACCCGGTCGGCGATGGCGCCGACGTGGCGCTGGGAGCGGCCGGACGTGATGATCATGGTGTCAGCCAGGGAGGTCCGGCCCATCAGATCGATCTCGATCGTCTCCTCGGCCTTCATGTCCTCGAGGCAGTCGAGGGCCAAGCTTCGGAGATCGTCGATCTTCCGGTCGGTGGAATCGTCGGAGCCTGAGGATCCGGTGTGGGCCGCGTCGTTCAGCGTCTGGGTTCCTGCAATCGCCATCGTCATCCCGTGATCGTACCCTGTATGCGGATAAAGTGGAATGTGGCTCTTGCCTTTTCCATGACCGGCCTAAGCGCCGCTTTCCGTGCTGGCCCGCAGCGCCGTCGAGGAGAGGGTCGAGCGCGGCCCGTGCAGGAAGACCCAGGCAGGGGCCGGCCGGTCGACCAGGGTCGGCGCCTCCGGCTCCGGAATGCGCCAGCGCCCGAGGGCTCGGGCCGCGCGGGCGGCCGGCGCGGTCAGGGTAAAGCCCGGCCGATCGATGATCGCGATCGGCATCAGGCTCGCGATCTCGGAAAATCCCTGCCAGCGATGAAATGTCGCGAGGCTGTCGGCGCCCATGATCCAAACGAAGCGCACCGACGGGTTGCGGAGGGTGAGGAAGCGCAGGGACTGGCGGGTGTAGCGCGCACCGATCCGCGATTCGAAATCCGTCACCGCGATGCGGGGATGATGGGCGACGCGGTCTGCCCGCTGCACTCGCCGGTCGATGGCCGCGAGATCGCCCCGGTCCTTCAGTGGATTGCCCGGCGTCACCATCCACCAGACGCGATCGAGACGCAGGCGTTTCAGGGCAACGAGGCTGACATGCCGATGCCCGAGATGGGCCGGGTTGAAGGAGCCGCCATAGAGGCCGATGCGCAGGCCCGACGCGACGGGGGGCAGGTGCGCCGGCCCCGACGCGTCAAGGCGCATCGGGGTCCGGACGGATCGGGAAGCCCCGCATCAAGGACGGGTCTGCCCGTTCCCGTGGACGCGGTACTTGAAGGTGGTCAGTTGCTCGACGCCCACCGGCCCACGCGCGTGCATGCGACCCGTGGCGATCCCGATCTCCGCTCCGAAGCCGAACTCGCCGCCGTCGGCGAACTGGGTCGAGGCGTTGTGGGTCACGATCGCCGAATCGACCTCGGCGAGGAAGCGGGTCGCCGCGGCCATGTCGTCGGTGATGATCGCGTCGGTGTGGTGCGAGCCGTTGGTCTCGATGTGCGCGATCGCGGCGTCGAGGCCGTCGATCACGCGCACCGCGATGATCGCGTCGAGATACTCGGTGCGCCAGTCGGCCTCGGTGGCGGCGGTGACCCGGTCGTCGACGGCCTGGGTGGCGGCGTCGCCGCGCACGGCGCAGCCCGCCGCCAGCAGAGCGGAGACGAGGGGGCCCAGATGTGTGGCGGCGCAGGCACGGTCGACCAGCAAGGTCTCGGCGGCGCCGCAGATGCCGGTGCGCCGCATCTTGCTGTTGAGGACGATGGTCCGGGACATCTCGAGGTCGGCACCCGCCGCCACGTAGACGTGGCAGATGCCGTCGAGATGCGCGAAGACCGGCACGCGGGCTTCCGCCTGCACCCGCTCCACGAGGCCGCGCCCGCCGCGGGGTACGATGACGTCGATGCCGCCGTCGAGGCCGGTCAGCATCGCTCCCACCGCTGCGCGGTCGCGGGTCGGCACGATCTGGATGGCGTCCGCGGGCAGGCCCGCCTGCTCCAGTCCGGCGCGCATGACGCGGGCGATGGCCATCGCGGAGCGGTGGCTGTCCGAGCCCGCCCGCAGGATCGCCGCGTTGCCGGCCTTGAGACAGAGCGCGCCGGCATCGGCGGTGACGTTGGGCCGGCTCTCGAAGATGACGCCGATCACCCCCAGGGGCACGGCGATGCGCTCGATCAGCAGGCCATTGGGCCGCTCGAATGCCGCCACCTGCCGTCCGACGGGATCGGGCAGCGCGCCGATCTTGGCCACCGCGTCCGCTATGCCGCTGAGGCGGCCCGCATCGAGCGTGAGCCGGTCGATGAGCGCCTGGGTCTGGCCGGCGGCGCGAGCCGCTTCCACGTCGCGGGCGTTCTCGGCCAGGATGCCGTCCCGCTCGGCGCGCAGGCGCTCGGAGATCAGGCGTAGGGCCGTGTCCTTGGTCTGAGCTGGGGCGAGGGCGATCTGCCGGGCGGCGGCGCGGGCGCGCCGGCCGATGGCGTTCATCTCCTCGGAGAGGTCGCCGGGGGGCACAAAATCGGTTCGCAGGTTCAGAACGGGCACGGCCTTCATCCTCGCGACCGTCCCGGAAATGGGGCGCGGCCGCCATGTGTTAACGTCCGTCATGCCATGCCGGATACGGTCAAAACAAGCATTCCCGCTGACAGATCAGCTATTCCCCTACCATAGCGAGGTCATCGCGATGCACCATCTCGGCGCGGCCGGGGTGGGTGAGAAGATCTGCGATCTCACGACTCGGCCTGCCGATGATGCGCAGGGCCTGGTCGCTGTCATAGGCCACGAGGCCCCGTCCCAGGATTCGCCCGGCCTCGTCGCGGATCACCACCGCGTCGCCTCGCCCGAAACCGCCCTGGACCTTGATGACTCCAACCGGCAGCAGGCTCGCGCCGCCCTGGAGGGCGCGCGCCGCGCCGGCATCGACGGTGAGGATGCCGCGCGGCTCCAGGGATCCGGCGATCCAGCTCTTTCGGGCGGTGACCGGGTTCGAGCCGGACAGGAACCAGCTGCAGGGCCCGCCCCCGAGGATGGTGCGCAGGGGGTTCTTCTCGCGCCCGTCGGCGATGATCATGTGGGTGCCGCCGCTCGCGGCGATCTTGGCCGCCTCGACCTTGGTGCGCATGCCACCGCGCGAGAGCTCCGAGGCGGGACCGCCGGCCATGGCCTCGATCTCGGGGGTGATCCGCTCGATCAGAGGGAGGTGACGCGCGTCCGGGTCGGTGTGCGGCGGCGCGGTGTAGAGGCCGTCGATGTCCGAGAACAGCACCAGCACGTCGGCGCCGATCATCGTCGCGACACGGGCGGCGAGGCGGTCGTTGTCGCCGTAGCGGATCTCGCTGGTGGCGACCGTGTCGTTCTCGTTGACCACGGGCACGGCTCGCACCTCGAGGAGCTTCAGAACCGTGGCACGGGCATTGAGGTAGCGCCGGCGCTCTTCGGTGTCCTGCGGTGTCACTAGGATCTGGCCGGCCGCGATGCCGTGATGTCCCAAAGCCTCCGACCAGTGCCGCGCCAGAGCGATCTGCCCGACGGCCGCCGCCGCCTGACTTTCCTCAAGGCGCAGGGTCCCGGGCGGGTAGCCGAGCACCGTGCGTCCCAGCGCGATGGCACCGGAGGAGACCACGAGTACGTCGGCCCCGCTGGCATGAAGGTCTGCGATGTCCTCGGCGAGCGCGCTCAGCCATGCATGGCGCAGGCGCCCGCGCGTCCGATCGACGAGGAGGGCCGAGCCGACCTTGATGACGATGCGGCGGAAATCTTGGAGGTTGGGGATCTGGACGTCGGAGGTCATCGGCAGCGTCGGCGGGAGGACGATTGTCCGCTTGTGACGACCGGTCGCCCTTCGCACAAGGGCTTGCCGCCTCTCCTCAGGGCTGCCACGCCTCCGCAGGCCGCGCCTCGGCCTCGGCCAGCTTGGCCTCGTCCATCTCGCGGGCGAGGGCCCGCAACGCATCCTGCACGCCGAGGCCGGTGGCCGACGACAGGACCAGGGGCTTCTTCTTCGAGGCGCGCTTCAGACGAGCGACCTGCTCCTTGAGGACGTCCGGATCGACCACGTCGGCCTTCGAGAGCGCAACGATCTCGGGCTTCTCGTCGAGGCCGTGGCCGTAGGCCTGGAGTTCGCGCCTGACGAGCTTGTAGGTCTGCCCGGCATGCTCGTTGGTGGCTTCCACGAGGTGCAGCAGCACACGGCAGCGCTCCACGTGGGCCAGGAACCTGTCTCCGAGGCCGACCCCATCATGGGCGCCCTCGATCAGGCCCGGGATATCGGCGAGGACGAACTCGCGCTCGTCGGAGCGCACCACGCCGAGGCCCGGATGCAGCGTCGTGAAGGGGTAATCGGCGATCTTGGGCTTGGCCGCCGTCACGGTGGCGAGAAACGTGGACTTGCCGGCATTGGGCAACCCGACGAGGCCCGCATCGGCGATGAGCTTCAGGCGCAGCCAGACCCACTGCTCGTGGCCTTCCAGGCCCGGATTGGCGTGCTTCGGAGCCCGGTTGGTCGAGGTGGTGAAGTAGGCATTGCCGAAACCGCCGTTGCCGCCCTTGGCGAGGCGCACGCGCTGGCCGACATGGGTCATGTCGGCGATCAGGGTCTCGCCGTCCTCCGCCAGGATCTCGGTGCCGGCCGGCACCTTCAGCACCACGTCGGCGCCGTTGGCCCCGTGGCGGTTCGAGCCCATCCCGTGCTCGCCCTTCTTGGCCTTGAAGTGCTGCTGGTAGCGATAGTCGATCAGCGTGTTGAGCCCGTCGACGCACTCGACCCAGACATCGCCGCCGCGCCCGCCATCACCGCCGTTCGGCCCGCCGAACTCGATGAATTTTTCGCGGCGGAAGGCCACGCAGCCGGCGCCACCGTCGCCGGAGCGGACATAGACCTTGGCTTCGTCGAGGAATTTCACGGGCGGACTCGAGATCAGGTTGGATGTCGGGGCGCTGGCGCGCCACCGAAGCGTCGAGGGCGAGAAACGACAACGGGGAAGACGGTTTCCCATCTTCCCCGGGATCATCTGGTGGTCGGACCCGCCTGGCGGAAGGCCCCGGGGAAGCGCCTTACTCGGCGGCTTCCTGAACCGGAACGACGGTGACGAAGGCGCGGCCGCGCTTCGTCTCGAACAGTACGCGGCCAGCGGCCTTGGCGAACAGGGTGTGGTCCGTGCCGATGCCGACATTGGTGCCGGGATGCCACTTGGTGCCGCGCTGCCGCACGATGATGTTGCCCGGGATGACGGCTTCCGAGCCGAACTTCTTCACGCCGAGGCGCTGGCCGGCCGAATCGCGGCCGTTGCGGGACGAGCCGCCTGCTTTTTTATGGGCCATGAGGAGTTACTCCGAATTCTTGGATCTCAGGTCGGATCGTCAGGCGCTGATGCCGGTGATGCGGACCACCGTGTGGTGCTGGCGGTGGCCCCGCTTGCGGCGGGAGTTCTGGCGGCGACGCTTCTTGAAGGCGATGACCTTCGCGTCGCGACCGTGGCTGACGATCTCGCCGGTGACGCTGATGCCCGAGAGCAGCGGCGCGCCGACCTGAGTGGCGCCTTCGCCGTTCGTGAAAAGGAGCACGTCACCGAAGGTGACGGCCGAGCCGGCCTCGCCTTCGAGGGTGGCGATCGTGATGGTGTCGTTGGCGGCAACGCGATACTGCTTGCCGCCCGTCTTGATGACTGCGAACATCGTTCTCTCTTCGTGTTCTCTGCCGGCCTCCGGCGCGCCTCGCGGCGAATCCTGGACCGTCTTCTTGTTCAGGTCATCCGCGACACCGGATCGGGGCTTGTCGCCTGGGCCGAGCGCGAACGCGAAACGCGCGGACTTCGTCGAGGAAGCCGCGCGAGAGGCGGTGGATAGGCGGTGACGGGGTATTTTGTCAATGCTGGCGACTGCGTCGGTGCCCGACGCCCTAGCGCTTCGTGAGCCCGCCCAGCACATTTCGCAGGATTGCGTTCCCCACCTCGGTCCCGACCTTGCGGGCCATGGAGCGGGCGGCATTGCCGAGGACCTGCTCGGCGAGGCCCGGGGCCGGACGACGGCCGCCCTTGCCCGTGGGTTTCGAGCCGAGGACGCCCCCGAGCCAGCCGCCGAGCATGCCACCCAGCCCCCCCTCCGCAGGCTCGGCCCCGTCCGTGCCGGCGCCATCGAGGCCCTTGCGGGCGGCCAGCATCTCGTAGGCGCTCTCGTTGTCGACCGACTGGTCGTACTTGCCCCGCACCGGGCTCTTCGCGATGAGCTCGGCGCGCTCGGCCGGGGTGATCGGACCGACGCGCCCCTGCGGCGGGGCGATCAGGGCGCGTTCCACCACCGAGGGCGTACCCTTCGCCTCAAGGAAACTCACCAGCGCCTCGCCGACGCCGAGCTCGGTGATCGCCTGAGCGACGTCGAAGCCGGGATTCTGGCGGAACGTCTCGGCGGCGGCCTTCACGGCGCGCTGATCACGCGGCGTGAAGGCGCGCAGCGCGTGCTGCACCCGGTTGCCGAGCTGGCCGAGGACGGATTCCGGCACGTCGAGGGGGTTTTGCGTGACGAAGTAGACGCCGACCCCCTTCGAGCGGATGAGGCGCACCACCTGCTCCACCGCATCGAGGAGGGCCTTCGGAGCATCGTCGAACAGCAGGTGCGCCTCGTCGAAGAAGAATACCAGCTTCGGCTTGTCGAGGTCGCCGACCTCGGGCAGCTGCTCGAACAGCTCTGAGAGCATCCAGAGCAGAAACGAAGCGTAGAGCCGGGGCCGCTGCATCAGCTTGTCGGCGGCAAGGATATTGACGATGCCGCGCCCCTCGCGATCGACCCGCATGAAGTCATTAAGATCGAGGGCCGGCTCGCCGAAGAATCGGTCGGCGCCCTGGTTCTCCAGCATCAGGAGCTGGCGCTGGATGGCGCCGACCGAAGCCGCCGAGACGTTGCCGTACTGGCCCGAGACCGCCTTCAGGTTTTCGGTGAGGTAGAGGAGCAGGGCGCGCAGGTCCTTGAGATCGAGGACCGGCCACTTGTTGTCGTCGGCGACCCGGAAGGCGATGTTGAGCACGCCCTCCTGGGTATCGTTGAGCTCCAGCAGGCGCGCGAGCAGCAGCGGTCCCATCTCGATGACGGTGCAGCGAATCGGGTGACCCTGGTCGCCGAACAGGTCCCAGAACACCGTCGGGAATCGGTCGGGCTCGTAGGGGATCCCCAGTTCCTCGGCGCGCTTGACGAAGACCGGCTTGGATTCGCCGGCCGCCGCGAGCCCAGAGAGGTCGCCCTTGATGTCGGCGGCGAAGACCGGGACGCCGGCATTGGAGAAGCCCTCCGCCATCACCTGAAGGGTCACCGTCTTGCCGGTGCCGGTGGCCCCCGCCACCAGACCGTGGCGGTTGGCGAGCCGGAGGGTCAGGCCCTCGGGCTTCAAGGTTCCATCCTTCAGCGGCGCCTTGCCGACCAGGATCGTGCCATCGTCCTGCATGACCGTCCGCTCCTCTTCGCCGACCTGGGCGCGGCGGCATCGACCTTGACGGTTATGGGCCGCGACCGCGGCATTTTCCAGCGCTTCGCGGGCCGGCCTTGATTTCGGGGCGGCGAGGCCGGAAGGACAACGTCCCGACCGAGCAGCAATCCCGGCCGCGCGGAACACACGGCCACCCAGGAGCCCGTTTGAGATGGAAGAGTTGATCGCCCGCGTCACGACCCGGACCGGCCTCGATGCCGCGACGGCCCAGACCGCCATCGGCCACATCCTAGCCTTCCTCCAGAAGGAGGGACCCGCCACCGAGGTGAGCCAGCTGCTCAGCGCCCTGCCGGGATCCGAGACCGCGGTCGCCGAGTCCAATGCCGGCGAGGGCGGCGGCGGCCTGATGGGCATGCTCGGCGGCATGATGGGCGGCGGCGGCGTCATGGCCTTGGGCCAGAAGTTGATGTCGGCCGGCGTACCGATGGGCCAGATGCAGCCCCTCGGCCAGGAGCTGTTCGCCTATGGCCGCGAGAAGGCCGGCGAGGACGTGATGGGACCGATCGTCAGCGCGATCCCCGGCCTGAACCAGTTCGTCTGAGATCGCGCGGGTCCGATCCTTCGGCGACTACCCATCGGGACGTCGCCGAAGGGCCGGTTCTGATCCATTCCAAGCCCCTCTGGCAAAACAGCAATCCGTGTCATAAAAGCGTGTGGGCTTCGTGATTTTGTGACCTCCCGAAGGCACGAGGCCAGGGGCTCCCGCGGAGCCGCCTCGGTGTCCCGACAGGGCGGATTGGACGATGGTCCCGAACTTCGCGCGCGATGCCTCCACGGCGTGGCTCAATGGCTGGGAGGCGCATGTGCACGCCCCCTTCGCCAGGCTGAAGCAGCGCACCGCCGAGGCGGGCCGTGCCGGCCTGCCCGCCTTCCATCCGCGCGGCCTGCTGCTTCCGCCGGGTACAGCGCCGATCCGGTTCAAGCCCCGTCTCAGGAAACCCCTGGCTGCGCCTGGCCTGGCGCCGACGCTCGGCCGCATCGGCACCCTGGAAGTGCGGCTCGCCACCACGGTCTCCGAGATCCGGCGGGCGCAGCGCTTGCGCTATCGGGTGTTCTACGAGGAGATGTCGGCCGTCCCGAGCGGACTCGCGATGCTGTCGCGGCGGGACATCGACGATTACGACGCGGTCTGCGACCACCTCCTCGTCATCGATCACGCCACCGTGGATGCCTCGCCCTTCGCAACCAAGCCTTTCCGCCGGCCTCGGCCGAAGGTGGTCGGCACCTACCGGCTCCTGCGCCAGGAGGCGGCCGACCGCCATTTCGGCTTCTACACCGCGGGCGAGTACGACATCGCCCCGATGATGGCGGCCAATCCGGGGGCGCGCTTCCTCGAACTCGGCCGCTCCTGCGTGCTCAAGCCCTACCGGACAAAGCGGACGGTGGAACTGCTCTGGGCCGGCATCTGGGCCTATGTCCAGCATCACCGCATCGATGCCATGCTCGGCTGCGCCAGCCTGGAGGGGACCGACCCCGAGCGCCTGGCCCTGCCCTTGAGCTTCCTCCACCACCACGCCCGCGCCGCCGAGGGCTGGTGCGCCCGCGCCCTGCCGGAGCGCTACGTCGCGATGAACCGCCTGGCGCGCGAGGCCGTCGACCCGAAGGCGGCGCTTCAGGCGCTGCCGCCGCTGATCAAGGGCTACCTGCGCGTCGGGGCCACCTTCGGCGATGGGGCGGTGGTGGACCACCAGTTCGGCACCATCGACGTCTTCGTGGTGCTGCCCGTCTCGGCCATCGCGGCGCGCTATCGCGACCATTTCGGCGTGCCGGCGAATCGGCAGGCGGCCTGAGCGAGTCTCAGGTCCGCGCGTCCGCCACGAGGGCGGCGAGGCCCTCGCGGTAGGTCGGATAGGCGAGGTCGACGCCGAGTTCCTGGCGGATGCGGTGGTTCCTCACTCTCTTGTTCTCGCCGTAGAAGCTGCGCGCCATCGGGCTGAGGTCGGCCGTCTCGAAATCCACCTCCGGCGGCAGCGGCAGGCCGGCGAGCTTGGCGGCGTATTCGGTGACCACCTGCGGCGGCGTCGGCGCGTCGTCGGTGACGTTGTAGACGGCGCCGTTGCGCGGCCGGTCGATCGAGGCCAGCAGCGTCGTGGCGATGTCGTCCACGTGAATGCGGTTAAACACCTGTCCCGGCTTGATGATCCGCTGCGACTTGCCCTCGCGCAGCTTCACGATCGGGTTGCGGCCCGGGCCGTAGATGCCCGAGAGGCGGAACACCTGGACGGGTTTGCCGGTCTCGCGCCCGAGCGACAGCCAGGCCGCCTCCACGGCGAGGCGGCCTTGGGAGCGGCCGCTGACCGGGCTCGGGGCCGTGTCCTCGTCGATCCAGTTGCCGTGGTGGTCGCCGTAGACGCCGATCGTGGAGAGGTAGCCGATCCAGCCGATGCGGCTGCCCGCGATGGCGTCGCGGTATACCGCGAGGGTCGTGTCGAGGTCGCGGACCGGAGGGGCCGAGACGAGGAGCACATCCGTGTCGGCGAGGTCGGCCGCGATGCGGGGGTCGTCGGAATCGGGTCCGAAGGCCCGAAGCTCGGCGATGTCGCCGGGGCCGGTCCGCGCCGGATCGGTGACCGTGGCGCGGACCCTGTCGAAGCGGTCGCGGGCGCGCTCCACGAAGCGGCGGGCGGTGAAGCCGAGGCCGAAGACGAAAAGATTCATGACAAGCACTTCATGGCAGGCGACTCATGCGGCGGCGTGTCCCGTCGTCTCGGGGCCGGCGGGGTCGAGGGCGAGGCGCCACTCGGCCTGGACGGCGTCGTCGGTTTCGCCGAAACCCCGGGCGTTGAAAAGGTCCCGCAGCCGCGGCCGGGCGACGAGGCGGCCGAGCGCCCACACCGCCATGCCGCGCACCAGGGGCGACGGATCGGACAGGTTCGCCTCCGCGGCGGCGGCGAGCGCGGGCTGGCCGGAGTTGCCGATCGCGATGAGCACGTTGCGCAGGAAGCGGTCGCGCCCGGTGCGCTTGACCGGCGTGCCGGCGAAGTGCGCCCGGAAGGCCGCCTCGTCGAGGCCCGCGAGCGCGGCCAGGGGCGGCGCGGCGAGGTCTGCGCGCGCGGCCATGCGGCCCTCGGCGGCCGTGGCGGCGAACTTGTTCCAGGGGCAGACCGCCAGGCAGTCGTCGCAGCCGAAGACCCGGTTGCCGATGGCGGCGCGGAACTCCGTCGGGATCGGCCCGGCATGCTCGATGGTGAGGTAGGCGATGCAGCGGCGGGCATCGAGCCGGTAGGGCGCCGGGAAGGCGTTGGTCGGGCAGATGTCGAGGCAGCGCCGGCACGAGCCGCAATGGTCGGCCTCGGGCGCGTCGGGCTCCAGCTCGGCCGAGGTGTAGATCGCGCCCAGCAGCAGCCAGTTGCCGAGCGCGCGCGAGACCAGCACCGTGTGCTTGCCCTGCCAGCCGAGGCCGGCGGCGGCCGCCAGGGGCTTCTCCATCACGGGCGCCGTGTCGACGAAGACCTTCACCCGGACGTCGCCCTTGGCCGACAGGTAGCCGCCGAGTTCCTTCAGCTTGCCCTTGACCACCTCGTGGTAGTCCCGCCGCTGGGCGTAGGCCGCGATGGCAGCCCGGTCCGTCCGTGCCAGGACCGCGAGGGGGTCGTCCGCGGGGCCGTAATTCATGCCGAGCATGACCACGCTGCGGACCCCGGGCCACAGGGTGGCGGGGTCGGCGCGCTGGTCGGCGCGCTCCGCCATCCAGTCCATCCCGCCGTGGTGCCGGGCGGCGAGCCAGGCGGGGAGCCGGGCCTTGAGTTCGGGAACGGCGTCCGGCCGGGTGACCCGGACGGCCTCGAAGCCGAGGAGGCGGGCGCGCGCCTCGACCGCCCGGCGCAGGTCGGCGCCCGCGAGGATCCTCCGCGGCGGCTTGTTCGCGGCGCGCGCCTGCGGTGCGTTCAAAAATCCAGGTTCGCGTAGTGGTCCGCCGGGGCCATGCCCGGCACCCGGTCGGCCAGCAGGGTGCGGAAGCACGGGCGCGACTTCACCCGCGCGTACCAGTCCCTCGCCGTCTCGTCCTCGTCCCATGGCACGTCGCCGAGATAATCCACGCAGGAGAGGTGGGCCGCCGCCGCGAGATCCGCATAGGTCAGATGGTCGCCCGCCAGCCATTTCCGGCGGGACATCAGGTAGCCGATATACTTCATGTGGTAGCGCACGTTGGTGCGCGCGGCGCGAATGGCGTTCATGTCCGGCGGACCGCCGCCGTTGGCGCTGTTCATGAAGCGCTTCGAGATCTTCTCGGTGACGAGGTACTCGGTCACCTCGGCGTTGAACTTGACCAGGAACCAGTCGAGCAGGCGGCGCACCTCGACCCGGGCCGCCGTGGTCTCGGGCAGGAGGCGCCGGCCGCTCAGGCCGAGCCCCCGGGTCTCGTCGAGATACTCGGCGATGATGCCGGCCCCCGGCACGGCGAGGCCGGTCTGCTCCACCAGCACCGGCGTCGTCCCGGCCGGGTTGATCAGCAGGAAGGCCTCGCGCCGGTCCCAGGCACGCTCCTCCATCAGCGTCGGCTCCATGCCCATCTCGGACAGGACGAGGCGGATGAAGCGGGAATGCGGGCAGAAGGGAGAGTGGTAAAGCGTCGCCATCGAGGCCGTTTCGCACGGGGAGGGTTTGCCGGGGGACGGGCCGCGTCGAGACCCCGCGGGGATGGTCGGCAGCTATGACACTTATGGCCCGATGGTTGCCGCCTCATTAACACGCTCGTCGCGAACGCGATAACCATCCGTCAACCTTGACGGATCGGCCCCGATCCGCGAAGGCCGCGCAAGGTGGATGCACCACCCGCTTCGGGCCGGCCCGGTCCCACGAAACACCCCAACCGTCGAGGCGCTGAGATGATGGATGCGATGGGCATCGCGAAGGCGGTCGTGCTCGCCGTGGTGGAGGGGGCGACCGAGTTCATCCCCGTCTCGTCGACCGGGCACCAGCTCCTCGTCGGCCACTTCATCGGCTTCGAATCGCCCAACAACACCTTCGAGGTGCTGATCCAGCTCGGCGCCATCCTGGCGATCCTGGCGGTCTATTTCCGCCGGCTCCTGGGCATCACCCTGTCGCTGCCCAACGACCCCAAGGCGCGCCGGTTCGTCCTCGGCATCCTGCTGGCCTTCCTGCCGGCGGCGATCATCGGCGGCCTCTTCTCGAAATACATCAAGTACTACCTCTTCAACCCTTGGATCGTCTGCGCGACCCTGGTGGCCGGCGGCATCGTCCTGCTCGTCCTCGACGAGACCGAGCTCGAGGTGAAGAAGCGCGACGTCTTCGATTTCACCCTGCCGATGGACTTCAAGATCGGCCTGTTCCAGTGCATCGCGATGATCCCGGGCGTGTCGCGCTCGGGCGCCACCATCGTGGGCGCGATGCTGATGGGCGCCGACAAGCGCTCGGCCACCGAGTTCTCGTTCTACCTCGCGATCCCCACCATGGCGGGGGCCTTCGCCAAGGACCTGCTCGACAACTACAAGAACCTCTCGCGGGACGACACCGGCCTGATCATCATCGGCTTCATCGTCGCCTTCATCTCGGCCTTCATCGTGGTGCGGACGGTGCTCGACTACGTCGCCTCGCACGGGTTCCGGCTGTTCGCCTGGTGGCGCATCATCGTCGGCTCCCTCGGCTTCGCCGGCCTGATCCTCTTCGGCTGAGGCGCGGGCGCCGATCCGCGGACCGGCGGAGATAAAGAATACAGGCGGGCGAGGCGATTGCGTCCGCGCTCCGCCGCGTGCAAGGGCTGTCCGGAAAGACGGCCCGGCCGCGCTCGGCCGGAGCCGAGCCGCTTGGCCGGAGCCAAGCACATGCGGAGGCCAGCCCCGATGGAAGACCGTCCCCTCGCCGACCTGTTTCCGCCCGCGACCCGCGAGCGCTGGCTCGGCCTCGTCGACGGTGTCCTGAAGGGCGGGGATTTCGAGAAGCGCCTCGTCTCGAAGACCGCCGACGGCCTCCGCATCGAGCCCCTCTACGACGCGGCCGCGCCGGTGGCGCAGCCCATGCGGGCGCCCGGCCCGTGGCGCGTGTCCCAGCGGGTCGACCACCCGGAGGGAGCCCAGGCGAGCGCCCTCGCCCTCGCCGACCTCGAGGGCGGCGCCGATGCCCTCGCCCTGGTCTTCGCCGGCGCCCCCGCCGCCCGCGGCTACGGCCTCACCGCCACGAACGCCGCCGACCTCGACGCGGCTCTCGGCAACGTGATGCTGCCGCTGATCGCCACCCGCCTCGACGCGGGCGCGCGCGGGATCGAGGCCGCCTTCCTGATCAAGGACGTGGTCAAGGCCCGCGGCGAGACCCTGAAGGGCCTGGACCTCGACCTCGGCCTCGACCCCGTCGGCACCCTCGCCGCCGGCGGGTCCCTGGCGGAGAAGTACGGCGCCGAGATCGGCCGCACCCTCGCGGCCTTCGACGCCGAGGGCTTCACGGGACGCGCCTGCCTCGCCGACGGCCGGCCCTACCACGAGGCCGGAGCCAGCGAGGCCGCCGAGCTCGCGGCCGTGCTCGCCACCGCCGTGGACTACCTGCGCGTCCTGGAGGCCGACGGGCACCCGCTGGAGCGCGCCCGCGATGCCGTCGCGGTCCTGCTCACGGCCGATGCCGACGAGTTCCTGACCATCGCCAAGTTCCGGGCCATGCGCCGGCTCTGGGCGCGGGTGGAATCGGCCTGCGGCCTCGCGCCCCGGCCCCTGCGCCTCCATGCCGAGACCGCCTGGCGGATGATGACCCGGCGCGATCCCTTCGTGAACATCCTGCGCACCGCCATGGCCGCCTGCTCGGCCGGCCTCGGCGGTGCCGACGCGATCACCGCCCTGCCCTACACGGCGGCCCTGGGCCTGAGCGATGCCTTCGCGCGGCGCGTGGCGCGCAACAGCCAGATCGTCCTCATCGAGGAATCGAACCTCGCCCGCGTCGCCGACCCGGCCGCCGGGGCCGGCAGCTTCGAGACGCTGACGGGCGAGCTGACCACGGCCGCCTGGGCCGCCTTCCAGGAGATCGAGGATGAGGGCGGCATCGTCGCGAGCCTGCGGAGCGGCATGATCCAGAAGCGGATCGCCGCGACGCGGGCGACCCGGTCCCGGAACGTCGCCACCCGCCGCGAGGCGCTGACCGGCGCCAGCGAGTTCCCCTACCTCGCCGAGAAGCCCGTCACGGTGCTGGAGGTCGCCCCCGTGGCGGCGCCCCCGGCCGCCGGCTTCGGCCGCGGGCCGGCCATGACCGGCGCGCCCCTGCCCTCCCGGCGCCTCGCCGAGCCCTACGAGGCCCTGCGCGACGCCTCCGACGCGGCGCTCGCGGCGAGCGGCCGCCGCCCCTCGGTGTTCCTGGCCAATCTCGGCCCCGTGGCGGTCTTCAACGCCCGCTCGACCTTCGCCGCCAACGCCTTCGCGGCCGGCGGCATCGAGGCGGTGAACCAGGAGGGCTTCACCGATCCGGCGGCCCTGGCGGAGGCCTTCCGCGCCTCGGGTGCCCGCATCGCCTGCCTGTGCTCCTCCGACGCCCTCTACGCGATCCACGCGGTCGAGGCCGCCCGGGCCCTCAAGGCCGCGGGCGCCGCCACCCTTTACCTCGCCGGCAAGGCGGGCGACCTCGCCGAGCCCCTGAAGGCGGCCGGCGTCGATGGCTATCTCCAGGCCGGCGGCGACGTTCTGGCGCTGCTGACGGGAGCGCTGGCGCACGCGACGAACGCGTAGGGGCGCAACCGACGGGCGGCCACGCTCGTTCTCGGCCCAGTCGAGTCGAAACACGAACGGAATGCCATGCGACGCGCAGCCCTCGCGGCGACCACCCTCGCCCTCCTGACCGCCTCCGCCGGGGTCGCCGACGCCGCCAAGAAGAAGGTCCAGGTGCCGAATCGCTACGACGGCACCTGGAGCATCGAGGTGGTCACCCTCGACGGCCCCTGCGACCGGGCCTACCGCTACGGCGTGCAGATCCGGCGGGGCGAGGCGAGCTACGCCGGCGGCGAGTTCAACATCAACGGCCGGGTCTCGCAGAGCGGCGCCGTGCGGGCCGTGATCTCCCGCGGCAACGACGCCGCCGACGTGGTCGGGCGGCTCGGCCGCTCGGGCACCGGCAACGGCACCTGGAACACCACCGGCCTGATCGCCTGCAGCGGGCGCTGGAACGCCGAGCGCCGGGGCTGACAGGCCACCCTGTGATGGGCGCGCCACAACCGCGCGCCGATCGTCGTCCGACGCCGGCGTGCCGGACTTCCGCCCTTCTCCGGACCCAATCCCTGGTGAATACTCGCGTCGGATCGAGATCGATTTCGCACGGGGCTTCCCACGATGAAGGCTTTGCTGTTCGGCGCGTTGGTGACGACCTTGGGATGGGGCGCCGCGGCGGAGGCGGCAGGGCGTAATCCGGCCCAACCCCACGCGGTGATGTCGCCCCTCGAGCGCGCGGCGACGGAGTGCTTCGCCGAGACCGTGCTGTCCAACCCGGCCGCCACCCGGCACGCCCGGGCGGGCCGCTGGTACGAGGCCGCCGGCATCACCGGCTTCCTGTGCCGCCCGGAAGTCGACGCGATGATCCAGGCCCATGACCGCCTCTACGGCCGCGGCACCGGCACCCGCTACTTCCAGAACGCCTATACCCGTCACCTGGGCCAGCAGCTGGCCGAGCGCCTGCAGCCGATGCTCGAGCGCAAGTCCGTGGCGAGTGCCGAGCCGCCGGTCGACAAGATCGAAGCCCAGGACGGGGACAAGGCCGCCGAATAAGCGAAGCGTGACAGGACGTGCCGCGGCGGTTAACCTCCGTTAACCTGGCTGCCCCTATCGTGGGGACCTGAGGACGTCTCGGAACCGGGGAGATCGCTGCCGGCGATCTTCGCGCGCTTCGGGTCTCGTGCCTCGGCTCGAACGGGGCACGACCCTTGACGTCTTCCGGTGATCCCACCGACCCGCTGCGGGTTCCGCGTCGCGGACGCTTGGCCTCCGCCGCCCTCCGCGTGGCCACCCATGCCGTCGACGCCGCGGCGGCGCAGCGGTGGCGCGACACCGCGACGATCCTCGCGCTCCGCGGCGAACTCGCCGCCCATGCGGCCCTGATCCAGCGCCAGGCCGATGCCCTCGCCGACCGGACGCGCGTCTTCGAGCGGGCCTCGGCCGAGGCCGGGATCGGCCTCTGGCACTGCGACCTGCCGGGCGAGACCCTGCGCTGGAGCGGGGGCGTCTACGACCTCTTCGAGTTCCCGCGCGGAGCGACGCCGAGCCGCCGGGACACGCTCGCCTGCTACACCGAGGCGGCGCGCCGCGAGCTCGTGGCCGTGCGGGCGGAGGCGATCGGCCGCCGGTCCTCGTTCACCCTGGAATCCGAGATCGTCGGGCGGCGCGGCAGCCGGCGCTGGATCCGGATCACCGCGACGGTGGAGACCCGGGACGGCGTTCCGGCCCGCCTGTTCGGCTTCAAGCAGGACATCACCGAGCAGAAGCTGCTGGCGGACCGCACGCGCCGGATGGCGGAGTTCGACGGCATGACGGGCCTCGCCAACCGGACGGTCTTCGACGGCCGGCTGGCGGAGCTCTCCGAGACCGGCGCGCTGGTGCTGGTCGACCTCGACGGCTTCAAGGCGATCAACGACACCCATGGGCACGCCGTGGGCGATGCCTGCCTGCGGGAAGCGGCCCGGCGGCTGCGCGAGGTCTGCCACGCGGCCGACCTCGTGGCCCGGATCGGCGGGGACGAGTTCGCGGTCCTTCTCCGGCGGGAGGCCGACGCGGCCCTCTGCGAGGCGCTCGGCCGGCGGATCGTCGCGGCCCTGCGCGAGCCCGTCCTCCACCGCGGCGTGCGCCTCCGCTTCGGCGCCTCCGTGGGCATCGCGCGGGCGGCGTGGTCGGCGCCCTCGGACCTGTTCAGCGACGCCGACGCGGCCCTCTACGCGGCCAAGGCCGCCGGCCGCGGGACCCTGCGGATGGCCGCGCCGCGCTGAGCCCGTCCGTCGCGCGGGCCCCCTCAGGCCGGCAGGACGACGACCTTGGTCTTCACCGACGTGCGGGCGTAGAGATCGATCATGTCCTGGCTCAGCAGGCCGACGCAGCCGCTGGTGATGCCCGAGCCGATCGTGTCGGGCTCGCTCGAGGCGTAGATCGTGTAGAGCGTGTAGGCGCCGTTCTGGTAGAGGTGCAGGGTGCGGGCGCCGAGCGGGTTGTCGAGGCCGCCGGGCATGCCGCGGGCGTACTTGGCCGCCTCGGGCTGGCGCTTGATCATCTCCTTGGGCGGGGTCCAGGTCGCCCATTCGGACTTGCGCCCGACATAGGCGTCGCCGCTCCACCGGAAGCCGTCGCGGCCGACATTGGCGCCGTAGCGGGTCGCGCTCCCGTCGCCCTCGACGCGGTAGACGTAGTAGTTGGCCGGATCGACGATGATCGTCCCGGCGGCCTCCTTGGTCTCGTACGGGACCGTGCGGCGGAAGTATTTCGGATCGAGCTTGCTGATGTCGGTCGCCGGGATCGGGAACTTCTCGCCCGGCATCGGACCGTAGGTCCTGGCCGCCTCGGCGCGCAGGACGCCGTCGGAGGACACGCAGCCGGAAAGCCCGAGGGCGCCGAGGCCGGCGCCGGTGCCGACCAGGAAGGCGCGGCGGCTCAGACTTCCCGTCCGCCCCCCGGACCCGCCACCCGTTTCCGTCGTGCCGGCGGCGGCGTTCCCCGTGTCCCTGATCATCCCGGACGTCCCGTCGTTCCGTCGCGCGATGGGCCGATCCTTCGGCGGAACCGCGACGCGTATGGCCAAGCTGACAGTGCCGCGCCCCCGGCCGCCTGGCAAGCGGCGCGCCGGGCGCGGACGCCGACCGCGATCAGGAGCAGGCGGAATGCGTCGCGGATGTGGCCGGGGCGGTCCGGCGGCCGCGGTCGGCTGGGGAATGCGGCGCGGCCGGAATCGCCTCAGCCGGGTCCGGCCTGGGCATCCGGCGCGGGGCGCTTGGCCCGGCGCAGGAAGGGCAGCCCCGTCGAGGGCTGGCCGCGGGTCGCCTCGTGCATCTTGGCGATCCGGATGAAGCGCCCATAGGCGAGCACGCTCGCCATCACGAAGCCGTCGAGCCCGGCGAGGAAGAAGCGACGCAGGATGTAGAACTTCAGGAAGTTGAGGGGATACTCGAACACCAGCCGCAGGCCGGTCTCGAACCGCGAGCCGATGGGCTGCGTGTCGGCGGCGAGCTGCCCGACATAGTTCGACTTGGCGATGGCGTGGTTCCAGTCGCGGAAGGTGTGGTGCCAGACCACGGAGCGGATCGTCACCGGCTTCTCGTCCGTGGTGATCGCGAGCTTGTCCCAGTTCGGGTTGTCGGTGGTGCGGGCGACGCGCCGGTCGTAGAGGTAGACGTTCTCGGTGCAGAAGGCCCAGGGCGAGGGGCGCGCGTGGTGGGGCAGCACCATCGCCTTGCGGACGATCATCAGCGACGGGATTTTGGGCGAGCGGAAGATCGCCCGGATCTCGCGGACGATCTCGGGCGTCAGGATCTCGTCGGCATCGACGCTGAAGACGTGGTCGTGCCGGCAGAGCTCCTCGCCGAAGCGCCGCTGCGGCCCGAACCCCTTCCAGGGGTTCACCACCACCCGCGCGCCGAGGGATTCGGCGATGGACACGGTCGCGTCCGTCGAGCCCGCATCGATGACGAGGATCTCGCAGCGCAGCGGCAGCGCCGAGCGGATCGCCGCCTCGATGCGGTCCGCCTCGTTCAGCGTCCGGATCAGGACGGTCAGCGGGATGGGCGCGTTCGGGTCCGGATTGTGGTCCACGGTCGGGCGGCCCGGCTCAATCGTCCATCTTCAGGGCGGCGATGAACGCCTCCTGCGGGATCTCGACCTTGCCGAACTGGCGCATCTTCTTCTTGCCCTCCTTCTGCTTGTCGAGGAGCTTGCGCTTGCGCGAGATGTCGCCGCCGTAGCACTTGGCGGTCACGTCCTTGGACAGCGCCTTGATGGTCTCGCGGGCGATGATCTTGCCGCCCAAAGCCGCCTGGACCGGGATCTGGAACAGGTGGCGCGGGATCAGGTCCTTCAGCTTCTCGCACATGGCCCGGCCGCGATGCTCGGCGCGGGTGCGGTGGACCAGCATCGAGAGGGCGTCGACCGGCTCGGCATTGACCAGGATCGACATCTTCACGAGGTCGCCCTCGCGGTAATCGGAGATGTGGTAGTCGAAGGAGGCGTAGCCCTTCGAGATCGACTTCAGGCGGTCGTAGAAGTCGAACACCACCTCGTTCAGCGGCAGGTCGTAGACCACCATGGCGCGCTTGCCGACGTAGTTGAGGTCGACCTGGGTGCCGCGCCGGTCCTGGCAGAGCTTGAGCACGCCGCCGAGATACTCGTCGGGGGTGAGGATGGTGGCGCGGATCCACGGCTCCTCGATGGCGGTGATCTTCATCACGTCCGGCATGTCGGCCGGGTTGTGCAGCTCCTTGATCGACCCGTCCGTCATCTGCAGGCGGTAGACCACGGAGGGCGCCGTGGAGATCAGGTCGAGGTTGAACTCGCGCTCCAGGCGCTCCTGGATGATCTCGAGGTGGAGCAGCCCGAGGAAGCCGCAGCGGAAGCCGAAGCCCAAAGCCGCGGAGGTCTCCATTTCATACGAGAACGAGGCGTCGTTGAGCCGGAGCTTGCTCATGGCGCTGCGCAGGGTCTCGAACTCGGCGGCATCGACCGGGAACAGCCCGCAGAACACCACCGACTGCACGTCCTTGAAGCCCGGCAGCATCTCCTTGCAGGGGCGCTTGTCCTCGGTGAGCGTGTCGCCGACGCGGGTGTCTGCCACCTCCTTGATCGAGCCGGTGAAGAAGCCGACCTCGCCGGGGCCGAGCTCGCCGATATCGGCCATCTTCGGGCGAAACACGCCGATCTTGTCGACGCCGTGGACGGCGTCGGCCCGCATCATGCGGATGTTCATGCCCTTCTTCAGGACGCCGTCGACGATGCGCACCAGCACGACGACGCCGAGATAGACGTCGTACCAGCTGTCGACGAGGAGCGCCTTCAGGGGCGCGTCGCGGTCGCCCTTGGGCGGCGGCAGGCGGGTGACGATGGCCTCCAGCACCGCCTCGATGTTGAGGCCGCTCTTGGCCGAGATCGCCACCGCCTCGGAGGCGTCGATGCCGATCACCTCCTCGATCTGGGCGCGGATGCGCTCGGGCTCCGCCGCCGGCAGGTCGATCTTGTTGAGGACGGGGACGATCTCGTGGTTGGCGTCGAGGGCCTGGTAGACGTTGGCGAGCGTCTGCGCCTCGACGCCCTGCGAGGCGTCGACCACCAGCAGCGAGCCTTCGCAGGCCGCGAGCGAGCGCGACACCTCGTAGGCGAAGTCGACGTGGCCGGGCGTGTCCATCAGGTTGAGGACGTAGTCCTTGCCGTCCTCGGCCTTGTACTCGAGGCGCACCGTCTGCGCCTTGATGGTGATGCCGCGCTCCTTCTCGATGTCCATCGAGTCGAGCATCTGCTCGCTCATGTCGCGCAGGGCCACCGTGCCGGTGGTCTGGATCAGCCGGTCGGCCAGCGTCGACTTGCCGTGGTCGATATGCGCGACGATGGAGAAGTTGCGGATGTTGTCGATGGGGGTCGTTGTCATCGAGAATGCGATCTCCGGCGCGCGCGGCCCGCCGTCATCGGACGGACCCGGCGCACGGTCATAAGGGGGTGAAGAATTTGAACGCCGCAGATAGCAGCGCCCGCCCCCCGCGCCAAGCGCAGGGCGAATCCGGCGCCGTCTCGGGGACCAGACCGAACGACGCGGCGCCCGGACCCGGAACGGAACGCGCTTGCAGAACGGGCTTGCAGCCACGCCTGATCGCCGGCCGATCCCGCGGTGACGCCCACCCCCGCAGACGGAGCGAGGTCGAACCATGATCCCCAGTGAGGGCGCCGGTCCCACGCCGGATGCGGGCCATGTCCTCCTCGTCGAGGACGACGACGGCATGCGCATGCTGGTGACCCGCGCCCTGCGCGAGAGCGGCTACCGGGTCACCGGATGCCGGAGCGGCGCCGAGCTGTGGCGGCTGCTGCCGGAGGGTGGCGTCGACCTGATTCTCCTCGACGTCATGCTGCCCGGCGCCTCGGGCCTCGACCTGCTGCGCACGCTGCGGTCCCGGTCCCGGGTGCCGGTGATCATCGTCAGCGCGCGGGGCGAGGAAGCGGACCGGGTGCTCGGCCTGGAACTCGGCGCCGACGACTACATCGCCAAGCCGTTCGGGCGCCCCGAGCTGCTCGCCCGGATCCGCGCCGTCCTGCGCCGTTCGATCGTCGCGCCGGCGCCCCTGGCCGCGCGCGGCCACGGGACCCTCACCTTCGCCGGCTGGCAGCTCGACCTGCGCAGCCGCGCCCTCGTCGATCCGGAAGGGGCCGGCGTCGATCTCTCGGGCGCGGAATACGACCTCCTCCTCGTGTTCCTCGACCATCCGGGACGGGTCCTCGGCCGCGAGCAGATCCTCGAACTGTCGCGCGCCCGTCTGGGCTCGCCCTCCGACCGCAGCGTCGACACCCTGGTCAGCCGGCTGCGGCGAAAGCTCGATCCCCCCGAGGGCGGCCAGCCGGTGATCAAGACGGTGCGGGGCTCGGGCTACATGCTGGCGACCAAGGTCGAGCGCGCATGAGTGTCCGGTCCGTCGGCGGCGCGTTCCTCGGCCGGCTGCGCCCCCTGGCCCGAAGCCTCGAGGCCCGCACGGTCGCCGTTCTGCTCGTCGCCATCCTGGCGGTCCATGGAGGCGCCCTGCTGCTCTATCGCCAATCGGCCGCCGCGGCGGCCGACGAGGCCTTCGCGAGCCAGGTCGCGACGCAGCTCGCCCTGGCCCGCGAGGCCGTGATGCGGCGACCGCCGGCGGAGCGGGATGGCGAGGCGAAGGCCCTGTCCAATCCGCATTTCGAGATCAGATGGTCCGAGGCCATCGCGCCGGAGCGGTCGCGGACGGATCCGCCCCTCGCGCCCCTGCGCGCGCGCCTGACCGCCCTCGACCCGAGTCTCGGGGACGCCCTCGCCCTGACGCTGGAGGGGGGCGACGATCCCCTCCACCGGAACGACCTCGCCGGGACGCTGGCGCTCCCGGACGGGACCGCCCTGACCTTCCGCTCCGCCCATGCGCCGAGCCTCGCCCTGCAGAATCCCTGGGCCTACCTGGCCACCGCCATGGCCGTCCTCGTCGGCCTCGCGGCGGTGCTGCTGATGCACCGGATCGCCGGTCCCCTGCGCAGCCTGACGCGCCTGACCGGCCTGATCGGTCACAACCGGCCGGTGCCGGTGCCGGAGGCCGGCCCGGACGAGACCCGCGAGATCGCCCGCGCCCTCAACGGCATGCAGGCGCGGATCGCGGATCTCCTGACCGAGCGCACCCAGGCGCTCGCCGCCGTCTCCCACGACCTGCGCACCCCGATCGCGCGCCTGCGCCTGCGGCTCGACGGGCTCGGCGACGCGCCCGAGCGACGGGGCATGGAATCCGACCTCGACGACATGCTGGCCATGATCGACTCGACGCTGGCCTACCTGCGCGGCGACGCCGACCCGGAGGCGCGCCGGGTCACCAACGTCGCCAGCCTCCTGATCAGCATCGCCGATGCGGGACAGGATGCCGGCCAAGCGATCCACTACGACGGACCCGGCCGGGCCCTCGCGGCGATTCGCCCGGTCGCGCTGCGGCGGGCGCTGGACAACGTGGTCGACAACGCCGTCCGCTACGGCGGCCGCGCCCACCTGCACCTCGCGGTCGAGACGTCGACCCTCGTGGTCTGCGTCGAGGACGACGGCCCCGGCATTCCGGCGGACGCGGTGGAGCGGGCCTTCGCGCCCTTCACCCGCCTCGAAGGCTCGCGGAACCGGAACAACGGCGGAACCGGTCTCGGGCTGACGATCGCCCGGCGCGTCGTTGACGCGGAGGGCGGGCGCATCGGCCTCGAGAACCGGGCCGGCGGCGGCCTGCGGGTGCGCATCGTCCTGCCCCGTCCGCCCGGCTGAGCCGGACACCGCGCCCCGGCGCAAATCGTCGTCCGGACTCGGGTCGACACACTTCGTCACGAACCCGGCACACGGCGGTCGAACGGCCTGGCCATCTCCAGCCTCACCGCAGCCGACGGGGCTGCGCCAACACGAGGATCACGATGACCCGCACCACGCTCACCCTGCTCTCGGTCGCCCTCATGACCGCGCTGGCAGGCCCGGCATCCGCCATCGACGGCCACGGCAATGCCGCCAATCCGTCCGTGTCCGTGCCCAATACCGGCGGCGTCTCCGGCGGTCCGGCCCATCGCGACGACCCACGCGTCAGCGAGAGCCGCGAGCTGACCAAGGACGGCAAGCCCGTGCACTCCGCCGATGACGGACACGCCCACGGTCACAGCCACGACAAGAAGTAGGCCCGCGACCGGGCGCACCGGCGCCCGACCGCCGACGCATCGGGGCGACGGCCCCGATGCCCTCGGGCCGCCGCCGACCGGGCCGGCCGCCGGAGAGGATCAATCCGCCCTCGGCGCATCCCCCGCCCGGGCCTGCGCGGCCATCGTCACCAGCACCTTGCGCAGGGCGCCCATCTCCCGGACCGGCTCCGGGTAGAGCACCCGCGCGGTCCGGTCTCCGGTGAGGAGGTCCATGCCTTCCGGGTCGAGGCCGGTGAGGCGCCAGGGACCCGGCTCGGCCCCGGCCGCCACGGCGTAGAGCGCCAGCGCGTCGGCGTGGTCAGCGTTCATGTGCTCGACGGCGCCGGCCTCTCCGGCCACCAGCCCCTCGGCACCGGCGAGATCGAGGCGCAGCTCGTCGGCGGTGAGCACCGCGGCCTTGGCGAAGCCGCCGTTGAGGTGCCCGGCCGTGGGCTCCAGGGCGAAGAACCCGAAATCGGGAAAGTCGGCGTAGAGCTTCGATTTCGGGTGGCGGGCGACGAAGCGGGCGCGGGCCCGCGGCTCCGGGGTCTGGATCACCCGTCCCGTCACGGTCAGGCGCGGATGGGCGAGCGGATCGCCCTTGCCGCCGGCGCTGAACAGCAGCGAGGCGCGCGGGTCCTTCAGCAGGTTGCGGGTATGGGCCGAGAGCCGCGAGAGCAGCATCAGGGGCGTGCCGTCCACGTCCGTGGCGATGGTCACCAGGGAGGCGAAGGGCGTGCCGTCCTCCGGGTCGAGGGTGGCGAGGGCGCCCGAGCGGATGCTGCGCAGGAGGTGGCGGGCCAGCCCGATCGCATCGAACGGCGCCTCGGCCGCCGGCAGCGGCACCGCCGGCCCGCGCCGTTCCCCCCCGGTCCTGGTCTCGCCCTCGGCCATGAACATCCCCTCGATTCGGCGCCCGCGGACCGGTGCTCAGGCCGCGTTCAGCCGGGGGATCATAGCCAGGGTGCGGCCCCTCGCACGAGGGCGCCGGACTGCGGCCCGTTGGCATCAGTCAAGCCGCAAACGAACAAACGACCGAGGTCGCTCGCTTTTTCAGCACATTGCCATTACACAGCCTGACTCTCCGCGCGAACGCGGCCCGCCTCCCCGGCACGGTCGCCACCGCGTTTTTGCCGATCTCTGCCCGCCGTCCACGACGGGGGACGGGGTGGGATGCGGAGGGGCTGGCGCCATCAGACGTCCGCCGAGCCGCATCCGAGCAACAGGACACGCGCATGCCGACCATCGCCCTCGTGGACGACGACCGAAACATCCTCACCTCAGTCTCGATCGCGCTCGAGACGGAAGGCTACCGCATCCAGACCTACACCGACGGCGCCTCGGCGCTGGACGGCCTGAAGCATTCCCCGCCGGACCTCGCGATCTTCGACATCAAGATGCCGCGCATGGACGGGATGGAGCTTCTCAGGCGTCTGCGGCAGAAATCCGACCTTCCGGTGATCTTCCTGACCTCGAAGGACGAGGAGATCGACGAGTTGTTCGGCCTCAAGATGGGCGCCGACGACTTCATCCATAAGCCGTTCTCGCAGCGCCTCCTCGTCGAGCGGGTCAAGGCCGTGCTCCGGCGCTTCGCCCCCAAGGACGGCCCGGGCGCCGCCGCCCGCGAGGCCGATGCCGCCGCCCGCTCCCTGGAGCGCGGGCTCCTGATGATGGATCCCGAGCGCCACACCTGCACCTGGAAGGGCGAGCCCGTGACCCTGACGGTGACGGAGTTCCTGATCCTCCAGGCACTGGCGCACCGCCCCGGCGTCGTGAAGAGCCGCAACGCCCTGATGGATGCGGCCTACGACGACCAGGTCTACGTCGACGACCGGACCATCGACAGCCACATCAAGCGCCTGCGCAAGAAGTTCAAGGTGACCGACACGAGCTTCGACATGATCGAGACGCTCTACGGCGTCGGCTACCGCTTCAAGGAGAGCTGAGCGCCCGCCCGGGCCTCAGGCGCCCCCGCCCGCACCGCTTTCCCTCACCACCGGACGCCCGTGGCCACCACAGACCAAGCCGAAATCCCGTCGCGCGGCGTGCTGGGCTGGCCGCGCCAGATCTGGAACGGGATCGGCCAACGGGCCTCGTCGAGCCTGACGCGACGCATCGTCGTGCTCAACCTCGTCGGGCTCATCGCCCTCCTGTTCGGCTTCCTCTACCTGAACCAGTTCCGCCAGGGGCTGATCCAGGCCCGGGTGCAGAGCCTGCTGATCCAGGGCGAGATCATCGCCGGCGCCATCGCCTCCTCGGCCTCGGTCGAGACCGACGCCATCCGGATCGACCCCGACAAGCTGCTCCAGCTCCAGGCCGGCGAGGGCGAGGAGCCCTCCTCCCCCCTCACCTTCTCCCTCAACCCCGAGCGCGTGGCCCCGCTGCTACGCCGGCTGATCACGCCCACGGGCAACCGCGCCCGGGTCTACGACCAGGAGGGCGGCCTCCTGTTCGACACCCGCACCCTCTCGGCGCGGGGCGAGATGAACCGCAGCGACCCGGACGTCCGCCCGCGCAAGCGCACCTGGCTGGAGAAGGCCTGGGAGACCGTGCAGGCCAAGTTCGGGGCCAGGCTCGACGGCGACGGCGCCGCCCCCGGGGTGACCGAGGATGTCGGCCCGGCCAGCGGCCACGGCCTGAAGGAGGTGCAGGTGGCGCTCGCCGGCGCCCGCGGCACCATCGTCCGCCGCAACCCGGCCGGCGAGACCATCGTCTCCGTGGCGGTGCCGATCCAGCGGGCGAACTCGGTGCGCGGCGCCCTGATGCTGTCGACGCAAGGGGGCGACATCGACCGCGTCATCGCCTCGGAGCGCTTCGGCCTGCTCCAGGTCTTCCTCATCGCCGCGGCGGTGATGCTCGTGCTGTCGATCCTGCTCGCGGGCGCCATCGCCGGGCCGGTGCGGCGCCTCGCGGATGCCGCCGAGAAGGTTCGGCTGGGCATCAAGTCCCGCGAGGAGATCCCCGACTTCACCGGGCGCACCGACGAGATCGGCCACCTGTCGGGGGCGCTGCGCGACATGACCCAGGCGCTCTACCGCCGGATCGACGCCATCGAGAGCTTCGCGGCCGATGTCAGTCACGAGCTGAAGAACCCGCTGACCTCGCTCCGCAGCGCCGTCGAGACCCTGCCGCTGGCGAAGTCGGATGATTCGCGCGGGCGCCTGCTCGCCATCATCCAGCACGACGTGAAGCGCCTCGACCGGCTGATCTCGGACATCTCCGACGCCTCGCGCCTCGATGCCGAGCTCGCCCGCGCCGAGGCCCGCCGGGTCGACATGCGCAAGCTGATGACCACCGTGGTCTCGGTGGCCAACGAGCGCCGGCGCCCAAAGGACGCCCCGATCCAGTTCGACGTCGACACGGCCGCCGGCGAGATGGACTCGCCGTTCACGATCTTCGGGCACGACAGCCGCCTCGGCCAGGTGGTCAACAACCTCCTGGACAACGCGCGCTCGTTCTCGCCCCCCGACGCCAAGGTCCGGGTGGCCCTGCGCCGCGTGCGCAGCGACGTCGAGCTCATCGTCGAGGACGAGGGCCCGGGCATTCCCGAGCACGCCCTGGAGCGGATCTTCGAGCGCTTCTACACCGACCGCCCGGAGCAGGGCTTCGGCCAGAATTCCGGCCTCGGCCTCTCGATCTCGCGCCAGATCGTCCAGGCCCATCGCGGCACGATCCGGGCCGAGAACCGCCCCGGCCCGGCGGACGAGGACGGCGAGCCGACGGTGCGCGGCGCCCGCTTCATCGTGCGCCTGCCGGCGGCGGCCCGCTGAGACCGGACCCGGCCGCGCCATGCCCGACCCCGCGAGCCGGACCGATTCGGTCCACGCCACCTGCATCGCCCTGGGCGAGGCGGGCCTTCTGATTCGCGGCCCCTCGGGCGCGGGCAAGTCGACCCTGGCGCTCCTCCTCCTCGACCGGGCCTCGGTGATGGACTGGCCGGCGAGTCTCGTCGCCGACGACCGGGTCCGCCTCAGCCGCGACGGCGCGACCCTGGTCGCCCATGCGAATCCCGATCTCGCCGATCCCGGTCTCGGCGACCGGATCGAGGTGCGGGGCCTCGGCCTGCTCCGGGCGACCGACATCCTGTCCGCGGTGCCGGTCCGCCTCGTGGTCGATCTCGTCGCCGACGCGCCGCGCCTGCCGGAGGGTCCCCTGAGCCGCACGGCCCTGCTCGGGCTCGACCTGCCGGCCCTGCGCCTGGACGCGGCCCTGCTGCGCGCGGGCCTCGGGCCGCGCCTCGTCCTCGATGCCCTCGCGGAGTGCCACGGCGTGGCGTCCGGGACGCACCGCCCGGTCTTGCGCCTGCCGCCGCTCCCGAGACCGTAGCGCCGGGGCCACCACCGTGGCATGATCATGACGTTCGAGCACACAAAATGCCGCATTCACCTTGCGCTCGACCTTGCGCTGCACAAGATGGCGGCTCCGCTCACAGGGCGTTGGAACCCGCGTCGATGATTGGAATGGTGCTCGTCACCCACGGGCTATTGGCGACCGAGTTCAAGGCTGCCCTTGAACACGTCGTCGGGCCTCAGAAACAGATCGAGACCATCACCATCGGTCCCGAGGACGATATGGAGCTGCGCCGGCTCGACATCATGAATGCGGTCAGCCGCGTCAACACCGGCAATGGGGTCGTCGTGCTCACGGACATGTTCGGCGGCACGCCCTCGAACCTCGCCCTCTCCTGCATGAACGGCGGCGAGGTCGAGGTCGTGGCCGGCATCAACCTGCCGATGCTGATCAAGCTCGCCAGCGTGCGCGATGCCGAACCCCTCGGCGACGCCGTCCTGCACGCCCAGGAAGCGGGCCGGAAGTACATCAATGTCGCGTCGCGCGTGCTGGCCGGCAAATAGGCTTTCTTCCCCTGCAGCCACGGCTTACAGGCAATCTCGGGTCCCGCGCATGAACGGCGGGCCTGCCGATGCCGCGCAGCGCGGCGCGGAACGCCAGCGAGGGGACGGCCGACGCCCATGAGCTACGACGACGATGCCGACGACAGCCTGCCGCCGGTGCCCGAGGGCGGGCTGATCCAGGTGCTCCCGATCATCAACCGGCGCGGCCTGCACGCCCGGGCATCGGCCAAGTTCGTCCAGACCGTCGAGCGCTACGATGCCGCCGTCACCGTGACCCGCTCCGGCGAGACCGTGGGCGGCCGCTCGATCATGGGCCTGCTCACCCTCGGCGCGGCACAGGGCACCTCGATCGCCGTGGTCGCCTCCGGCGACGACGCCGAGGCCTGCATGACGGCGATCACCGACCTCCTCGCCAACAAGTTCGGCGAGGACGAGTAGCGGCGACCCGGGCACCGCCCCTCAGGCGGAGCGCCCGATCCGTTCCGGCGCGACCGCGCCCGCGACCTGACGCCAGGCGACGGCCTGCGCCCCGTGCCCGAGGGTGATGGCGGCGGCGACGATCGCCCCCTCCTGCCGCGTCAGGGTCACGGTGACCTGCCGGCGCTGCGCGAAGAGCCGCGTCACCACCCGCACCAGCGCGGCCTCCGACGGATCGCCGATGATCGGGGCGAGCGAGACCTCGGCATCGAGGAGCAGGAACTCCTCCACCGCGTCGCGGACCCGGTCCGGCTCGCCGATCCGCTCCACCTGCGACGGCGCCCGGCCGGGACGCACGCCGACGAGGCTCTGGGCGGGAATGCCGGCGCGCCGGGGCACCGCCCGGAGCTGCGCCGCGGGCGCCCGCGCGGCCGGCCCGGCCACGCCATCGAGCACCAGGACGGCGCGGGGGCGAAGGAGACGCAGGCGCTCGGCCACCGCCATGCGCACCGCCTCGACGCGGTCGGGCGCGATCGTGGGCGCCAGGGCGGTGCCGTGCGGCTGCCAGAGGCCGATCCGCTCCTGGCCCCAGAGGGTATGCGGCAGCGCCAGCGGCAGCACGGCGGCGAGCTGGTCGGGGCCGTTGCCGGTCGTCCAGGCCAGGGCGAAGAGTAGGTCGCGCCCACCCGACTGGTGCTGGGCCGCCGAGAGCAGGTAATCGGGATCGGCCAGCACCGGATCCGCCACCCGGGCACGGACGAGGAGCGCGCGCCAGGCCGCGATCTCGCCCTCGCTCACCGCCGCCGCCCGGCGCAGGTCGACCCGCCAGGCGGCCGGAGCGGCGATCGGGGAAACCTGCACGTCCGCGGTGAGGGCCGCGTCGGCCGCCGGAGCCCGTGCCGCCGCGCCGCCCTCGATCACCGTGAAGCGCTGTCTCATGTCTCGATCCGATCCCGCCGACGTCCCATCCTGGGACAAGGGGGCGCCCGCGGGCGCCAGTCGGTCTTAAGGTTTCAAGATCGGTGCCGCCCGTTTCCGGACGGGGCCGGCTCAGCCGCCGGGGATCGCCAGCGGATTGTCGGTGAGGGCCGCCGCATCGGGGCCGTCGATGCGCGGCCGGCCCAGGAAGGCGTCCCACAGGCGGGCGACGAAGGCCGGATCGAGGTCGCGCAGGATCAGGACGAGGCGCGAGCGATGGTCGCCATCGGGCCAGGCGTCGAGATGCACCGGCGCGTGGATGACGTGCTGCACGCCGTGCACCACCAGCGGCCGGTCGGGGGCGTCGGCCAGGGCCACGAGCCCCTTCAGGCGCAGCAGGTTCGGACCGTGGGCCGAGCGCAGGAGATCGAGGAACATCTCGAAGGCGGCGCGGGGCACGGGCGCGTCGCTGGTCAGGCTGAAGGCCCGGATCGAGGCGTCGTGCCGGTTCACGTCGTGATGGTGGTGGCCGTGATGGTGATGCCCATGGTCGTGACCGGCCTCGCGCTCGGCCTCGGCGCCGAGCCAGGCGCGCACGTCGGCGCTCTTGCCGTCGAGGCCGAACAGGCCGCCGAGGAGATCGGCGGGCGGCACCGCGGCGTCGCGCAGGGGCGCCGCGGGGTTCAGCACCCGCAGGCGGGCCTCGAGGGCGCGGCCGTCATCATCCGCCAGGTCCCGCTTCGTCACCACGATCTGGTCGGCCACCGCCACCTGCCGCACGGCCTCGACATGGGCGTCCAGGGTCGAGGCGCCGTTGACCGCATCGACCACCGTGACGACGCCCTGGAGGCGATACCGGATGACGAGGTAGGGATGGTAGATCAGCGCGTGCAGGATCGGCGCGGGGTCGGCGAGGCCCGTCGTCTCGATCACCACCCGGCGGAAGGGCTGGATGCGGCCGTTGTCGCGCTTGCGCAGCAGGTCTTCGAGGGTGGCAATCAGGTCGCCCCGCACGGTGCAGCACAGGCACCCCGCCCCGAGCAGGACCATGTCCTCGTCGATCCGCTCGATCAGCAGGTGGTCGAGGCCGATCTCGCCGAACTCGTTGACGATGACCACGGTGTCGGCCAGCGCCGGATCGCGCAGCATCCGGTTGAGCAGGGTCGTCTTGCCGGCGCCGAGGAAGCCGGTGAGGACGGTGAGCGGGATCGGCTCGGGCGCGCGGGGATCAGGCTTGGACAGGTCGGTCATGATTCTGACCTAGCCCTCCGGGCGCTCCTGCTCAATCCTCGGCGATGTAACAATGTTACGAAACACACCCCGGCACGGCCCCGGATCCGTGAGGCCTCGTCTCGGGGACTGCGCGTGGCCGGCCGCCCGGAAGTTCCGATGCCAGCACCGCGTCATTCCGGGGCGCCGAGACAAGCCTCCGGGCGAAATCGTCGGAGACGTCCTACTCGTCGGCCTGCGCCTTGCTGGCGGACTTGGTGCCCTTCGCCGCCTTCGCGGCGGGCTTGGCCGGCTTGTGCTCGGCCTTCGCGTCGGCCTTGACCCCGGCCTTGGGGGCGACCTTCGCCGCCGGCTTCTTGACGGCGCCGACCTTCAGCTTCGGCGCGCCCTCCATCACGGGCGTCGACTCGGCGGGGGCATAGGCGCTGGCCGTGGCCGGAACGCCGGCCTTGCCGCGGGCGAGCGCCTTCCTCGGCTCGGGCTTGGCGGCGGCCTTCGTGGCGGGGGCTGCGGCCTTGGCCTGACGGGCGGCCTCGCGCTTGGCCGCGACCGCCTCGAGCTTGGCCTTGCGGGCCTCCGCGACCTTGGCGGCCCTCTCCGCCTTCTCGGCCTCCTCCTGCTCGTTGAGGGCGATGGCGCCCTCGGCCGGGTCGCGCCCGATCCAGACCAGGACCGGCTGCAGCGGCGCGCGGGGCGGCAGGGCGCGGGTGCGCAGGGCGGCGCTGTTCATCGTGGCGAAGGCCAGCGCGGCCGAAGGCGGGGCGGCGGCGGCCATCAGCTGCGCGTTGGCGTTGTCGGCGCTGGCGCCGGCGGCCCCGGCGCTCGCCGTGATGGCGCCCTGGCCCTCGTCCACCGGCATCGGCTTCTTCCGGTCGCAGATATAGGGCCGCATGTCCGGCGGCTCCGAGATCCCGGAGGCCGGCAGGGCGTCGAGGGTCTGCGCGCCCCAGCCCGGGGACTGGCTGAAGCCGTAATCGAACAGGTCCGACGCCTTGAGATCGCGCTCGCGGGCGCTCGGCTGGCCCATCACCACGGTGAGGATGCGGCGCCCGTTGCGGGTGGCGGTGGCCACGACGTTGAATCCGCCCGAGCAGATGAAGCCGGTCTTCATGCCGTCGGCGCCGGCGTAGCGGCCGAGCAGGCCGTTGTGGTTGGCCATCACCGAGCGGCCGAACTGGATCGCGCTGATCGAGAACAGGGCGCGGCTCTCGGGGAAGTCGCGGATCAGGGCGCGGCCGAGGACGGCCATGTCGCGGGCCGAGGTCCATTGCCGGGCATCGGGCAGGCCGTTCGGGTTGGTCCAGCGGCTCTCGCGCATGCCGATGCGCTGGGCGGTCTCGTTCATCATCTGGGCGAAGCCCTCGACGGAGCCGCCGAGGTTCTCGCCGATCGCCCAGGCCACGTCGTTGGCCGACTTGACCATGATGATCTTCAGGGCGTTGTCGAGGGTGAGCTTGGTGCCCGGGCGGAAGCCCATCTTCGAGGGCGGCTCGGCGGCGGCGGCCGGCGAGATGGTGATCAGCGAATCGAGGGAGAGCTTGCCCTGCCGCACCAGGTCCAGGGCGACGTAGGTGGTCATCAGTTTGGTGATCGAGGCTGGGAACCAGGGGTCGGTGGCCGCCTGCCCGTAGATCACCTTGCCGGAATCGACGTCCACCACGAGGATCGGTGCCGTGGCCGCGCTCGCGGAACCTGCGCCGAGCAGGCCTGCCGCCACCGCGAGACCAACGACGAGGCGCCTCAACAATCCGTTCGACATCAGGCCTGTCTCAAGAAGGAACGCCCCGGCCCGATCGATGATCGGCCCTGGCGGGAAGCCGGTCAACGGCCAAGCTGGCATGCCACCCCTCCGGGAGCGACGGCAAGCGCGTCTCGCCGGATCGTGACACGGTCTCCACAAAGCCGCGTTCCGTGGCAGGAGCATGGCAGACAGTCTCGCAGATGCGAGAAGCCGGCGGATTCATGGTATACCGGCGGTCTCCGCATGGGTGGGGGCGGCCCGCGCCCCGTGGTGCCGATGGCGGGGACCGCTTATGTGCGCGGCAGCCGTCTCCGGCGGCCGAAGGATTTCAGAGGATCAGCTGCGCGCGCCCGGACGGTCCGCCGGGGCGGGCGCCGAGGACGTGATGGCTTACGCAGTCAAGGAACTGTTCCACACCCTGCAGGGAGAAGGCGCCCAGGCGGGTCGCGCGGCGGTGTTCTGCCGCTTTTCCGGCTGCAATCTCTGGTCCGGCCGCGAGGAGGACCGCGCGGGCGCCGCCTGCCGCTTCTGCGACACCGACTTCATCGGGATGGATGGCGAGGGCGGCGGGCGCTTTTCCACGGCGCAGGAGCTGGCGACGGCGATCGCCGCGACCTGGGCCGGCGGCCCCCACAGCCGCTACGTCGTCTTCACCGGCGGCGAGCCCCTCCTCCAGCTCGACGCGGCCCTGATCGCGGCCGTCCACGCGGCCGGCTTCGAGATCGCGGTGGAGACCAACGGCACCCTGGCGGCCCCGGCCGGCATCGACTGGATCTGCGTCAGCCCGAAGGCCGGCAATCCCCTCGTCCAGCGCAGCGGCCACGAGTTGAAGCTCGTCTTCCCGCAGGCCGAGGCTGCGCCGGAGGCCTTCGCGGAGCTCGACTTCCGCCATCACTGGCTCCAGCCGATGGACGGGCCGGACCGGCTCGCCAACACGGCCGAGGCGGTGGCCTATTGCCGGCGCGACGCGCGCTGGCGGCTTTCGCTCCAGACGCACAAGATCATCGGGATTCCGTGAGGAACCCGGAGGAACCCGCCCGCTCGCACCATGAAGATTGCTCGATGAAGATCACCCAAGCCTTCACCTTCGAGGCGGCCCACCGCCTGCCGAACGTGCCCGAGACCCATCGCTGCCACCGCATGCACGGGCATTCCTACCGGGTCGAGCTCACCCTCTCGGGCGCCGTCGACCCGGCCACCGGTTGGGTGGTGGATTTCTTCGACGTCGAGCACGCCTTCGCGCCGGTGCTGTCCCGCCTCGACCATTACTGCCTCAACGAGATCGAGGGGCTGGAGAACCCCACCGCCGAGCACATCGCCGCCTGGATCTGGGAACACACCAAGGCGGCGCTGCCGGCCCTCTCCTCCGTGAAGGTCTACGAGACACCGATGTCCTGGGCCGAGTACGAGGGCGAGGCCCTGAGATGAGCGCCGCCCTGGTCCTGTTCTCGGGCGGGCAGGATTCCACCACCTGCCTCGCCTGGGCGCTGGAGCGCTTCGAGCGGGTCGAGACGCTGGGCTTCGATTACGGCCAGCGCCACCGCATCGAGCTCGACTGCCGGGACGGGCTGCGCCGGGGCATCGCCGCCCTGAAGCCCGAATGGCGCGCGCGGCTCGGCGACGACCACACCCTGGCCCTCGACGCGCTGGGCCAGGTCTCCGACACGGCGCTGACCCGCGACACCGCCATCGCCTTCGAGGACGGTGGCCTGCCCAACACCTTCGTGCCGGGCCGCAACCTCCTGTTCCTGACCTTCGCGGCGGCGCTGGCCTATCGCCGGTCGCTGACCCACATCGTCGGCGGCATGTGCGAGACCGACTATTCCGGCTACCCGGATTGCCGGGACGACACCATCAAGGCGCTGCAGGTGGCGCTGAATCTCGGGATGGACCGGCGCTTCGTGCTGCACACGCCGCTGATGTGGATCGACAAGGCCGAGACCTGGCGCCTGGCCGAGGCTCTCGGCGGCCGGGCGCTGGTCGACCTCATCGTCGAGGACAGCCACACCTGCTACCTCGGCACCCGCGGCGACCGCCATGACTGGGGACACGGCTGCGGCACGTGCCCGGCCTGCGACCTGCGGGCCAAGGGCTACGCCCGATTCACCGCCGAGGCCGTCGCGGCCCAGGGCGCCTGACCCCGCCATCCGGGAGCGCGGCGGGCCGGCCGCCACGGCCCGCGTCCCCGGGCGAACCCGATCTCGAGCGAAACCTGGCAATCCGAGGGTGCGGATGAACGGTCCCGAACTCGGTCGCCGCCGATCGCCCGGCGGGCAATGGCTGCGCCGGACCGTGCTGGCCATCGGCGTCGCCCTGAGCGCCACGCTGGCCGCAGCCCCGATGGTGGGCCTCCCGATGGCCGGCGCTTCCGAGGACGCGCAGCGGAACCGGCAATTGGCCGGCGAGCACCTGATGCGGCGTCTGCCGGCGATCCGCGCGGCGCTCTCGGCGGCCCAGCCGGGCTTCGTCTTCCTGGCGGGCAATTCCCACGCGGAGCTCCTCGGCACCCTGCTCGCCCGGCGGCTCCCGCGGGTCGTCAATGGCGGGATCGGCGGGACTTCGGCACGCCGTTACGCCACGGAACTCGACGGGCTGACCTTCCCGGTCCGGGCCGGCGTCGCGGTGCTGTTCCTGGGCACGAACGACATCCTGCGTCACGCCGCCCCCCTGTCGCAGAGCACGCTGGGCGGGTTCGAGGCGGCCGCTGCGCGCAGTCTCGAACGGCTGCGGGCCAACGCCGATCTCGTACTGGTCGCCGCCGTCCCGCCGATCGGCCCGGAGGCGCGGGCGGACCGCGATCCCGCCGCGGTGGCGGCCTACTCGGCGGCCCTGCGCGGCCTGTGCGCCCGGCACGGGTGCCGGTTCTTCGATCCGTTCGCGGCCCTGCGCGACGGCGAGGCGGGCCTGACCACGCAGGCCGCCCCGCCGGACGGGGTCCACCTGCGCGACTACGAGGCGCTGGCCGCCGACCTGGAGACGCGCCTGCGCGCGCTCGGCCCCACCGGGTCCCGACGGTCTGCGGACTGATCCCCTCTGCTGCAAGCGCACCGGCCGGAAGGCGCGGGCGGAGGCCGGGACCTCGCGTTCGTTCCCGACGCTGCCGGGTGCCCCGCCTCAGGTCCAGGCGCGAAGCCCCTCCGGCGTGGTGAAGTCCCGGGGCCGGACGTCGCGGGCGGCGCCGCGCGCCGCTGCGAGTCCCTTCGGGAACCCGCTCCGGTTCCGGTAATCCGCCCGGACCCGCTCCGAGGGGGCGAGCGGGGCGTCCGAGAGGGCCTGTGCGCAGAGGATGTCGGCCAGGCCGACTCCCGCGAGGGCCGTCAGGGCGACGACGGTGTTGGTCCGGTGGCGCGGGTCGCCGCCGAGCCCGGGCAGCACGGTGGCGACGTCGAGGCCGTCCCCGGCGACCCGGGCCCAGATCCAGGGCGTCGGATCGCGGGAGCCGAGGATGCCGGCCCCCTGGACGAGCTCGCGCACCCCGTAGGCCCGCACCAGCGGGCCGGCGCGCGGCATGCCGAGCCAGCGCGCGATCGCGTCGCCGCACGTCAGCTCCGTCACGCCGAGGGCGAGGGAGAACCAGCCGAGGCCCTGCGCCAGCTGGCGCGTGGTCGGATCGGGCCGGCGGCGCCGGTCCGCGGCGAGGCGGGCGGGGGGTGCCTCGGATCCCGGGCTCCCCTGGCGGGCCGTCGGATCCTGGCGGGACGCGGATGCGGGCATGCGAACGTCCTCGAAGCGGGATCGGGGGACGATCAGGGCCGGAGCACGACCTTGATGCAGTTGTCCTTCTTGTCGCGGAACGTCCTGTAGAGCTCGGGCCCGTCCTCGAGACGACCCCTATGGGTGATGACGAAGGAGGGATCGATCTGTCCGTCGGCGATGCGCTGGACGAGGTCGTCGGTCCAGCGGTTGACGTGGGTCTGCCCGGTGCGGAGCGTGAGACCCTTGTTCATCAGGGCGCCCATCGGGATCTTGTCGACGAGCCCGCCATAGACGCCCGGAACCGAGAGGATGCCGGCCGGGCGGCAGACATAGATCATCTCGCGCAGCACCGTGGCGCGGTCGCTCTCCAGCATCATCGCCTGCTTCACGCGGTCGTAGACCTGTTCCAGGGCGCGGGGGGCGTGCGCCTCCATGCCGACGGCATCGATGCACTTCTCCGGCCCCTTGCCGGCGGTGAGCTGGTTCAGGCGCTCGACGGTGCTCTCCGTCGCATTGTCGATGGTCACGGCGCCACCGGCGCGGGCCATCTCCAGGCGCTCGGGCACCCGGTCGATGCACACCACCTGCTTGGCGCCCAGCAGGATCGCCGAGCGGACCGCCATCTGGCCGACCGGGCCGGCCCCCCAGATCGCCACCGTGTCGGTGGGTTGGATGTCGGCCTGCACCGCCGCCTGCCATCCGGTCGGGAAGATGTCGCCGAGGAACAGCACCTGCTCGTCGGTGAGCCCGTCCGGCACCTTGATGTGGGTCTTGTCGGCGAACGGCACGCGAACGTACTCGGCCTGTCCGCCCTGGTAGCCGCCGGTGAGGTGGGTGTAGCCGAACAGGCCCGCGGTGGTGTGCCCGAAGGCCTTGGCGGCGAGGTGCTTGTTGCGGTTCGATCGCTCGCAGACCGAGAAGAAGCCGCGTCTGCACTGGTCGCACTCGCCGCAGATGATCGTGAACGGGATCACCACCCGCTCGCCCTTGCGCAGAGCGCCGTTGATGCCCTTTCCGGTCTCGACCACCTCGCCCATGAACTCGTGGCCCATGACGTCGCCCTTCTCCATGCCGGGCATGAAGTGGTCGTAGAGGTGCAGGTCCGAGCCGCAGATCGCGCAGGACGTGACCTTGATGATGGCGTCCCGGTCGTCCTCGATGCGGGGATCGGGGACGGATTCGCAGCGGATGTCCTGAGCGCCGTGCCAGACGATGGCTTTCATCGCATCTCTCCCGCGTACGGTTTCGTGTCGTCGATATGCTGAGAACCGGACGGCGGGGCACGGGTTCGGTCCCGATGGAGCGGTCCCGCGCGGCGCGCCTCACGCGGTCGCGATGCTCCGCTCCGAGACCAGCGCGTCGCGCTCCAGGCGGAGTAGCTCGACCAGGCGCTCCGCGAGGCGCCCCGGCGGACGGCCCGCCGGGCGGACCAGCATGGTCTCGATGGGCAGGGCCGGCCGGAACGGGCGCAGCACGATCGGCAGGCCGGTGAGCTCGCCGGCCGGGACCGGGTCGACGATGGCGAGGCCCAGCCCTTCCGCGACCAGCCCGCAGCGCGCCGCCGTGTACTGGGCCATCAGGGGAAAGCGCGGCACGCAGCCGGCTTCCGCGAACCGTGCCTCGACCGCCTCCTGGAACAGGCCCGGGCCGCCGGCGATCAGGGTCTCGCCGGCGAGGTCTTCCGCCGCGATGGCAGGCCGGCGGGCCAGGCGATGCCGGCGCGGCACGGCGCAGACCGCATCGACGGTCAGGAAGCGCTCAGCCGTCACGCCCGCATGGCCGGAGCGCGGGCGGGCGAGGCCGAGGTCGCACTGGCCCGAGGCGGCCCAGGCCCAGATCGTGTCCGGGCTCGGCACGTGGACGGCGACGCGGGCGCCCGGATGTTCGGCGGCGAGGCGACGGATCGCCCGCGGCAGCAGGCGCGAGGCCAGGGAGGGCTGGCAGGCGATGCGCAGGGGCCCGGTGCCGAGTTCGCGGATCTGCCGGGCGGCGTGGCGCAGATGGTCGAGGCCGGCATAGCTGCGCTCGACCTCCCGGGCGAAGGCCTCCCCCTCCGGCGTCGGCCGGGCGCTGCCGTGGCCGCGCACGAACAGGGTCAGGCCGGTCTCGGCCTCGAGCTGCGCCATGGCCCGGCTCACATGCGGCTGGCCGACCCCGAGGGCCGCGGCGGCCCGGGTCATTCCGCCATGGCGCATCACGGCGCGGAAGAGATCGAGATGGGCCGGGTTGATCATGCCTCGCCCGCATGGAAACGCGCCGATCCGTCATTTGACGGCATGGGCGTGGGATGGTTGTCAAGGAACCCGTCTCCCGAACCGGTCCCGAGGCCCATGCTCAACCTCCTGCTTCCCCTGGCCCTCTCCGTGCTGGCGGGCACCAGCATCGTGGTGCAGCAGGCGCTGATCGCGAACCTGCGGATCGGCCTGAACTCCTCGGCCTGGGCGGGCTTCGCGAGCTACTTCGTCGGCCTCCTGTCCATGGTGGTGCTGGCCCTGGCCCTGCGCGATCCGCTGCCCTCGGCGAATCTCGCCGCGCGCATCCCCTGGTGGGCCTGGAGCGGGGGCTTCTTCGGCGCGGTCTTCATCGCGCTCGCCACGATCCTGGTGCCGCAGCTCGGCGCGGCCACCTTCCTGGCGCTCCTCGTCACGGGCCAGATGCTGGCCTCGGTGGCCTTCGACCATTTCGGCTGGCTCGGCCTCGCCCAGCGCGCCCTGGACGGGCCGCGCCTCCTCGGCGTCGGGCTCCTGATCGGCGGGGTGATCCTGATCCGGCGCTAGGGGCGAGGCTCAGGCCCCGACGGCCTGGAGCAGGATCTCGCGTCGATGGGGCCGGTCGCGATGCTCGATCAGGTAGAGGCCCTGCCAGGTGCCGAGGCCGAGGCGCCCGCCCAGCACCGGCACGCCGAGGGCCGAATCCGTGACCATCGTGCGGATATGGGCCGGCATGTCGTCCGGCCCCTCGGCCCCGTGGACGTAGCCGGCATGTCGCGGGGCGAGGCCGTCGAGGGCGGTGAGGAGGTCGGTCTGCACGTCGGGATCGGCATTCTCCTGGATGGTCAGGGAGGCCGAGGTGTGCCGGCAGAACACGGTGACGAGGCCCGTGACGACCCCGCTGCGCTGCAGGAAATCCGCGACCGCGCGGGTGATGTCGGTGAAGCCCTGGCCGGGCGTCGACACCGTGAGCGTCGCGCTCGCCTGCCGCTCCACGGGTCCGCTGGAGAACCCCTCCAGCGCGCCGATCCTGCCTCCCGTCCTCATGCCTCCCGTCCTCATGCCTCCACCTCCTTCAAGGTCTCGCCCGGCGCGATCTCGCGCTCGCCCCGGGCCAGGATGGTCTCCAGGGCCTCGATCCGGTCGGCCTCCGCCGCCGGCTTGTCCCAGCGGATGCGGGCCACCCGGGGAAACCGCATGGCGACCCCCGACTTGTGGCGGGTCGAGCGCTGCACGCCCTCGAAGGCGATCTCCAGCACGAGGCCGTGGTCGAGCCCGTAGGCGACCTCGCGCACCGGGCCGAAGCGCTTGGTGGTGTTGTTGCGGACGTAGCGGTCGAGCTTGGCCAGCTCGGCATCGGTGAAGCCGTGATAGGCCTTGCCCACCGGCACGAGCTCCGGCGTGCCGTCCTCGCGGTCGCGCCAGACCCCGAAGGTGTAGTCGGAGTAGAACGACGAGCGCTTCCCGTGCCCGCGCTGGGCGTACATCATCACGGTGTCGACCCGGAACGGCTCGCGCTTCCACTTCCACCAGGGTCCCTTGGGCCGCCCGGGCAGGTAGGCGCTGTCGCGGCTCTTCAGCATGATGCCCTCGATGGCGTCGGCATCCGCGCCCGCCCCCACCGCGGCCGGGTCGGCGCGGGCGGCGGCCAGATCCTCCCAGCTCGCGAACGGCACCAGGGGCGAGAGGTCGATCCGGGCGTGGTCGAGGGCCGCCACGAAGGCCTCCAGGCGGGCGCGGCGCTCGGTGAAGGGCAGCGGGCGCAGGTCCTCGCCCTCGGCCTGCATCAGGTCGTAGGCGCGGACATGGGCGGGGAACTCCTCGAGGAGCTTCGAGGTCACGGCCTTCCGGTTGAGGCGCTGCTGGAGCACGTTGAAGCTCTGCACGCGGCCCTCGCGCAGGATCAGCAATTCGCCGTCGACGGCGCCCGAGAAGGTGATGGCCTCGGCGAGATCCGGGAAGGCGCCGGAGATGTCCTCGCCGGTGCGCGAGTAGATGCGGGCGACCTGGGCGCCGGCCTCGTCGCGGCCCCCGACGAGCTGGACGCGGATGCCGTCCCACTTCCACTCGCCGGAGAAGGCGGCCGGATCGAGCTTCTCGAAGTCGCCCTCCGCGTCGATGGGGTGCGAGAGCATCGGCGGCCGGAACGGCGCCGGGTTCAGGGTGGCGGGCCGCTCGGCCCGGCCCTCGACCCAGGCGAACAGGGTGGCGTAAGGCGGCTCCAGCCCGTGCCAGACCTCCTCGACGGCGTCGGCCTCGTGGCCGCCGAGCGCCCCGATGGCGGTCTTGGCGAGCCGGGCCGAGACGCCGACCCGCAGCGCCCCGGTGATGAGCTTGAGGAGTGCCCAGCGCCCGGTCTCGTCCAGCGCGTCGAGCCATTCGGCGATGCGGGCGGGCAGGTCGGCCTTCTTCACGGTGCCGAGGGTCTCGACCACCTCGGCCAGGGTCGGCACGTGCGGCGGCGGGTTGTTGTGGCCGGGGCCGACGAGCGGTTCACCGGCCGAGGCCGCGGGCGCCGGCCAGATCAGGGCCGTGGTCTCGGCCAGATCGCCCACGTAGTTGTGCGAGAGCCCGAACAGCACCGGGTCGACGCGCGCCTCCACCAGCCCGCGTATCATCGCGGGCTTGGCCTCGCGGAAGGTCAGGCCGCCCGTCATCGCGGCCAGCGCGTAGCCGCGCTCCGGGTCGGGGGCGTGGGCGAAGTAATCCTGCAGCAGGCGCAGCTTGGCGTTGCGGCGCGGCTCGTAGGCGAGGCGGTCGAGGAGGTGGGCGAAGTCGTTCACGCGGCCTCCTCCGGTGCGGCGGCGGGCTCGGCCTCGCCGTCGTCGCCGTAGCCCAGCAGGTGCAGGGGCTTGGCCGCGATGCCCTGCGTCCCGCACCAGTGCACCAGGGCGTCCTCCTGCCCGTGGGTGACCCAGACCTCCCCGGCCCCGGTCTCCAGGATGGTGCGGCAGAGATCGGGCCAGTCCGAATGGTCGGAGATGCAGAGGGGCAGCTCGACGCCCTTCTGGCGGGCGCGGGCGCGCACCCGCATCCAGCCCGAGGCGAAGGAGGTCACCGGGTCGGGGAACTTGCGCGACCAGACGTCCTGGATCGAGGAGGGCGGGCAGAGCACGATGGCGCCGTGCAGCTTGGCGCGTTCGGCCGCCACCACCTTCGGGGTCTCGCCGAGCGGGATGCCCTCCCGCTTGTAGAGCTCGGTCAGCTTCTCCATCGCGCCGTGGAGGTAGATCGGCCGGTCGTAGCCGGCCTCCCGCAGGAGCGCCATCACGCGCTGCGCCTTGCCGAGCGCGTAGGCGCCGACGATGTGGGCGCGCTCGGGGAACAGGGCCACGGAATCGAGGAGCTTCCTCACCTCGTCGCGAGTGTCCGGCATCCGGAACACCGGCAGGCCGAAGGTCGCCTCGGTGATGAAGACGTCGCAGGGCACCACCTCGAAGGGCAGGCAGGTCGGGTCGTAGGCGCGCTTGTAGTCGCCCGAGACGACGACCCGGACGCCCTGCGCCTCGATCGCGATCTGGGCCGAGCCGAGCACGTGCCCGGCGGGCGCGAAGCGCACGGTGACGCCGCCGATGCGGATCTCCTGGTCCAGCGGTGCCTCCTGCCGGCTCTCGCAGAAATCCGCCCCGTAGCGCACCGCCATGATGCGCAGGGTCTCGCCCGTGGCGAGCACCCGGCCGTGGCCCGCCCGGGCGTGGTCGGCGTGCCCGTGGGTGATCAGGGCGCGCGGCACCGGCCAGGTCGGATCGACGTGGAAGCCCCCGAGGGGGCAGTACAGGCCCTCGCGGGTCAGGGTGAGAAGATCGCTGGCGCTGAAACTCATCGGCGCGGCATATAGGGCGCCCGAGACCCGTTCGCAGTCACATGTCCCGCACGATCACCTCCGGCGACCTTCGCGCCGACCGGCGCTACGCCTACGCCCAGGGCTGCCTCGACGACGGCGACCCGGACGGCGCCGCCGAGATGGCGGAGCAGACCCTGGAGATCGCGCCCCGCTTCGCCCCGGCCTGGTTCCTCCTCGGCCGCGCCCGCGAGGCCCGCTACGCCCGGGGCGGGCGGGCCAGCGACCATCACGCGGCCCTGCGCGCCTACGCCAACGCCCTCGACATCGACCCCGAGGACGCGCAGGGCGCCCGCCTGGCCCTGGTGCGGATCGGCGCCGGTGACGCGGTCACGGCGATCTCGCCGGGCTACGTCCGGGCGCTGTTCGACGCCTACGCGCCGCGCTTCGACCGCCACCTCGTCGAGGGCCTGTCCTATCGCGGGCACGCGCTCGTCGCCGACGCCCTCGATGCCACCGCGGGTCCGGCCGCGCCGCTCGGGCGCGTCGTCGACCTCGGCTGCGGCACGGGCCTCGTCGGGGCCGCCCTCGGCGGCCGGCCGGAGCACCTGACCGGCATCGACCTCTCGCCCGGCATGCTGGCCGAGGCCGGGCGGCGCGGCCTCTATCACCGGCTGGTGGAGGGTGAACTGGTGGCGGCGCTCGACGCCGAGCCCCCCGCCTCGGCCGACTGCGTCACGGCCGCCGACGTCATGATCTACGTGGGCGATTTCCCCGGCATGGTCTCCGGCAGCGCCCGCGTCCTGCGGGCCGGCGGACGCTTCGCCTTCACCGTGCAGTCCCACCCGGGCGACGGGCTCGTCCTGGGGGCGGATGCCCGTTACGCCCACGGCGACGCGCTGGTGCGGGAGACCCTGGCCGGAGCGGGCTTCGATCTCGAACTCTGCCGGCCGGCCGTGGCGCGGCGGGAAAACGGGGCCGACGTCCCGGGCCGGGTGATCGTGGCCCGGCGGCCGGACCCTTCACGTTTCCGTTGCGGCCCTTGAGCGCCAGCGCACGACGCGGTTGAACCAAATCGGAGCATGACTGTTGCTCCGGACGCATCGGTGCACCCCGTCCCCGGCCTGACGCCGGGGTCCGATCCCGCACCGGACGCACCGGCCTGACAGCACCGCAATTCGAGCCCCCGCACGGGACGGAGGATGGCAGACCTATGGCAGAGACGCAGAACAAGTCGTTTCCCGCGAGCGCAGCGACGCGCATCCCGTTCGCGCTGGCGCTCTCGGCCGTGGCCGGCTGCGCCGATTCCATCGGGTTCCTCGAATTCTCGCAGCTGTTCATGTCGTTCATGAGCGGGAACACGACGCGCTTCGGCGTCTCGGTCAGCCGGTTCGACTGGGAGAGCACCTCGCGCGTCGCCTCGGTCATCGTCCTGTTCTGCTTCGGTGCCTTCGCGGGGACGCTGATCGCGGCCTGGGTCGGGCGCTGGCGCCTCTCGGTGCTGCTCCTGCTGCAATCGGTGCTCCTGACGATCGGGCTCATCGTCCCGCACGGCAGCTTCGCCTTCCCGCTCCACGCCTACCCGATCGTCATCGCGCTCGGCCTGCAGAACGCGACGCTGCAGGACGAGGGCGGGCGCAGCCTCGCGCTCACCTACGTCACCGGCGCCGTGGTGCGCTTCGGGACCGGGCTCGCCAACCTGATGCTCGGCACCGTGGCGCCCTCCTTCTGGATCCAGGCGCCCCTCTGGGCGGCGCTGAGCACCGGCGCGGTGATCGGCGGCTTCCTGCAGATGCGCTACGGCGAGGACGCCTTCCTGTTCCCGGCCGCGGTCTCGGCGCTGCTGGCCGTCATCGCCCTGGTGCTGACGATCATGAAGCCGGGCAGCCGCTACGTCAGCGGCGAGGTCGAGACGCATCCGCCGGACGGCACGGCGGCGGCCAGGATCTGAACCCGAGATCCGAGCCCAGGATCCGAGCGCAGGATCCGGGGCCCGGCCCCTAATCCGCGCTGCTGCCGCGCAGGCGCTTGGTGGCGCTCCGCTTCGACTTGTCGTCGAGGCGGCGCTTCTTCGAGGCGAGCGTCGGGCGCGTGGCGCGCCGGGGCGTCGGCGGCACGGCGGCCTCGGCCACGAGTTCGGCCAGCCGCTCGCGGGCATCGGCCCGGTTCCGGTCCTGGGTCCGGAAGCGCTGGGCGCTGATCACGATGACGCCGTCGACGGTGAGGCGCCGGCCCGCCAGGCGCATCAGGCGGACCGCCACCGCGTCCGGCAGGGCGGCCGAGCGCCGGGCGTCGAAGCGAAGCTGCACCGCCGTCGAGAGCTTGTTGACGTTCTGCCCGCCGGGGCCGGAGGCGCGCACGAAGGTCTCCTCCAGTTCCGCCTCGTCGATGGCGATGTGGGGCGTGCAGTGAAGGGCCACGGCGGGGTCTCTCGCGGGAAGTGTCGGATCAGGACGCCTCGGCGGGCGTGCGGGCGCGCACCGCCAGGGCGTGGAGCCCGCGCTTGAACGCCGGTTCCAGGGCGGCGTTGACGATGCGGTGGCGCTCCACGCGGCTCTTGCCCTCGAAGGCGGCCGCGACCACGTCAAGGCGGAAATGCGTCTCGCCTTCGGGCCGCGCCCCCGAATGGCCCGCATGCAGGTGCGATTCGTCGATCACCGCCAGGTCCTGCGGCGCCAGTTGCGCCCGCAGCGTGTCGGTGATCCACTCCCTCAGGGTCACGGTCTCGGTCATCGCGGGCGTCTCCTCGTGTTTCCCGTCGTCGGGCGTCGGCGTCCAGCCTGCGTCAACCCCCCAACACCGCATGCGGCATCAGGCCCGCCGCTCTTGTGTCTCCGACCCGCCCCCTCATAATCGCCCTATCATGGATCTCAACTCGCCCCTGTTCGACAGCATCCGCATCAAGCCGTCCTGCGACGAGCCGAAGACGGCCGCCGCCCAGACCTGCGAGACCCCCGGGTGCAAGAACCCCGGGCTCTACCGCGCGCCCAAGGGCCGGAAGGCGGAGGGGCAGTACTGGCGCTTCTGCATGGACCACGTGCGGGCCTACAACGCCACGTACAACTACTTCGACGGCATGAACGACGCCGCCGTGCAGGCCTTCCAGAAGGACGCGATCATCGGGCATCGCCCGACCTGGGCGATGGGCGTGAACCCCGCCACGGCCGGCGACCGCGGCAAGGCGGCGCCCAAGCGCGACTGGGCCTATGTCGACCCGCTGGACATCCTGCGCGCCGAGGGCGTCGGCGAGCCCGCCCGGCGCAAGGCCGCGCCCGAGCCGCGCCGGCCCCGGCACTCGGCCGCGACCCTGAAGGCCCTCGACGTGCTCGGCCTCGACGAGAACGCGGACTCGGCCGCCATCAAGGCGCAGTACAAGATCCTGGTGAAGCGCTTCCATCCCGACGCCAATGGCGGCGACCGCTCGTTCGAGGAGCGCCTACGCGACATCATCCGCGCCCACGACGCCCTGCGCGCCGCCGGCCTCTGCTGAGGGGCCGGGCGCCGGCGCTTCCGGAGTTCCGGCACGATCGATGCACGTTTTCCGGGGCTCCCCTGCTCTGAGTGGGCGGCAATCGCCGGGCGAGGCCCTATATGCAGCGCAGACACCCCTTGGCGCCGCCCGGCGTCGACCTTTAGATGGCGGTCGCGCGCGGTTCATCGTCCCAGAACCGCGAGACCCCGAAGTCCGACACAGCCCGCGCGTTCCGTGACACGCCCACGGCGCCCGCGCCCCGACGAGGTCCTTATGCTTTCTGACGTCTCGCCCGCCTCGCTCCCCGACCGGGAAGTCTCCGTCCGAGAGGCCTTCGGCATCGACCTCGATCTCCGGGTCCCGGCCTTCTCGCGGAGCGAGGAGCACGTGCCGGATCTCGATCCGGACTACATCTTCGATCGGGAGACCACCCTGGCGATCCTGGCGGGCTTCGCCCGCAACCGCCGCGTGATGGTCACCGGCTACCACGGCACCGGCAAGTCGACGCATATCGAACAGGTCGCCGCGCGCCTGAACTGGCCCTGTATCCGGATCAACCTCGACAGCCACGTCTCGCGCATCGATCTCGTCGGCAAGGACGCGATCGTGCTGCAGGACGGCAAGCAGGTCACCGCCTTCCAGGACGGCATCCTGCCCTGGGCGCTCCAGAACAACGTCGCCCTGGTCTTCGACGAGTACGATGCCGGCCGGCCAGACGTGATGTTCGTGATCCAGCGCGTGCTGGAACTGTCGGGCCGCCTGACGCTCCTCGACCAGAAGCGGGTGATCCGCCCGCACCCGGCCTTCCGCCTGTTCGCCACCGCCAACACGGTGGGCCTCGGCGACACCTCGGGCCTCTACCACGGCACCCAGCAGATCAACCAGGGCCAGATGGACCGGTGGTCGATCGTCACCACCCTGAACTACCTCGCCCATGACCGCGAGGTGGACATCGTCCTGTCGAAGGCGGTGCACTACCAGCGCGACGGCGGCCGGGACATCGTCAACCGCATGGTGCGCGTGGCGGACCTCACCCGCAACGCGTTCATGAACGGCGACCTCTCCACCGTCATGAGCCCGCGCACGGTGATCACCTGGGCCGAGAACGCCGACATCTTCCAGGACATCGGCTTCGCCTTCCGGGTGACCTTCCTCAACAAGTGCGACGAGCTGGAGCGCACCCTGGTGGCGGAGTTCTACCAGCGCGCCTTCGGCAAGGACCTGCCCGAGAGCGCCTCGAACGTCGCCCTGAGCTGACCCCCTCCCGTCCGTTTCGAGGAAGCCGTCGACCCGCATGTCGATCTCCAACCGCAAGCCCGGCGACCGGCGCGAGCCCGTCGCCGAACCGCTCAAGCGCTCGGTGGCGGGCTGCCTGCGCGCCATCGCCAAGCGTTCCGAGATCGAGGTGGTCTATGCCAGCGACCGCCCGGCCCTGACCGGCGACAAGGCGCGCCTGCCCGAGCCGCCGCGCAAGCTGACGCCCGAGGACGTGGCGATCCTGCGCGGCAACGCCGACTCGATGGCGCTGCGGCTCGGGTGCCACGACGTCGCCGTGCATCGCCGCCTCGCGCCCGAGAATGCCGGCGCCCGGGCGGTGTTCGACGCGGTCGAGCAGGCCCGCGTCGAGGCCATCGGGTCGCGGCGCATGGCCGGCGTCGCCTCGAACCTCTCGGCCATGCTGGAGGACCGCTACCATCGCGGCGGCAAGTACGAGGACATCACCGACCGGGCCGACGCCCCGATGGAGGATGCCGTCGCACTGATGGTGCGCGAGCGCCTCACCGGCGCCGCCCCCCCCGAGGCGGCCCGCAAGATCGTCGACCTCTGGCGCTCCCATATCGAGGAGAAGGCCGGCGCGAACCTCGACGGGCTGATCGGCTCCATCGAGAACCAGCGCAGCTTCGCCAGGTCGGTGCGCGAGCTCCTCACCTCCCTCGACATGGCCGACGAGACGCCGTTCGACCCCGAGGACGACGAGAACGAGGACGAGAACGAGTCGCAGGACGACGAGCAGACCCCGAGCGAGGGCGAGGCCGAGGAGCAGTCGCAGGGCGACCGCTCCGAGATGGAGACCTCGCAGGAGGCCACGGACGAGTTGCAGGAAGGCGCCACCGAGGCCGCCGACGCACCCTCGGGCGAGCTGCCGGACGAGGCCGAGAACGCCGAATCCGAGGAGGCCTCGGAAGCCTGGCGTCCTCCGTCGCAGCGGACGAACGAGCCGCGCGGGCCGGAATACAAGGTCTTCAATCCACGCTTCGACGAGATCATCCACGCCGAGGACCTCTGCGACGCGGAGGAACTCGCGCGCCTGCGGACCTACCTCGACAAGCAGCTCGCCCATCTCCAGGGCGTGGTCGGGCGCCTCGCCAACCGGCTGCAGCGCCGGCTCCTGGCCCAGCAGAACCGCGCCTGGGACTTCGACCTCGAAGAGGGTCAGCTCGACCCCGCCCGCCTCGTGCGCGTGGTCACCGACCCGTACCAGCCGCTCTCGTTCAAACGGGAGAAGGACACGAATTTCCGCGATACGGTGGTCACGCTCCTGCTGGACAATTCCGGCTCGATGCGCGGGCGCCCGATCACCGTGGCGGCGACCTGCGCCGACATCCTGGCGCGCACCCTGGAGCGCTGCGGCGTCAAGGTCGAGATCCTCGGCTTCACCACGCGGGCCTGGAAGGGCGGCCAGTCGCGCGAGGCGTGGCTCGCCGGCGGCAAGCCCAATACGCCGGGCCGCCTCAACGACCTGCGCCACATCGTCTACAAGAGCGCCGACGCGCCCTGGCGCCGGGCGCGCAAGAACCTCGGGCTGATGATGCGCGAGGGCCTGCTCAAGGAGAACATCGACGGCGAGGCCCTCGACTGGGCGCACAAGCGCCTGCTGGCCCGGCCCGAGCAGCGCAAGATCCTGATGGTGATCTCGGACGGCGCGCCGGTCGACGATTCCACGCTGTCGGTCAATCCCGGCAACTACCTCGAGCGTCACCTGCGCTGGATGATCGAGGACATCGAGACCCGCTCGCCGGTGGAATTGCTGGCCATCGGCATCGGCCACGACGTGACCCGCTACTATCGCCGCGCCGTGACGATCATCGACGCGGAGGAGCTCGGCGGCGCGATGACCGAGAAGCTCGCCGAACTCTTCGAGGAGGATGCCGGCACGCCGGCGCCCCAGAAGCGGGCCGCCGGGGGGCGTCGCTAGAATCTGTCCGGTTCGGGATGACCCCGACAGATTCCAGCGCTCACGCCGCCCTCTGCGCCAGCGCCTCGAGGGCGGCGGCGACCGCCTCGGCATCGAGCCGGCGGATGACCGGCCCCGAGGTCCAGACCAGCATCGGCACCACCCGGTGGCGCGGGTAGATCTCCGCCAGGAGCGCGGCGTAGAGGGCGATCTGTCCGGCTTCCGCGCGCGGCAGCGGCGCGCCCTCCCGCGGGGGCCGGCCGGTCTTGAAGTCGGCGACCCAGACCGTGTCCCCGGTGATCGCCAGACGGTCGACGCGGCCGAAGACCGGGCGCGAGACCCCGCCGACCACGACCCGGCCCGACAGCGTCACCTCGGCCCGGGCCTCCCGCGCGAAGAGGGGCGCCAGGTCCGGCTCCTCGAAGAGGTGCAGGGTCGCGGCGACGATGCCGTCCTGCTTGGCCCGATCGAATCCGGGCGCGCGGGCGCGCACGAAGGCGCGCGCGGCGGCCGCCCGCTGGGCCGGCTCGATCCGCGGCAGGTGCTCCACCAGGGAATGGATCAGTGTCCCGCGCCGGCGCGCCTCGCTGTCGGCCTGGCGCTGGCCCGGCTCGCGGCGGGTATCGGCGGCCCCGAGAGCGCCGGACGGCGTCACCGGCGGGGCGGCCTCGATTTCGGCCGGGACGGGGGCCTCCAGCCAGGCCGGCAGGTCCGGCGGCCCGGGGACGGCGGAGGGGGCCGGAGCCGCCGATTCCGCCGCGCCGCCGTCGCGCCACAGGGTGGCGGGGCCGTGGGGCGTCTCCAGCCCCTCCCCGGGGCCGAAGGCGCGCTCCAGACCGGTGCGGATCATCTCGCACCAGGCCGCCTCGCTCGGGGCCTCGTGTCCCCGATAGGGCGCGATCACGAGGCGGTCGGCGGCGCGGGTCATCGCCACGTAGAGGAGGCGGTTGTGCTCCTCGCGGCCTCGGGATTGCAGGGTGGCGCGGGCCTGGGTGACGGCCTCGCAGTCACCGGCCTTGGCCCCGGCCCAGATCGGCGGCAGCGGCGCGGCGCCCTGGCCGAACCGCTGCGCCCCCGGCAGGAGCGGCAGCAGCGGCGGGTCGTTGCGCCCGAGTGCCTCGCAGCCGTCGATGACGGCCACCACCGGCGCCTCGAGCCCCTTGGCCCCGTGGACGGTCATCACCCGGACCTCATCGCGACCGGAATCGAGGTCGCGCTTGACTGTGTGGCCGCCCTCCCCGCGCCCCGGCACCGTGTCGTAGCGGGCGAGAAAGCCGCCGAGGGAGGGGGCGTCCGGCGCCTGCTCGGCCTGGGCCGCCGTCATCAGGAAGACGTCGATGGCGTCGCCGGCCTCGCCGCCGAGGCGCGAGACCAGGGCGCGCCGGCCGCCCCGCGCGCCGAGCAGCGCGGCGTAGAATCCGAACGGTCCCTCGCAGGCGGCGAGGTCGATCCAGGATCTCAGGGCCGCGTGACCCCGGATCGCGGCCGGGTCGCCGGCGGCGGCGTGCCGGGCCAGCGCGTCCTCGAGGGTTTCGTGCAGGTCGCGGCGGGCGGCGATGCGCACGAGGTCGTCGTCGTCGAAGCCGACGAGGGGCGTCTTCAGGGCGCCGGCCAGGGTCAGGTCGTCGGCCGGCAGGAGCCCGGCGCGGCCCACAGCCACGAGGTCGTTGACGGCGATGTGGGCGGCGATGTCGAGGCGGTCCTGGCCGGCGACGGGCACGCCGAGGGCCTTCATGGCACGGATGACCTCCTCGAAGGCCGCCGAGCGCTTTCGGACCAGGATGAGGATGTCGCCCGGGCGCCAGACCCGGCCGGTCTCGTCGCCGGTGGTGATCCAGGCGAGCGCCGCGCGGGCGACCCGGCGGGCGGTGACGACGGCCGGCGCGTTGGTCTCGGGCGCGTCGACGGGGGCCGCCCAGGCGTCGGGCTCGGGCTCGTCGGCCGGCTCTTCGATGGGCCAGAGCTCCACGGTGCCGGGCGCGGCTTTCCGCGCCGTGCTGTGGGTGGTGCCGACCGCCGCGTCCTCGAAGGACAGGCCCTCGTAGTGCTCGGGAACCGCGAAGGTGGCGTCCACCGCGCGCAGGACGCCGCCGGCCGAGCGGAACGACAGGTTCAGGTGGACGTCCTCGAAGGCGAGGTCGGCCCCCTCGGCCGCCCGCTGCCAGGCGCGCCGCGTGGTCTCGAATTCGCGGGGCTCGGCGCCCTGGAAGCTGTAGATCGACTGCTTCGGATCCCCGACGGCGAAGCGCGTGCGGGCGACCTCGCGGGCGCCCTCACCGGAGGCGAACTCGGCGGTGATGCGGCGCAGGATCTCCCACTGGTGCGGGTTGGTGTCCTGCGCCTCGTCGATGAGCACGTGGTCGACGCCGCGGTCGAGCTTGTACAGGACCCAGGTGGAATCGACCCGGCCGAGGAGGTCGAGGGTCTTGTGGATCAGGTCGTCGAAGTCGAGGGCGCCGAGGCGGGCCTTCTGGGCCTCGACCCGGCGGTGGATCTCGCCCGCGAGGGTGAAGAGCGCGTGGGTGCGTTCCAGGGCGCGCACGCCGCGGAGCGTGTCCTGCAGCGGCTCCAGCCGGTCGCGCTCGTCGCGCAGGGCCTGCTTGGCGTCCTCCGGCACCGCCTTCGTGCCGAGGCTCTTGTCGGCCTTCGGCGCCCCCTCCTTGGTGAAGAAGAGGGAGAGATAGGTCTCCAGGGCCTCGCCGGGCGAGGCCGCCGCCTCCACCGCCAGGAGCTTGTCGGCGATTCCGTCGTCGGTGGCCTTGCCGGTGCGCAGGCGGCCGGCGAGCGCGGTGAGATCACCGAGCCCCCCGTCCAGCATGCGTGCCTCGATCGCCGCGGCACTGTCCCCGGGCCGGACGCCGAGGGCGTCGGCCAGCGCGGCGAAGGGGCCGTCGAGGCCCAAGCGGCTGTCGAGCACGTCCCGCGCCCGCATGGCGCTGCGGATCGCCTTGCGCAGCGCATCCCCCGTCGCCTCCGGCCCGACGACGGCCAGGGCCTCGCCGAGCCGCGGATGCCGGCCGCCGATGGCGTCGGCCAGCACGTTCCCGGTCTCGATCCGGAAGGCCTCCGCGGCCTGCGTCTCGTCCAGCACCACGAAGCGCGCCGGCACGTTCGCCTCGAAGGGAAACATGTGCAGCAGGCGTTCGCAGAGGGCGTGCAGGGTCTCGATCTTCAGGCCGCCCGGGGTCTCCACCGCGCGGGCGAACAGCCGCCGGGCCACCTGCAGGGTCTTCCGCGCAGGGCGCTCCCCCGTGAGTTCGGTGAGTTCGGCCGTGAGGGCGGCGTCGTCCAGGGTGACCCAGCGGCCGAGCACCCGGAAGACCCGGATCGACATGTTCGCCGCCGCCGCCTTCGTGAAGGTGAGGCAGAGGATGCGGGCCGGCGGCGCCCCGTCGAGGAGCAGGCGCACCACCCGGTCGGTCAGCACCTTGGTCTTGCCGGCGCCGGCATTGGCCGAGACCCAGGCCGAGGCACGCGGATCGGCGGCCCGGCGCTGGGCCGCCTTGGTGAGGTCGTCGACGACGAAGGCTTCGCGGCCCGACATCATGCATCTCCCTCCCCGCCGAGCGACCATTCGAGCACCCGGGCGAGGTGGTCGTAGTCACCGTAGGACTTGGCGTATTTCGGGTAGGGCCGCGAGGTGTAGGCGGCCTCGCCGGTGAGGAAGCGGGCGACGAGGCCGCGGAAGCGCGCGACGTGCTCGGCCACGATGGCGGCGATCTCGCGCTCGTCCCCGCGCGGCGGCTTCACCGCGAGGGGCTCGAACGGTTTGCGGCCGCCCGAGGCGTGGACGTAGAGGAGGTCGGGCGTCAGCGTGGTGGCCGGAAAGCCGTCGAAGGCGCCGGCCATGAGCATCGCAGCCTCCAGGGTGAGCTGGGGCGAGAAGCCGGCGAAGACTTCCTTGTTGCTCGGCGGCAGCCCGGTCTTGAAGTCGACGATGCAGGCCCCGCCGTCGCGGCGCCGCTCGATCCGGTCGGCCCGCGCCCGCAAGGTGAAGCTCTCGGCGCCCATCGGGATCACCCATTTGCCGGACATCTCCGGATGCACCCGCGCCAGCTGCGCCCGGCGCTCGACCTCCCAGGCCAGGAAGTGCGCGGCCAGCCGCTCGTAGCGCGGCCACCACTCGGCGTAGAGCTCGGGGTAGGTGTCGGAGATCGGCCGGAAGGCGTTGAGAGCGAGGCTGAACAGGCGCTCCACCGCCGTCTCGGGCAGCGCCTCGGGATGATCCTGGGCGAACTGCCCCAGGATCTCGTGGATCAGCGTGCCGCGGTCGGCCGCGCCCGGCTCGGCCGCAACCGGGTCGAGCGGGTCGAGGCCGAGGACGTGCCGGGCGAAGATCACGTAGGGGTCCCGCACCAGGGTCTCGACCTCGGTGACGCTCAAGGAGCGCGGGAACAGGGCCGGATCGGGCTTCGGCCGCGGCTGCTTCAGGCGGGCCTGCGCCGGGCCGCTACCCTGGTCGAGGGCGGCGGCATAGGCCGAGAAGCGGCGCCCGGCGTCGAGGGCCCGGTTCCAGCAGGCGTCGCCCGTGAAGGCGCGCAGGCGCTGCAGGAAGCGCGAGGGCACGGTCGGCGCGCCTTCGCGCTTGGCCGCCCGGGTGATCAGCGCGTCGTGGTGGCCGAGGGCCTGCACGAAATCGTGGGCGCTCTGGCCGATGCGGCGCTCGGGCGGATTGAGGCCGATGCGCTCGCGCATGGGCCGGTTCAGGAAGGCGTCGGTGGTCGTCTGCATCGGCCAGACGCCCTCGTCGAGGCCGCCGAGCACGACCCGGTCGACGCTCATCAGCCGCGCCTCCAGGAGGCCCAGGATGCGCAGGCGCGGATGCGGGCGCCCGTCGCTGCAGGCCACCATGCGCTCGCGGGCCAGGGCGGTGAAGAAGGCTGGGTAGTCGCCGAAGCGGCCGGGCAGCAGGCCGGGCTCAGCCATCTCCAGGTCGTCGAACAGGGTGTCGAGCACGCCCAGGGAGGCGTCGTCGACCGCCTCGCCCTCGGCCGCGTCGATCAGCATGTCGAAGGCGGCGCGATGAGCGGCGGCGTAGGCCACGAGGTTGCCGACGCCGCGGTGATCCGCGTCGAGGAAGCCGCCGAAGGCCAGTTCCAGCCGGTCGAGGAGGCCGGCGGCGAGATCCCAGTCGCGCTCGGTCAGGCGGCGCTTGGCCCGGGGCCGGCGCCCCGTGGCGGCGCGCTGGTCGGCGAGCGCCTTCTGGAGCCCGGCAAAGCCCGGCGCCGGGGCCGGCCCGCGCAGGGCGCCGATCTCCAGGGCGGCGGCGGCCCGGACCACGTCGCTGCGCGGCATGCCGAGCCGGACATAGGGATGGGCCAGGAGCGTGATCAGCCGGGCCGGCTGGAGGTCGGCCGCGACCTCGGCGGCGAGGCGGGCCAGGCGCCCGGCCCGGCTGCGCGACAGGGCCTCGCCCCCCGAATCCTCCGCGACGATGCCCCAGCGGGCGAGTTCGGCCGCCACCCGGAGCGCCAGGGAGCGGTCCGGCGTCACCAGGGCGGCCGTGGCGCCGGGAGTCTCGAGGGTCTCGCGCAGGGCGATGGCGATGATCAGCGCCTCCTCGCGCTCGTCGCTGGCCTCGACCACTGCGAGGCCCTGCATCCCCTCCTGCGCCAGCCGGGCGCGCTCGGCCGGGTCGAGGGCGGCCCAGGCCTCGGTGGTCTCGGCCGGACGCAGGGCCTGCGACAGCAGGCCGAAGCGGGCGCGGGCCGGGGCGGAGGGATCTCCGAGGGTCTCTACCTGCGCCCGGTCGCGGCCGAGGCAGGCGGGGCCGAGGAGGCGGTGCAGGATCGCCTGCGGATGACCGTGGGCGATCTCGCGCGAGACGCCCTCGCCGGTCTCGATGGCGTCCCAGCCGGCGGCGTCGAGGTCGCCGTCGAGGCCCGGCAGCACCACGGCGCCGCGCGGCAGCCCCGCCACCGCGGCGATCAGCCGGGCGGTGGCCGGCACCGAGCCGGTGGAGCCGGCCACGATCACCGGATCGGTCGGGCGGTCGCGCATCAGCCGGTCCGCCTCGGCCAGGACGAGGCGGCGCGAGCGCGAGACCGGGTCGCTCATCCCGCGCTCGGCGAGGATCCCGGGCCAGGCCTCGGCGGCGATCTTCACGAAATCCAGGGTCAGGCCGAAGTAGCGCGAGTACTCGGCCTCGACGGCGCCGCCGATCTCCGCCCAGGGCAGGCCCTCGACGGTGAGCGCGTCCATCAGCCGTTCGAGGTCGGCGGCGAGCCCGATGGCGTCGGCGGGGGAGGACGGGACCAGGAAGGGCACGTCGTCGTCGATCGGGAGCAGCGTGCGGTCCACCGCCTCGGCCCAGCCCTGGACGAGGCGGGCGAGGATGAGCCGGCGCTCCAGGGGCGGCATCGCCGGGGCGAGCAGGTCCGGGCCGTTCTCGAGGAGCGGGTTGGCGGCCAGATCCAGTTCCGCCTCGTCGGCCTCGCCGAGCGGCACCATCCGGGGCAGCAGGGCCGCCTGGCCGAGGCGCGCGGCGAGGATCGCGGCCAGCGCGCGGACCGCCCGCTGGGTCGGCAGGTACAGGGTGACGGAGGCGAGGGCGAACGGATCGGCGCCGATCTCGCCGACGAGGCGCCCCGAGATCAGGGCGTCGGCGAGCGTCGGCAGGAAGGGCGCCCCGGGCGGAATCGAGAAGACGTGGGTGGACGAGACGTCTGAGGTCGGCATCGCACCCTCCATGCCACCAAATCCCGTGCCCTGGAATGCGACGCCCTGACGGATCGAGATTCTGCGCTCAGACCGTCGGCGCCGTGGACTTCACCCGGGCCTCGGCCGCCGTGATCGCCTCCGGCGTTCCGACGTGGAGCCATTGCCCGTCGAGGCGCAGTCCGCGCAGGCGGCCGGCCGCGATGGCGCGGTCGAACAGGAGGTTGAGGGAGAAGGCGCCCTCGGGGGTCCCGGCGAAGAGGCCGGGCTTCAGGATAGCGACGCCGGCATAGATGAAGGGTGCCACCTCGCGCTCCCCGCGGCGCTCCAGGGCGCCGGAGGAATCCATCACGAAGTCGCCGTTGCCCTCGTAGCCGAGGCTGGTCGCGGTCGGGGCGACGAGGAGGAGGATGTCCATCGTCTCCGGGTTCCAGGCGGCGATCAGGCGGCCGAGATTCGAGTCCGGCCCCTCCAGCCAGAACGAGTCGGCGTTGAAGACCACGAACGGGTCGTCACCGAGGAGCGGCAGGGCCTTCTTCACGCCGCCGCCGGTCTCGAGCAGGGCGTCGCGCTCGTCCGAGAGCACGATCTTCGGGGCCGTCCGGCGCTTGCCGACATGGCCCTCGATCAGGTCCGCGAGGTAATGGACGTTGACCACCGCCTCGGTGATGCCGCCCTCGGCCGCCCGGTCGAGGGCGTGGTCGAGGAGCGCCCGTCCGGCCACCTCCACCAGAGGCTTGGGCACCGTCGCGGTGATCGGGCGCATGCGCTTGCCGAGACCGGCCGCGAGGACGAAGGCGCGGGTGATGGGGGCTGTGTCGGACATGGCGGCTTCGTCTCGTGGAAAGGTCTCGGGCGGGCGCTGACTGCCGTCCGGCAGCCTCACGCGGGCATCGCGGGTCCTTGAGCGGCCTCGCCCGGCTCGGACGCGCCCGCGGCCTTCGGCACGAGGTGCGGCAGGTGCGCCTCGTGCCAGAGGCGCAGGTGGGTCAGGGCCGGGTGGTTGAGGTTGCGCGCGAGGTAGCCCTCGATCCGCGGCAGGTGCGCGAGGTAGGCCGGCTTGCCGTCGCGCCGGTCGAGGCGGGCGAAGATGCCGAGGATCTTGGTGGCGCGCTGGGCCGCCAGCACCGCGTAGGCGCGGGCGAAGGCCTGCATGTCGAAGTCGGGCTCGCGGGCGCGGCGCTCGCGCACGTAGAGGCCGAGGAGCCGCAGCTCGAACTCGGCGCTCGCGTCCACCCGCGCATCCTGGAGGAGCGAGGCGACGTCGTAGGCCGGATGGCCGAGGACCGCGTCCTGGAAGTCGATGACGCCGATGCGCTCCAGCCCCTCGCGCTCGGGCAGCCAGATCAGGTTCGGCGAGTGGTAGTCCCGCAGGGTCCAGGTCGGGCGATCGGGCTTAACGCCGTCGAGCGCCTCCGCCCACAAGGCCACGAATTCCGAGCGGGCCGCGTGGGGCAGCTCGGCTCCCCTGATCGCCGGGCAGTACCAGTCCGGCAGCAGCTCGGTCTCGAACACCAGGGCTTCGAGGTCGTAGGGCGGCAGCACGTGGTCGATGCCGTCGGCGACCGGCAGGACGCCCGGCAGCTCGGTGGCGTGGAGCTTGGCCAGCAGGCGGACCGCCTCGGCGTAGCGCTCCGGGCGCGGACCGTTGGCGTCGACCACCGGCTCGGAGCCGAGGTCCTCCAGGATCAGCAGGCCCTCGGCGAGGTCCTCGCCATAGATGCGCGGTGCCGAGAAGCCCAGCGCCCGCAGGCCGCGATCCATGCCGACGAAGGCGTGCACGCTCTCGGCGAGCTTGACGATGGCGCTGTAGGGGCGGCCGTTGCGCACCGGCGGACCGTCGGCGCGGGGCGGCGAGATCATCAGCACGGCGCTCTTGCCGTCCGGCTTCACCAGGCGCTCGTAGGCGCGCGAGGAGGCGTCGCCCTGCATGTTGATGCGCGTGGCCTCGTCCCAGCCGCTGCGCACGAGGAGGATGCGCAGGGCGCGGGCCCGCTTCAGCCGGGCGGCCATGCCGCCGCTGCCGTCGATGCGGGCGAAGCGCGCGCCGTCCCCGAACTCGGCCCGCAGGGAGAGATCGACGGTCAGCATCGGCGCGTCGCGGGGCCCGAGGCGCTCGGGCCATTCCACCAGGGTGATGGCGGTCTCGGCCATCTCGTCGAAGCCGAGCTCGACGAGTTCGTCGGGGCTGCGCAGGCGATAGAGGTCGGCATGCACGATGGGGCGCCCGTCGGCCGCCTCGTAGGGCTGGATCAGCGTGAAGGTCGGGCTCGGCACGTCGAGGTCCGGGTCGCCCACGAGCTCGCGGATCAGCGCGCGCGCCAGGGTGGTCTTCCCGCCGCCGAGGCCGCCGGACAGGGCGACGATGTCTCCCGGCACGAGGAGGCCCGCGAGGAAGCGGCCGAGATCCTCGGTGGCGCCCTCCTCCGGAAGCATGATCTCCCAGGCCGATTTCACCTCACGCTGGGGCGTGTCGGCACCATCCTCGTTCAACGCCCAATTCCTCCCTGGCCGTGCGCCGCCGCGGCCGGATCCGGATCGCGCGGAGCCCCGCTGTCATACCGGAGCATCCTTAACCAAATCGCGGGCGGGGCGAAGGCTCCATGGGGATTAGCCGGGGACACCCCCTACTCGGCGGCGTCCCGGTGCGCGGTCGGCTCGGTGATCGGGAAGGTGCAGGTGACGCGGGTGCCGGCCCCGGGGGCCGAGTCCAGGCTGACCCGCCCGCCATGCAGCTCCACGAACGAGCGCACGATCGACAGGCCGAGGCCGACGCCCCGGTGGCGGGTGCCGAGGGTGTGGCTCTCGAACCGGTCGAAGACCCGGGCGGCGACGTCGGGCGGCATGCCCTGGCCCTGGTCGGCCACCGCCAGGGTGAGCTCGGCGGCGTCGCGGCGGACCTCCACGCGGACCTGCTGGCCCGGCGCCGAAAAGCCGACGGCGTTCGACAGGAGGTTGAACAGGATCTGGCGCACGCGCTTGCCGTCGGCGACGAAGGTGCCGACGTCGTCGGGCACGTCGAGGGCGAGGGTGATGGCGGAATCGGCGAGCCGGTCCTCCAGGCCGCGCACGGCGGCGTCGACGGTGGCGCGGACATCGACCACTTCGCGGGTGAGTTCGAGGGAGCCGGCGTCGATGGAGGCGAGGTCGAGGATGTCGTTGATCATCACGAGCAGCGCCCCCGAGGAGCGCATGATGTGCCCGGAATACTCGCGCTGGCGCTCGTTCAGGGCGCCGACCGTCTCGTCGCCGAGGAGCTGGGTGAAGCCGATGATGTTGGTGAGCGGCGAGCGCAGCTCGTAGGAGACGTGGTTCACGAAGGTGTCGCGCAGCTGCGAGGTCCGCTCCAGGGCGTCGTTTTTGTCCGTGAGCGCGCGCTCCACGTTCACGCTGGCGGTCACGTCGATGAGCGTGAGCAGCGTCGCGCCCTCGGGCAGCGGCTGGGCGGCGCAGTCGAGCACGGTGCCGTCGACGATCTCCAGGCGGCAGGTCAGGCCGGCCCGGCTCTCCAGGCCGGTGATGGCGCCGCGGATGTCGATCCACGGGTCCTCGTCGGGCGAGAGGGTCTGGCAGGCGGCGATGACGGCATCGACGCGGGGGCGTTCGCGCAGGGTCTCGGGGTCGAGGCGCCACAGGGTGGCGAAGGCGCGGTTGGCGAAGGTCAGGCGGCCGTCGGCGCCGAACACCGCCACGGGCTCCTTGAGGGTGTCGAGGGTCTCGGCCTGCACCCGCATCAGGGCGTTGTAGCGGGATTCGAGCTTCATGTTCTCCGAGACGTCGTCGAACAGGTAGGTCAGGCCGCCCTGCGGGTTGGGATCGGCGACGACCCGCAGCGAGCGCCCGTCGGGCAGGTACCACCAGGCCTCGTTGGCCTCCACGGCGCGGTAGGCGGCGAGCACGTCGGCCTTCCAAGACTTGAAGTCGGCCTGCTCGGGCAGCTTGCGGGCCGCCCGCAGCCGGTCGAGGATCTCGCCGTCCAGGGGGCGGCCGTCGAGGAAGGCCTGGTCGAGGTCCCAGAGCTGCCGGTAGGCGGCGTTGTGGAAGATCAGGCGCTGACGGGCATCGAACATCGCCACGGCGGTGGGCAGCTGGTCCAGGGTGCGGACGTTGGCGTCCATCTGGCGCTGGAGGTCGGCCCGCACGCTCTCGAGCTCCGAGACGTCGACGGCGATGCCGACCCGGCCGGTCTCGATGGCGCTCTCGGTGACGTCGAGGGTCCGGCGCCCGCCCGCTACGACGGCGGACAGGCGGTGGGCCGCACGCCCCCCGGCCGCCAGGCGCGCGGCCTCGTCCCGGGCGATGAGCTCCCGGGCCTGCCGGTCGAGGAGCTCGACGCCGCCCTCCAGGGCGCGCTCGCGGGTGCCCGCCTCCACCGCCGCCACGTAGGCGAGGTTGACCCAGGCGAGGACGCCGTCGCGGTTGCGGCGCCAGACCGGCTGCGGGATCGCGTCGAGGAGGCTGCCGAGCGCCGAGAGGCCGCGCTTGGCCTCGTGCAGGGTGAGGCGCAGGTCGATCAGTTCGCGCTTCTCGTCCGTGGTCTCCCGCAGCCGCAGGATCGCGCGGCCGGACAGGGCCTGCCCGTGCGCGTCGATGAAGCGGCCCGACTGGGTGCGCAGGCTCAGGCGGAAGCCGGCGCCGCGGGCGCGGAGCGCCTCGACCGCCGTGTTCAGGGCATCGGCGTCCACCGCGTGCAGCCAGGTCTCGAAGGCGGGCAGGCCGAGGTCGGCGTCGCCGGGCGAGCGCCGGCCGTCGACGAGGCCGACATCGCCCTCGATGGCCGGCGCCCCGCGGCCCGACCAGGTGATGAGGACCTGGCGCTCGGCGTTCAGGAGCATCTCGGCGCGGTCGTGGGACTCGCGCAGGGCCGACAGCTCCGTGACGAGGTCGCGCTCGCGCCGGGTCCAGCGGCTGCGCTCGCGCATGTGCAGCAGGGCGACGATGGTGGAGAACACCGTCAGCCCGATCAGGATCGCGAGACCGGCGGCGTTGTGCGTGTGTTGCCCGAATCCCGAGGCGGCAGCGCTGGCATCCATCCCCGTCCCGGCCGCCCAGGCCGGTCGCACGGCGACGACGAGAGAGCCGGCGCACAGCAGGGCGCGCGCCGTTGGTTCGACCCTCATGATCCGTCCCGCCTCCACGAATCTTCGATGAGACGCCGAAGGGCGCCCATCCCGCAACCGCCCGGAGGCCGGCTGCGAGCCACTCCATCTGAGGAATCAGCCCACACTAGCGCGAGGCGGAATCGTCCCGGAAGAGGGTTAAGCTTAACTTTGGAGGCTTCGGGGGCGATGGCCGCGCAGGGGCGCAGAAAAGCCACACTGCGCAGGCGCGCCGGTCGGGGCCCGGACGCGCGGAAGCCCGGCACGGGGCCGGGCTTCGCTGGGGCCGGATCCGGCTTCGTCGCGGCGCCCCGGGAGGGGCGCCGGAGCGGTCTTCAGTAGCGGTAGTGGTCGGGCTTGAACGGGCCGTTCTCGGAGACGCCGATATAGGCGGCCTGGTCGGGGCGCAGCTTGGAGAGCTTCACGCCGATCTTCTCGAGGTGGAGGAGCGCCACCTTCTCGTCGAGGGCCTTGGGCAGGGTGTAGACCTGCTTCTCGTACTTGCCCGGGTTGGTCCAGAGCTCGATCTGGGCCAGCGTCTGGTTGGTGAACGAGGCCGACATCACGAAGGACGGGTGGCCGGTGGCGTTGCCGAGGTTCACCAGGCGGCCCTCCGACAGGAGGATGATGCGGTGGCCGTCGGGGAAGGTGATCTCGTCCACCTGCGGCTTGATGTTCGACCACTGAAGGTTCTTCAGGCCGGCGACCTGGATCTCGTTGTCGAAGTGGCCGATGTTGCACACGATGGCGCGGTCCTTCATCGCCCGCATGTGCTCGATGGTGATGATGTCCTTGTTGCCCGTGGCGGTGACGAAGATGTCGGCGCGCGGGGCGGCGTCCTCCATCGTCACGACCTCGTAGCCTTCCATCGCGGCCTGGAGCGCGCAGATCGGGTCGACCTCGGAGACGAGGACGCGGCAGCCGGCATGGCGCAGCGACGAGGCCGAGCCCTTGCCGACATCGCCGAAGCCCGCGACCATGGCGACCTTGCCGGCCATCATGACGTCGGTGCCGCGGCGGATGCCGTCGACCAGCGACTCGCGGCAGCCGTAGAGGTTGTCGAACTTCGACTTGGTGACGGCGTCGTTCACGTTGATGGCCGGGAAGAGCAGCTTGCCCTCCTTGGCGAGGTTGTAGAGGCGGTGCACGCCCGTGGTGGTCTCTTCCGAGACGCCCTTGATCGAGTCGGCGAGACCCGCGAACCAGCCCTTCGGCTTCTCGGCGAGCTTCTTCTTGAGGAGCGCGAAGAAGATCTCCTCCTCCTCCGACTCCGGCTTGTCGAGGAAGGCGGTGTCGCCGTTCTCGGCGCGCAGGCCCAGGTGCACGAACATGGTGGCGTCGCCGCCGTCGTCGAGGATCATGTTCGGCATGCCGCCGCCATGCCAGTCGAACAGCTTCGAGGTGTAGTCCCAGTACTCCTCCAGGGTCTCGCCCTTGATGGCGAAGACCGGGATGCCGGCGGCCGCGATGGCGGCGGCGGCGTGGTCCTGGGTCGAGTAGATGTTGCAGGAGACCCAGCGGATGTCGGCGCCCAGCGCCTTCAGGGTCTCGATCAGCACGGCCGTCTGGATCGTCATGTGCAGCGAGCCGGCGATCTTCGCGCCCTTCAGGGGCTGCGACGGACCGAACTCCTCGCGGGTGGCCATCAGGCCCGGCATCTCGGTCTCGGCGATCGAGATCTCCTTGCGGCCGTAATCGGCCAGGCCGATGTCCTTGACGATGTAATCCTGGGCCATGGGTACTTCCTCCGTGGGCTGGCTGCGGGCTGGCGCAGGCCATAGCAGGACCAGGCGGCGGAGGCAATCAAGATATAAAGATGTCTTTATGCGAATCGGTTCCGGTGCGCTGCGGTCTGCCTGACGCGGGTTCGGGCGATCACGTCCGACGATCCATCCCGAACGAAGCGGCAAGCGATACGGTCGACACCTCCCGCCCCCCTGCTCACCGGGAGGCAGGACGCGAGCCCTGGCGGGACACGATCCGCACCGTGCCCGTCGCCGACGGCGTATCGACCGCGCACATGAACCGCAATGGAGCATTTAAATGAAATGGGCCGCCATTTCTGGCGACCCAAATCTTCAATGCATCAATGCAGACGAGACAGTCACTTCAGACCATGAACAGCAGATCGTCCATAACGAGAATCCCACTGCCTCCGGTGTGATTCAGCACGAGCTGGTCGATGTGCCCCCAGTCGACTTCGACTTTCGTGCTCCGACCCAGATCGAGCACCTTTTCGCCGACGAGGACGCCGTTATTGAAGCCCTGCAGGTCCACATGCGTGTTCTGCAGATTGAGGTCGGCGAAATAACCGCTCTGAAATTCGAAGTCTGCTCCATCGGCTCGACTGATCGTTGTCGGGGTCGCCCCAAAGTAGTTGTTCAAGCCCACGAACGATCCCGAACCTTGACTGTTGTTGGCCACACCCGAGTAACCGTAATTTTCATGCATCGCGATCATTTCGTAGCTGCCACTTGAAGCAGAGTCCCATTTGAAACCTTTGTAATTTGAAATATCTCCGTAACTTTGATTGTTGGCCGCGTTGGTCCCAGGAACATCTTCGAAGGTGATCAACAGATTTCCGGCCTTCACCGGCTCATCCTGCCCTGCAATGCTCACTTTGATCTGTTGGCTGGCCGTTCCATCCTGCGAGTTCACGGTGAGCGTATCATAGACCGTCTGTCCCGTGGCCAACGCCTGCACGTTGGCGTCGCCGTTGCGCAGGGTGTAGTCCCAGGCCCCGTCGTTGAAGGTGAAGTCGCCGTAGGTGCCGTGCAGCGCCGAGGCCGAGACATCCGCGAAGTGGCTCTGGCCGGCATCGAGGTCGGACACGGCGAGGGTGCCGGACGCCTTCAGGACACCGTCTTCCTTGACGGCACCGACCGCGTTGCCGGAGATCGCGGCGACATCGTCCACGCCCGTCACCGTGACGGTGACGGAGGCGGTGTCGACGAAGCCCTGGTCGTCGGCGACCTTGTACTGGAAGGTCACGTCGGCCTGCTCGCCGGCCTTAAGGTACTGAAAGGCTTGGCCCGGATCATAGACGACGCTCTTGCCGTCCTGGCTGCTCGTGGCCGTGCCCTGGAGGCCCGAGGCGAGGATTTCGGTGACGTGCAGGGCCGTGTTGCTGGCCGCCAGCAGGTCCTTGTCGTTGGCCAGAACCTGGATCGTGACCGGGACATCCTCCGTCGTGGTCGCCTTGTCGGCGGCCGCGAGAACGGGGGCGACGATCTCGAGCTTCTCGAACTGCCGCACCCCGATGTCGGCGGTCTTGAACTGGTACATCCAGTTGCCGTCACCGGCGAGATGCTTCTGGAAGCCCTGGAGGTCGGCGAGCACCGCCGCGTCCTGCGCCTCGGCGGCGGTGAGGACGAGCTGGAGGGTGTCCGAGCCGCCCTCGCCCCAGAGGTCGATATGCGCGCCGCCCTTGCTCTGGGCGAGGGTGAGCCGCGCGACGTCGTTGCCGTCGCCGAGGTAGACGAGGTCGGAGCCGCCGCCGAGGATCACGCGGTCGTTGCCGCCGCCGGCATAGATCGTGTCGTTGCCGGAACCCGTGGTGATCACGTCGGCGCCGGAGCCGGTGTAGATGCGGTTCAGGCCGTTGCCGACCGTGATCGTGTTGTTGCCCTCGCCGGCATAGATCTCGTTGTTGCCGGATCCGGCCGTGATGACGTCGTGACCGGAGCCCGCAGTGATGCGGTTGGAGCCGCCGCCGGCGTCGATGACGTTGTTGCCTTCGCCGGCGTTGATCTGGTCGTCGCCCGAGCCCGCGGTGATGCGGTCGGCGCCGGAACCGGTGTTGATCGTGTTCCGGCCATCGCCGGCCCGGATGACGTTGTTGCCCTCGCCAGCATTGATCTGGTCGTCGCCGGAGCCCGTGACGATGGTGTCGTTGCCCGAGCCGGCATTGACCTGGTTCCGGCCGTCCCCGGCATCGACGGTGTTGTCGCCCTCGCCGGCGTTGATCTGGTCGTTGCCGGCGCCGGCGACGATGCGATCGGCCCCCGAGCCGACGTTGATGGTGTTGTTGCCCGCGCCCGCATCGATAACGTTCAGGCCTTCTCCGGCATTGATCTGATCGTCACCCGCACCAGTCGTGATCTGGTCGTTGCCAGATCCGGCATTGATCAGGTTGCGTCCGACCAGATCGACGACTCTGTTGTTCCCCTCGCCGAGATTGTAGTTGTCGTCGCCATTACCGCCGAGATACGTATCGTCAGCATTGCTGCCATTGAACGTTGCCATCGCGCCCCCCCATTTTCTTAATATCGTCTCAACGCGATTTGTTTAAGAAAATTTTCTGGATTGGGGAAGCGAGATTTCCCAATATTTCCGTCAAACGACTACTTAGGGTGCCCAATTAACCTAAACGCCGGGATTTGACTTCTCCACAGAGAACACGACCATCGGCGTCACGTACGCGAGAATACGAAGCATCGTCGATGCTTCCAGCTCGCACGGGATGTCGAAAGACTGCCCTAGACAGCATGATCATGGCGCGATGACGCCCGTTGCTTGAACGCTGCCTCGCAACGACGCGCCGAACCCGATCGCCCCGAGGCCTTGCGCGCCCGGCGCAGGTCTAATCCGCGTCGCGCAGCTGCCGCCGGATGATCTTGCCCGTGGTGGTCATAGGCAGGCTGTCCCGGAACGCGATCTCGCGGGGATATTCGTGGGCGGAGAGGCGGGTGCGCACGAAGGCCTGGATCTCGGCGGCCAGCGTCTCGGAGGCGGTGTAGCCCGGGCGCAGGACGACGAAGGCCTTCACGATCTCGGTGCGCAGGGGGTCCGGCTTGCCCACCGCGGCGGCCAGCGCCACCGCGGGGTGCGCGCCGAGGCAGTCCTCGATCTCGGTTGGGCCGATTCGGTAGGCAGCCGAGGTGATGAGGTCGTCCTCGCGCCCGACGAAGTGGACGTAGCCGTCGGCGTCGCGCCGGGCGGTGTCGCCGGTGAGCATCCAGTCGCCGGCGAACTTCTTCGCGGTCGCCTCCGGCTGGTTCCAGTAGCGCAGGAACATCACCGGGTCGGGACGGGCGATGGCGATCTCGCCCGGCTCGTCGTCGGCGGTCTCGGTCCCGTCGGGCCGCAGGATCGCGACCCGGTGCCCCGGCACCGGCCGCCCCGTGGAGCCGGCCCGTGCCACCCCGGCCGAGCGGCAGGCGGCGAGGACCAGGTTGCACTCGGTCTGGCCATAGGCCTCGCCGATGGTGAGCCCGAGTTCGCGCCGCGCCCAGTCGAAGGTCTCGGGGCCCAGGGCCTCGCCGGCGGAGGCGATGTTGCGCAGGCGCGCGAGGTCGAAGCGCCCGCGCGGGTCGGCGACGCCGCGCAGCATGCGCAGGGCGGTCGGCGGCAGGAACGCGACGGTGACCGCCCGCTCGGCGATCAGCCGGAAGGCGGCCTCCGGCTCAAAGCGGAAGCTCGGGCAGGCCACCACCGGCAGGCCGAAATGCAGGCTCGGCAGGGTCGCGTTGAGGAGGCCGCCGGCCCAGGCCCAGTCGGACGGGGTCCACATCCGATCGCCGGGCTTCGGCGGGAAGTCGTGCATCATGCAGAAGCCCGGCAGGTGCCCCAGGAGCACCCGGTGGGCGTGCAGCGCGCCCTTGGCCGGCCCGGTCGTGCCGGAGGTGTAGATCATCAGGGCGGGATCGTCGGCCCGGGTGTCCACCGGCACGAACACGTCCGGCGCCTCCGCCAGCAGGGCGTCGTAGCCGAGGGCGAGGCCCCGCGCGCCGTCGACGCAGACGACGCATTCGAGCGCCGGCAGCTCGGCGCGGATCGCGTCGATCTTGGCAAGGCCCGCCGCATCGGTGATCAGGACCCGCGCGCCGGCATCGGTCAGCCGGTAGCGCAGGGCGTCCGGTCCGAACAGGCCGGCCAGCGGCAGCGCGATCGCCCCGAGCTTGTAGGCGGCCGCGTGCGCGATCACCACGGCGGCCGATTGAGGCAGCAGCACGCCGACGCGGTCGCCGGGCACGACGCCCCGGATCCGCAACCCGGCCGCCAGGCGGTCGGAGCGGTCCCGAATGTCCCCGAAGGTGAACTCCGAGACCCGCGCGCCGACGACCTCCTGGATCGCGACCCGGCCGGGCTCGCGCGCGGCCCAGCGGTCGCAGACATCGACGCCGATGTTGAAGCGCTCCGGGATGTCCCAGGCGAAACCGGCGACGAGCGCGGCATAGTCGGGTGCGGGCCTCAGCACGGCGGGCGGCTCAGGCTTCGCGGGCCTTGAAGGCGCCGGCGAAGGCGAAGTCGGTGATCGGGCGCCGGCCGTTCGGCACCTCCTTGGCCCGCTGCTCCTCGGTGAGATCGGCCGGGTTCGCCGCGCGCCCGACGGCGTAGGCCGCCTCGACCTGATGGTCCGGGGGCACGGCGAGCACGGTGACGGAGCGCTCCTTGTCGAAGCCGCCCATGCCGTGCACGTGCCAGCCCTGGCGGATCGCCTGGAGCTGGAAGTTCGCCGAGGCGGCTCCGGTGTCGAGGGAATGGCTGGCCGAGGGCTTCAGCCCGTCGCCGGTCTTCATCAGCTTGCTCGAGACGAGGATGACGAGGGCGCCGGCGCCCTCCGCCCACTTGCGGTTTCCCGGCACCAAAAGGTCGAGGAAGGTCTCCCATTCGGGCGTGCCGCGCAGGGCGTAGACGAAGCGCCAGGGCTGCGAGTTGTAGGAGGACGGCGCCCAGCGCGCGGCCTCGAACATCCGCAGCAATTCGGATTCCGGCACCGCCTCGCCGGTGAAGGCGCGCGGCGACCACCGCTCGATGAAGAGCGGGTCGATGGCATGGTCGGGCTGGCGCGGGTTCGAGACGGTCACGGGCGGGCTCCAGGAGGCGGAAGGACCGGGGCAGGCGGCGTCGGACGACCCCTTCGAAGGGCCGATCCGCGGCGGCGCGCGCCCCGCGATCGGCGAGGCATGCACGAGGTGGGGCCGGCGAGGCAATTGTCCATTCGGTCCCCCATCGCCGCAAGAGGGGTTTCCCCTGAGCGCAGTGGCCGCGCGCGACGGATCGGTCGCATTTTACGGATCGGGGAAAGCATGCCCACACGGGTCGCGGGCAATCTCCGTCCGGGGCCGCCGCCCGCCCGCCTATGGATCTCCCCACGCGTGACCGCTTCGTCTGCTGCCCGATCGTCCGACGATCCGGGCTCCCTGTCGTTTCGCGCCAGCGACCACCTGCTGATGCTCATCGAGCGGACCCTGCAGGCGACGCGCTGGCGCCTCGCCTTCCCGGCCGAGCTCGAGGCCCGGTTCGAGGCCGAGACCGGCCGCCGGCGGGTCCGGCACCTGCGCCGCGCCACCCTGATCGGCCTGGCGGTCTTCCACCTCTACGCCTGGGCGGCCTACGTCACGACGCCCAACCTCGCGACCCAGAATCTCGTCCTGCGGATCGGCGTGATGACGCCGATGGCGCTCGCGATCTTCGTGGCCCTCGGCCGGGTGAGCGCGCGGATGCGGGAGGCCCTGTGCGGCCTCGGCGTCCTGGCGGCGACGATGATCCCGGCGGGCACCCTCTGGCTCGGGCAGGGACCCAACGTCGCCCACGCGACCACGGCGATCTGGCTGACGGTGATCTTCGCCAACATCTGCCTGGCCCTCCGGTTCATCTGGGCCTGCATCGTCTCGGGCACGGCCGCGCTCGCCGGTTGCCTCGCCGTCGCGGCCCACCCGGAGATCGCGCCCGACCTCGCAGGCCTGATCCGCCTCGACATGCTGATCGGCATCGCCTTCAGTCTCGCAGCCGCGCACAAGATCGAGAGCGCCAACCGGCGCAACTATCTCTATACGTTACGGGAATCCCTGCGGGCGCAGCAGCTCGTCGTCGCCAATGCGCGCCTCACGCGCCTCTCGACCACCGACCCGCTGACCGGCCTCGCCAACCGGCGCGCCTTCTCGGAGCGCCTCGAGGCCCTCTGGCAGGCCTCACGGGACGGCGACCCGTTCGCGCTGATGCTGGTGGATGTCGATCACTTCAAGCGCTTCAACGACCATTACGGGCACGGGTCGGGCGATGCCTGCCTGTGCGCGATCTCGCGCCTGCTCACCGCCCGGGCCGGCAGCGCCGCCGATCTGGTGGCACGCTACGGCGGCGAGGAATTCGCGCTGCTGCTGCCGGGTCTCGACAACGAGGCCGCCATCGCCCTGGCCGAGCGGATCCGCCTGTCGCTGAACGCGCTTTCCCTGCCCCATGCCGGGCGCGGCGACGGGCTGAATCACGTGACGGTCAGCGTCGGCGTCGCCGCGAGCCGCGACGGCGCGGCGACGCCGGCCGCCCTGTTCGAGGCGGCCGACGCAGCGCTCTACCGGGCGAAGTCGGCGGGGCGGAACCGCACCGGCTGCGCCCGGCATCGCCAGGAGGCGGATACCGGCCCGCAAGCGGCCCTGGCCGCATGGCCCGCCGGCGGAACCCCGGCCCGGCGACGCTCGGCCTGAGCGTCGCGGGAACCGGACCCGATCCTCAGTCGACCACGCGGGCGGTGGGGCGATCGTTGCCCTGGGCGGTCTCGTCGTGCCAGGCGCCCTTGCTGTCCTGGTAGCGGATGCCCTCCGTCGAGCCTGGAACCTGCTGCTCGGCCGCGGCGGCCTGGGCCGCCTGCAGGGCCTCGTCGTGGCTCGGATAGGTCTCGGAGAACACGTCGCCGACCTTGTAGGCGAAGCCGCCGTCGTGCTCGACGATGCGATAGGTGATCTCGGACATCGGCCGTTCCTTCCCGTTTCGCGCGCGGGCACAGGTGCCGAGCGCATGTGGGAGGGCGAACACGGGGCGCTTCGGGAGGTTCCCGTCAGTGACGCGTCGGGCGCGCCCAGGACAGGTTCGGAAGCGCCGCCTCGCAGCCCGCGATCAGCGAGCCGCGCACGTCCGTCGGATCGTAGCCCGGCCCGTCGGGGAACCCGATCGCGTGGGTGGTCTCGCTGTCTTCGCGGCGGATGTGGGCGACCCAGCCCTCGGGCGCCCGCTCGAAGGCGATCTCGAAGACGGCCCCCGCCTGCTCGAACCGGTGCGGCTTCATCGTCCCGTCCCTCGACCCATCCCGCGGCGGCCCGGAACCTCCGGCGATCCGGGGCCCGCCTCTCGCCGGATGTGGGGGCTTGCGGTATCGGAGCAAGGGACCCCACCGCTCCGGCCGAAGGCGGCCGGCCCCAGGAGCCGCATGCGCCCCCTCCTCCTCGGCCTTCTCGTGACGATTCTGTGCGCGGGCTCCGGCGCCCGGGCCGAGTTCAGCCTGTTCGGCAGCGCCGATCGGACACCGGCCAATCCCTTCGCGTCGAACTACGCCTCGCCGCCGGCGCGCGGCAGCGCCGAACGGCCGCGGCGTCTCCGCCGCGCGCCGCCGAAAGCCGAGGCGCTCCGCCCGCCCCGGGACATCCCGCGCTGACGCCTCAGGCGGCGGGCAGCGCGTTGGCGATCGCGGTGACGATGCGCGGATCGTTGGGCTCGACCGAGGACGGGAAGGCGCCGATCAGGCTGCCGTCCCGGTCGACGAGGTATTTGTGGAAGTTCCAGCCCGGCGCGTTGCCGGGCTTCTCGGCGGCGGCCCAGCGGTAGAACGGATGCGCGGCCGGGCCCCGGACATGGGTCTTGGCGGTCACCGGGAAGGTGACGCCGTGGTTCCGGCGCGCCGCCTCCGCGATGGCGACCCCGTCGAGGGGCTCCTGATTGCCGAAATCGGGCGACGGGACCGCGATGACGGTCAGGCCCCGGTCGCCGAAGCGGGTCCACAGGCCCTGCAGTCCGGTGAATTGCCCGGCATAGCCGCAGGCCGTGGCGGTGTTGACCACCAGGATGGGCCGGCCGGCATAGGCCGAGAGCGGCAGGGTGCCGCCCTCCGGCTTCTCGAAGGAGAAGGCGCCCGCCTTCGCGGCATCGGCCAGGGCCGGGCGGACGCCGCAGACGAGGGCCCCGCCCAGGATCGCCAGGGCGTGACGGCGCGGCAGCGCGAAGCGGGACTCGGGCGAGATGGCGTTCGACATGGTGCGGCACCCCTTGGCGGGCGCGCGGACCGGTTCCGCCGCCCCTGTCCCCAGGAACCTAAGGCCGGAACGGCGTTCGTCCATTCACCATGCCGTATCGCGGGAACCTTTGGCGGAGGCCTGAACTTGAGCGTGTGCCATCACGGCCCCCCTCGTTCGACCTTCGGCTCGATTTTTCGAAAGACTTCGCCCATGCGCAGCCTGTTGCTCGGCACGACCCTCCTCGCTGCCAGCGCCACCCTCGCCCTCGCCCAGTCGCCGGATGCCAACGCGCCCGCGGCCGCGTCGGCACCGGTCCAGGCCGCCCCCGCCACCCTCGCCAACGATCTGCGCCCCACCTTCGTGGTGCAGAACAAGAGCGACATGGTCACTTCGAAGCTCGTGGGCCTCACCATCCAGAACGCCGCCAACGAGACCATCGGCGAGATCGCCGACGTGGTGCTCGACGAGAAGAACACCGTGAAGTCCTGGGTGGTCGGCGTCGGCGGCTTCCTCGGCCTCGGCACCAAGTACGTCGCCATCGACCCCAGCGCGATGAAGCTCGTGCGCGTCGACGACGCCACCCTGAAGGCGACGATCGACACCAACAAGGATCAGCTCCGCGCCGCGCCGGAATACGTCTATCTCGGCAAGGCCAAGCCCAACGCCGATGCCAAGCCGACGACGGGCGCCACGACGAACACGGATGCGAAGTCGAATTCCGACACGAAGCCGGCGGACGCCCCCAAGGCGCAGTGATCGGCGCGAGGATCGCGTCCGAGACGCCGTCGCGATCCGACGCCCGAAAGCCTTCGCGTCCGCGCGCGAGCTCCGCGCGAGGGCTTTGTCCGTCCGGGACCGAAACCGATACGATCCGGGCCGATCGTCAGAAAACCGTCACGCTGTTGGGGTATCCGGCTCGCCGACCGGAGTTGGGCGATCCCAACGGGGAGGTATCGAGATCCGAGCGTCGCGCCTCGGAGGCGCCGCGCATCAGGCAGGGCTGCGGAGGGCGTCCCAAACCGTGCTGGCGACGTTGTCGATGCGCCGGACCGCGATCAGGCCGTCGCGGTCGTCCGGGAACTGGGTGTCGAACAGTTCCTCGAGCCACTGCGTCGGGTCTTCCTCGCTCGCCAGGGATTCGAGGTCGCTGGCGAAGACGATGCGCAGGTCGGGGCGAAGCGCCCGGGCTTCCAGGGCGAGCCTCTGGCAGCAAAGCTTGCCCTGCAGGCTCACGTCGGTGACGAGAACATCGACGGGCAGGCCCAGGGCCAGGACCGTCATCGCATCGACGCCGCAATCCACCGTCGTGGCCGCGAAGCCCGCCCGCCGGATCTGGGACGAGACCTCGTCACGCCAATGCTTCTGGCGGCCGGCGATCAGGACCTGGACGCCGTAGGCGCCACCCGGCGAAGTCGGTCGTTCCATCGTCGAGACTCCCCCGCCGCGCCTGGACATCCGTGCCGATCACCTCGGAAACTGTGCGTCGCAGCATGCTATGTCACGTTCGCTCGAACAGACAAGCCCTCTTCCCCGATACGTGGACGACTTTCGGATCCCGCCCTCCCCGTCCCGCCCGGCCCGTCGATCCGGAGGCTCGGGGCGGGCCGCGATGCTGCACCGCCGCGGGCGGGCAAGTGCTTGATCCGCAAGGCCTTGAGGCGCCGGGTCCGGATGCGACGGCCAGATGACGCTCGTCGCGGTTGACGAAGGCGGCGCGGGCGGGGCAACACCGGCCACGCCGCGCGCCCGAGACGGCCGCAGAGAGCCGGAGCCTCGTCCATGTCGTCTGCCAAGAGCCCCCCCGTCTCGCCGCTGGCGCCCCTGACCCAGCCGCAGCTGCCGGCGATTCGCGGCGTCGGGCTCGCGACCGCGCAGGCGGGCATCCGCTATTCCGGCCGTACCGACGTGCTCTACGTGGCGCTCGCCGCGGGCACGCAGGCCGCCGGCGTGTTCACCCGCTCGAAATGCCCCTCGGCCGCGGTGGATTGGTGCCGCGAGGCGCTGGGCAGCGCGGGGGCCCGCGCCCTCGTGGTGAATTCCGGCAACGCCAACGCCTTCACGGGCCTGCGCGGGCGCGAGGCCGTGGCGCTGACGGCCCGAATCGCCGCCGAGGCGGCGCAGTGCCGGCCCGAGGAGATCTTCATCGCCTCGACGGGCGTCATCGGCGAGCCCCTGGACGCCACCAAGTTCGAGAGCGTGCTCGCCGATTGCGCCGGCCGGACCCAGGACGGTGCCGAGGCCTGGGCGGCGGCGGCGCAGGCGATCATGACCACCGACACCTTCCCCAAGCTCGCCACCCGCCGGGCCACGGTCGACGGCGTCACCGTCACCCTCAACGGCATCGCCAAGGGCGCCGGCATGATCGCGCCCGACATGGCCACCATGCTGAGCTTCGTCTTCACCGACGCCACCCTGCCGCAGGACGTGCTCCAGGCACTCCTCTCCGCCGGCACGGCCACGAGCTTCAACTGCGTGACCGTGGACGGCGACACCTCCACCTCCGACACCCTGATGCTGTTCGCGACGGGCACCGCCGGCAACGCCGCGATCTCCACCGCCGACGATCCGCGCCTGTCCGCGTTCCGCGCCGCCCTCGACGACCTCCTGGTGGAGCTGGCCCAGCTCGTCGCCAAGGATGGCGAGGGCGCCCGCAAGTTCGTCACCGTGCGGGTCACGGGCGCGACCAGCGACGCCTCGGCCCATCGGATCGCCATGTCCATCGCCAACTCGCCCCTGGTGAAGACCGCCATCGCGGGCGAGGACGCCAACTGGGGCCGGGTGGTGATGGCCGTCGGCAAGGCCGGCGAACCGGCCGACCGCGACCGCCTCGCGATCTGGTTCGGCGACGTGCGCGTCGCCCGCGAGGGCGCCCGCGACCCGGATTACAGCGAGGACGCTGCGAGCGCGGTGATGCGCGAACCCGACGTCACCGTGCGGGTCGACCTCGGCCTCGGCGAGGGCAGCGCGCGCGTCTGGACCTGCGACCTGACCAAGCTCTACATCGAGATCAACGGAGATTACCGCTCATGAGGCGCGCCGGAGCGTTCGCCCTCCTCGCGCTGGCGCTGCTCGGCGCCGGTGGCGAGGTGCGGGCCGAGGACAGGCCGGGGCCGGCCGAGGGCCGGATCAGCGTCGTCGGGCGCGCCCGCTCCGAGGTGGCGCCGGACTTCGCCTCGGTCGAGATCGGCGTCGAGGCCAAGGGCGCAACCCCCGCCGTCGCCCTCGACGGCGCCAGCACAGCCGCCAAGGCCATCCTGGTCCTGGCCGCCGAGTTTCAGGTGCCGGAGGCGGATCTCGGCACCTCCGCCGTGACGCTGCAGCCGGTCACCCGCTCGGTCCGCCAGGCCGACGGGACCTTCACCGAAAAGCCGGACGGCTACCGGGCCAGCAACACGGTGCGGGTGCGCCTCGCCGATATGGGCCGCCTCGGCGACCTGATGCGCCGGGCCCTCGACGGCGGCGCGAACCGCATCGACGGCGTCAGCTTCGGCCTGCGCGATCCCGATGCGGCCGAGAGCGCCATGCGCAGCGCGGCGATGAAGGACGCGCGGGCCCAGGCCGAGCGGCTGGCCGAGGCGGCCGGCGTCGCCCTCGGGCGGGTGGTGTCGATCCAGTCCCCGGCGGCGGGCAGCTCCCCGCCGGTCGCCTTCGCGGCGCCCGCCCCGATGCGGGCCAAGCGGGGCGGCGCTCCGGTGCCCCTCGTCGCCGGCACGATCGAGACCGCCGCCGACGTCGCCGCGACCTTCGCGATCGCCCCGTGAGCGCCGCGGCGGCCGCGCCCCTGCGCATCCTCCTCGTGGTCGCCGTCGCCCTGGTCGATGCCGACGGACGCGTGCTCCTCGCCCAGCGCCCGCCGGGCAAGCAGCTCGCCGGCCTGTGGGAATTCCCGGGCGGCAAGGTCGACCCGGGCGAGCGGCCGGAGGAGACCCTGATCCGCGAACTCGCCGAGGAGCTCGGCATCAGCGTGCAGGAGGCCTGCCTCGCCCCCCTCACCTTCGCGAGCCACGCCTATCCGGACTTCCACCTCCTGATGCCGCTCTACATCTGCCGGCGCTGGGAAGGCCTGCCGCGCCCCCTGGAAGGCCAGACCCTCAAGTGGGTGCGCCCGCGCGACCTCAAGGACCAGCCGATGCCGCCGGCGGATGCGCCGCTGATCCCCTTCCTGCTGGATCTGCTCGGCCCCTGATCCACTTCTGGGAGACAGATCCCCGGCGGCGCGACCCGCCCCGCCGGGAGAAGGAGCGCGGCGCATGGCACGCAGGGCAGCGGCGAAACCGGCGACGAAGGCGGCTGCCGGTCGGCCGCCCGTCGTCGGCAGGCCCGACGCCGGCAAGTCCGGAGATGGCAAGTCCGGAGATGGCAAGTCCGGAGATGGCAAGTCCGGAGATGGCAAGTCCGGAGATGGCAAGTCCGAAGCTACCAAGTCCACCCCGGCCAAGCCGAAGCGCGCATCGCGAAAGACCACGCCGAGCCCCGAGACCCTGACCGAACTCGGCCTGGAGCGCGTGATCGGCCTCGTCCTGTCCGAGACGGCGCGCAACCCGACCTTCAAGAAGCTGGTGACCGCGGCGGTGGCGAGCCTGCAGGGGCCGGACGCCATCGCGGCGCTGATCGACCGGCGGCTCACCGCCCTGGAGCGGGGCCAGGGCTACATCGACTGGCAGAAGCAGCGCGCCTTCGCGGCCGACCTCGACGCCATGCTCACCACCGTGGTGACCGAGCTCGCCGCCCTGGATCCCCGATCGGCCCTCGACCGGCTGATCCGCTTCCTCGGGGGCGCCGGCGACGTCCTCGGGCGCGCCGAGGATTCGAGCGGACGCATCCACGGCGTCTACGAGCGCGCGGCCGATGCGGCCGCCGCGCTGATCGTCGACCTGCCCGCGGAGGAGGCCGCGGGGGTCGCCACCGGGCTGGTGACCCGCCTTCGCGCGGACGGCCACGGCTTCGTCGAAACCCTGATGCACGATCTGATCCCGCGGCTTCCCGAGGGGGCGCTGGCACCCCTCGATGCCGCCCTCGCGGAGGCTACGCCCCCGGCTCCGGAAGGCCGGACCGGCGGACAGAAGGCCTGGGCGTCCCAGCTGGCCCGCAGCCGCCTCGTGCGGATGCGCCAGGCCCTGGCCGACCGGGCCGGCGACGTCGATGCCTTCATCGCCTTCGAGCAGGCGGTGTCCCCCGAGCAGCCGGACCGGGTGCGGATCGCCGAGCGGCTGCTGGCGGCGGGCCGGGCGGCGGAGGCGCTGGACTGGATCCGCCGGCCGCAGAAGCGCGGGCCGGTGGTGGTCACCCGCGAGGCCCTGCTCACGGGGCATTTCGACCATGACGCTCCGGAGCGGGCGCGCCAGGCCGTGGAGATCCGCATCCTCGACAGCCTCGGGCAGACCGAGGCCGCACAGGCCCTGCGCTGGGAGGCCTTCAGGCGCAACCTCGATCCGGCGATGCTGCGGGCCTACCTCGCCAAGCTGCCCGACTTCGAGGACGACGAGGCGCTGGAGCGCGCCTTCGACCATGCGATGGCCCATCCGGACCGCTACCGAGCGCTGGCCTTCCTGACCCACTGGCCGAATCCGACTCGTGCCGCCCGGCTGGTCATGGCCCATCGCGGCAGCTGGGACGGCACCCGCTACGAGATCCTGGCGCCCGCCGCCGAGGCTCTGGAGCGGACCCAGCCGGAGGCGGCGGCCGAGCTCTACCGCCTGCTCATCGATTCCATCCTCGAGCACGGGCGCAGCGCCGCCTACGGTCACGCCGCCCGCTACCTCGACGCCCTCGAGGGCCTGACGGAGGATCCGGAGGCCTACCGCGGCACGCTGCGCCGCCTGCACGGGCGCAAGGCCGCGTTCTGGTCCCAGGTTCGGGACTGAAGGCCGCGCTCCGTCAGGCTTGCTCGATCGGATCGATCCTGTCCGGGTAGAACGCGAGATGGCCGGCGATGGCGGCCACCGCCGGATAGGGCGCCTCGTAGCTCCAGACCGCGTCCGGCCGCTCGGCCTCCGGTGTGGTCAGCGTGAAGTAGCTGGCATCGCCCTTGTACGGGCAGTGGCTGCGGCGGGCGCTCGGGGCGAAGTGCTCCCAGCGGGCGTCGGCCCGCGGGACGTAGAAGACCGGCGGATAGTCCGCCTCGGTGAGCACGAGGGCGGACTCGGTCTCGGCGAGGAGCGTCCCCGCGAGCCGGATCCGCAGCCGGCCCGGATGCGGCGCGATGGTGATCGGATGGTCGGGTCCGGGCTGTCTCATGGTTCGCGTCTCACGGGTTTCGTCCTTCGGGCTTGCGTTCGGTGGTGCCCAGGGCCTCGGCGAGGCGCGTCTGGGCGCTGCCGGGCTTCAGGGGCTTCTGCTGGCTCTCGTGCGGAGCCCAGCCCGAGAGCCACAGGATCTCGAAGCTGGCGCGGATGCGCCCGTCGGGATCGGCGAAGCGCTCGGCATAGAGGGCGGCGGCACGCAGGAGCGTGTCGCGGCGCAGGGGGGTGCGGCGGCGGTCGACGAGGACGTTGGTCAGCCCCATGGCGCGCAGGTCGTGCATCAGCGCGAACGGGTCGCGGTAGCGCACCGTGACGGTCTCGACATCGGTGACCGGCAGGGCGAAGCCGGCCCGCTGCAGCAGGCTGCCCATCTCGCGGACCTCGGCGAAGGGGGCGACGCGCGGGCTGACACCGCCATCGACCTCGCTCTCCGCCTGCCCGAAGACCTGCCGCAGCTCCGTCAGGGTCCGGCCGCCGAGGAGGCAGCCGACGAACAGCCCGTCGGGGCGCAGGGTCCGGCGCAGCTGCGCCAGGGCGCCGGGCAGGTCGTTGACGTGCTGCAGGGCGAGGAGCGAGACGGCGAGGTCGAACCGGCCCGGCGCCAGCGGCAGGGCCTCGGGGTCGGCGAGAACCGCGCCGGTCTCCGCGCGGGGCGCGAGCCGGGTGAGGTGCCCGACCCGGCCGGAATCGCGCAGGCGCTCGGCGGCGAGCGACGACGGAGTGCCGAGATCGACGGCCTCGGCAAAGGTCCGCAGCACCGCCCCGAGGCGGTCCTCCAGATCGTCGACGACCCTGCGCAGCAGGAAGTCGGCATAGCCGGCCCGATGGGCACGGGCGAGGCGGCGGCGGGCGAGGCCCGTATCGAACAGCGGTGGCGCGGTCATCACGATCTAGATGGCGCGCCGGGATCGTGCGCGCCAGCGGCAAAGGGGACGGAACGTGACTCCGCCCCTCGCTGTTGAGGCCCAGCGATTCGACGACGAATCGAGGAGATCAGACGCCATGAAGTCCATTCTGTTCGGCGCGGCCCTCACCCTCGCGGGGATCAGCCTCGCCGCCACCGGCGCCGAGGCCAAGGGCTGCATCAAGGGTGCCCTCGTCGGCGGCGTCGCCGGCCACGTGGCGGGCCATGGGGTGCTCGGCGCCGCGGCTGGCTGCGTCGTCGGCCGCCACCAGGCCAACAAGCGCGACCGCGAGCAGAACCAGGCTCAGCCGCAGCAGCAGGCCCGCTGAGCACAATCACAGATCGTATCCCGGCGATGCGGGTGGTAGGGTGGCCGTCATGGCTCCCGTCGCCCGCCTCGTCGCGCTCCGACTGCGCGCCTCGCTTCGAGGCGCGCTCGCGTTGGTCTATCCGCCGACCTGCCCGGGCTGCGGCGGCGCCATCGCCGACCCGCACGCCCTCTGCGCGCGCTGCTGGTCGGGTCTGCGACTGATCGAGCAGCCGTGCTGCGCCCGCTTCGGCACGCCCTTCGGCATCGACCACGGCACCGGCACCCTGCTCTCCCCGCGCGCCATCGCGGATCCGCCGGTCTTCGGACAGGCGCGGGCGGTGGCCCTCTACGAGGGCGTCGCCCGCGACCTCGTCCACCGCCTGAAATACGAGGACCGCCTGGATCTCTGTCCCGTGCTCGCCGGGATGATGGCGGGCGCCGGCGCCGACCTCCTGACCCGGGCGGATTGCCTCGTGCCGGTGCCGCTGCACCGGTGGCGCCTGTGGCGGCGGCGCTTCAACCAGGCCGCCCTCCTGGCGCGGCGGATCGGCCGCATCGCCGGGCGGCCTGCCGAGCCGGGCTACCTCGCCCGCGTGAAGGCGACGCGCCCGCAGGTGGGCCTGAGCCGGGTGGCCCGGGCGACGAACCTCCAGGGCGCCTTCCGGGTGCCCAAGGCGATGCGGCCCCGATTGCAGGGCCGACGCCTCCTCCTGATCGACGACGTGATGACCACCGGCGCGACGGCCAACGCCGCCGCGCGGGTCCTCCTGCGCGGCGGCGCGGCTTCGGTGGATGTCCTGACCTTCGCGCTGGTGGCGGAGGAGATCGGCTGAGCGCCGGACCCGAAGGCCGGACATCGTCCGCCCGGGGCGTCCCGGCCGGCGCCGCCGCTCAGGCGGTGAGCGGATCGAGGCGGCCGGCCTCGGCGCGCTCGGGCGTGCTCGGCGCCAGCACCTTGCCGCGCGGGCCGACCCAGGTCCCGACCCATCTGCGCTGCCACACCAGCAGGCAGACCAGGACCAGGGCGGCGAAGACCGCGTAGCCGACGAAGCCGAGGGCGAAGGAGCCGGTATACTGCTTCGACAGGCCCATCACGTTGGGCAGGATCGCGCCGCCGAGGGCCCCGACCTCGCCGATCATCGAGCCGGCCACCGCCGTGTTGGCGGGCCAGCGTAGGGGCACGAGCTGGAACAGGGCGCCGTTGCCGGCCCCGAGGGCAGCGAAGCACAGCATGAACAGCGCCGTGGTCAGCGCCAGCGAGGGCGAGGCCGTGAGGAGCAGGAACGAGCCGACGGCGGCGAGCAGCACCACCGACAGCACCAGGATGCCGCCGAGCCGGTCGGCGAAGTAGCCGCCGACGACGCGGATGCCGGAGCCCATCAGGGCCGCCAGCATGGTGAGGCGGCCGGCCTCGACCTTGGTCACGGCGAACTGCTCGTAGAAGAAGGTCGGCAGGAAGTTCGACAGACCGATGAAGCCGCCGAAGGTGATGATGTAGATGAGGTTGAAGGCCCAGCCGTCCTTCTGGAACAGGCAGGAGACGTGCTCCTTGAAGGACTGGTGCTCGGCGTCCGGCGGTTCCTTGGCGAAGACGATCATCACGATCAGCGGGATCGCCATGACGCAGCCGGCAAAGCCGTAGACGGTCTGCCAGCCATAGGCCTGGGCCAGGGGCGGCGCGAACAGCACGGCGAGCACGGTACCGGAATTGCCGGCTCCGGCGATGCCCATCGCGAGGCCCTTGTGCTCCTTGGGGAACCAGCCCGAGCCGAGGGACAGGGCGACGCCGAAGGAGGCGCCGGCGATGCCGAGGAGCACGCCCATGGCGAGCACCTCGTCGTAGGTGTTCACGTAGAAGAAGCCGAAGGCCATCGCGAACATGATCACCGTCATCTCGGTGATCGCGGCGTTCTTGCGGCCGATATACTGGGCCAGGATCCCGAGCGGGAAGCGCATGATCGCGCCCGCCAGGATCGGCAGCGAGATCATGAACCCGGTCTGGGCAGGGGTCAGCTTGTAGGTCTCGGTGATGAACGGACCCATGGCGCCGTTGAGCACCCAGATCGCGAAGCAGAAATCGAAGTAGAGGAAGGCGGCGAACAAAGTCGGAGGATGACCGGATTTCATCACGGTCTTGAAGCTGGCCATGGAGTGCGTCTCGAGGTTCGCGGCCGCAGGGGCCGTTCATGCCAAGGGATCCGGACTCACGCCGTCCGCGTGCGGAGCGCCTTTGCTCCGCGTGTCGCCGACCGGCGACGAATCGGGCCAAGCACCGAACGTGCCAGAGCTTCGGACGCCGTCCCCGCCCACGCCTGCCCGATCCGCAGGCATCCGATTGCCGTCGGCAGCGGCGCCCGGCTGCCGCACGAGGCGGCACTGCCCAGGAAACGCCCTGGATTCGCGGGTCTCGGACTCAGGCGGGCCTCGGACTCAGGCAGGCCTCGACTCAGACAGGCTTGGGCTCAGACAGGCTTGGGCTCAGCCGTCGGCCTGGAAGGCCGCCAGGGGTGCGCTGATGACGCAGGTGACGCCGTCGGCGGGGAAGTCGAGGGCGATGGTGCCGCCGACCTGCCCGGCGAGCCCGCGCTCGATGAAGCGCGAGCCGAACCCCTTGCGGGTCGGCCGCGTCACCGGCGGGCCGCCGATCTCGGCCCAGGAGAAGGCGAGGCTGGGCTCGCCGGCCTCGTCGCGCACGTCCCAGCGGATCGCCACATGGCCGTTCTCCTCGGAGAGCGCCCCGTACTTGGCCGCGTTGGTGGCGAGTTCGTGCAGCATCAGCGCCAGCGACAGGGCCGGCTTGGCGCCGATCTCGAGTTCGGGTCCTTCGAGGCGGAAACGGCCGTCCCGGTCCTCGTGCAGCTTCAGGGCCCCGCGCACCACCGGGCCGATCAGGGTGCTGCCGAGGGCGCCTCCCATCAGGAGGTCGTGCGCCTGACCCAGCGCGATGAGGCGGCCGGCGAGCACCTCCTTGGCCGTATCGACGTCGACGGCCGTGCGCATGGTCTGGGTCGCGATCGACTGGACCATGGCCAGCAGGTTCTTCATGCGGTGGCTGAGTTCGCGGTTGACCAGTTCCTGCTGCTCCTCGGCCCGCAGGCGGGCCACGGCGGCGCGGGTGCGGTCGACGACGTTGCGCACGAAGTCGAGGATGTCCGGCGTCCAGTCGCGCCACTTCGAATCGTGCAGGCAGAACACCGCCACGAGCTGCCCGCGCTCCATCAGCGGCAGGTTGATCACCGTGCGCACGTCGAGGGCGCGGAAGGCCGCCGACCGGTCCGCGGTGCGCGGATCGGTCTCCACGTCCGCGATGACGACGGCCAGCCCCTGGCGCAACTCCGGCAGGTAGGAGCCGTAATCGGCGTAGCGATGGCGGCCGACCAGGGTGCCGGCCCCCGGCAGGGTCCAGTCCCGGACGATGTCGAGATAGGCCCCGGAATCGTCGAGCACGCCGTAGGCCGCGCGGGTCAGCCCGAGGGTGCGGCCGGCGATCTCGGCGGCCACGAAGGCGATCTCGCCGGGGTCCTGCAATTCGCGCAGGCGTTCGCCGAGCTCAACCAGGGCCGCCTGGCGCTCCTCGGCCCGCTTGCGTTCGGTGATGTCCACCGAGGCCCCCGGAAACCGCAGCGGCGTCCCGTCGGCGGCCCGCACCAGGCTCCCGCGGGCGATCACCCAGCGATGGGAGCCGTCCGGCTGGAGGATGCGGTACTCGCAGGCGAATTCCTTGGCGCCCGCGAAGAGGCGGTCGAGCTCGGCCTGGAACCGCGGCATGTCGTCGGGATGGAAGTTGCGGATGTAATCCGCCAGGGGCGCCCCGAGGGCGGCGCGCTCGGGATCGACGGTGTAGATCCGGGCGAAGTTCGGATCGGCGTAGATCACGTCCTCGCGCAGGTCCCAGTCCCAGGTGCCGATCATGCCGGACGCGTTGAGGGCGAGGCTCAGGCGCTCCTCGCTCCGGCGCAGGCGGGCATTGGCCGCCTTGCGCTCGGTGATGTCCGTCAGGGTCAGGACGGCGCCCTGCACCACGCCGTCCTCGACGATGGGCGCGTTGTTGGTGATGACGGCGATGGGCGAGCCGTCCTGTCGGAAGAAGGTCGCCTCGCGGTCGCGCAGGGCGACGCCGCTGCGCAGAGACCGCACGACCTCGCACTCCTCCCGCGGGAAGGGCCGGCCGTCGGGGTGGTGGTGATGCGCCGTGTCGTGGAGGTTGCGGCCGATCAGGCTGCCGCGGGGCCAGCCCAGCATCGCCTCGGCGGCGGGATTGGCGAAGGTGACGACGTCGTCCTCGCTCAGGCGGACCACCGCCTCGCTGAGGTGGTCGGTGACGGTCTGGAGCAGGGCCGTCTGCTTGCGCAGGGCCTCGGTGGCCCGGCGCTCGGCCGTGCGGTCGCGCAGGATCTTGAGGTAGCCGATGTGGTAGTCCGCCTCGTCCCTGAGGGGCATCATCTCGCCCATGCCCCAGAAGCGCGAGCCGTCCTTGCGCAGGTGCCAACGCTCGTCGTTGGCCCGGCCGAGCTCGCGGGCGACCCGCATCTCGTGCTCGGGCACGCCGCGCGCCCGGTCCTCCGGCGTGAAGAAGAGGTCGGCGGGCCGACCCATCATCTCGGCCTCGCTCCAGCCGAGGACGCTCTCGGCCCCGACATTCCAGCTCGTGATCCGGCCGGCGAGGTCCAGGGTGACGATGCCGTAATCGATGGCGCTGCCGATGATCGCCGCGTTGTGCCGGTCGCTCGCGCGGCGTTCCTTCAGGGCGCGCCGCAGGCCGAGCTCGGTCATGACCCGACCGGCCAAGGTGCGCAGGATGAAGCCCTGCGCCTCGGTCAGCTCGCGCGGCTTCGTGTCGAGGACGCACAGGGTGCCCAGGGCCGTTCCCTCCGGCGTGCGAAGGGGCATGCCGGCATAGAAGCGCACGTGCGGCGCACCGGTGACGAGGGGGTTCGCGTCCGTGCGCGGATCCCGGGTGGTGTCGGGAATGACGAAGAGGCCGTCCTGCTGCACCGCGTGGGCGCAGATCGACTCGGTGAGGGAGGTCTCGGGACGCGGGAAGCCGACCCTGGCCTTGAACCACTGACGGTCGGTATCCACCAGCGAGATCAGGCAGACCGGCATCTCCAGCATCCGGGAGGCCAGCGTGACGATGTCCTCGAACGCGTCCTCGGGGGCAGTGTCCAGGATGTCGTAGCGCGCGAGGGCCTCGGGCCCCGTCTCGGGCGCGTCGCCGATCCTACTCAAGCATTCCTCCGGCCACGCTCCCGCCGACGCGCCTTGCCCCAACCGAGGTGGCCGTTCCCACGATCCGACGCGTGGCCCGACCAGCTTTAACCAAGCCCAGGCGATTGTCCTACGCTCAAGCGCGCACGCGGCATCGATTTCGCGTGAGCCCCTCCTGCGCGGCGCGGATCGCGGCGCCCGTCTCCGGTCACCGGCAGACCGTGACGCCGCGGACCACCCAGCCCTCCCCGGCCTGCCAGAGCTTGCGACGGGTGCGCTGGCAGGTGGGGTTCTCCGGCTCGGTCGAGGTCCAGCTCGTCACCGGTGCGGCCGGCTCCGGCGCGGGTGGGGTGCGGCTGCGGCCGGCCTGGCTCTCGCCAGGCACCAGGGTGACGAGCAGCAACGCCGCGAGCGCCGCATGGGGCGCGCGGTTACGGGGACGCGGAGGGACCGGCACGGGTCGCGTTCCATGTATTCGAGAAGGGGGGTCGGCGTGTGAGCAGCTATGTCGGCACGGCCCGGGATTTTGCAACCGGCCTGCAACCGGATCGCGGCACGGGCCACCATTTTTTCTTCGACATGGTGAAAGCGCGATACCGTCGTATTCGCACGGGTCTTCGAAAGGTTTGCCGGATGGTTTCTAGAGGCGGTGATTGTGCCCGCACTGCATCGCCCGCGAACTTTAGCGCCCTTGCAGGGCTGCCCTTCGTCCGCACGACGTGACGGCCCTGCGTCGACTTGCTAGGCCCGGGCTCGAACGACCCTTCTCTGACGACTTCCCGAGCACCGCCCCATGTCTCACACGACCCGCCGCACGCTTCTCTCCGGGGCGACGACGAGCCTCGCGCTCCTCACGCCCGTCGGGTCCGCCCTCGCGCAGGGACGCGGCCTCTTCGGCGGCGCCATCGACGGCGATGGCGCCTACGACGACGAGCGCCTCTATCGCGACGAGGACGGGCGGCTCTACCGGCGCCGGGGCGGCCAGTACGTGCCCTACTCCGAGCGCGGGGCCGAGCGCGATCTCGACCCGGTGCGGAGCCAGCGCGGCCGGCCCGCCGTGGCGGACGATCCGGATGCGGACCTCTACGCCCCGCGCCAGGTGCCGCCGGCCTCGGCCCAGCAGGCCGCGCCGGCCAAGCCCGTCGACAACGGTCCCATCGACTTCAACCGCGCCTACGCGGCGATCACCGACGAGCCCTTCCCGGTCTATGCCTTCAACTGGCGCAAGGCGAACCCGTCCTTCCTGCGCCAGGAGGTCGCCTATACGGGCTCGGAGACCCCGGGCACGATCGTGATCGATCCCCGGGCCCACCACCTCTTCCTCGTCCAGCCGAACGGCCGGGCGCGACGCTACGGCGTCGGCGTCGGCAAGCAGGGCTTCTCGTGGTCCGGCGCCTCGACGGTGAACTCGAAGCAGATGTGGCCGGACTGGTATCCGCCCAAGGAGATGATCGCGCGCACGCCGAAGCTGGCGCGCTCCGTGTCCCAGCTCCAGAGCGGTCTCGGCGTACCCGGCGGCGCGCGCAATCCCCTCGGCGCGCGGGCGCATTATCTCTGGCAGGGCAACAAGGACACCCTCTACCGCATCCACGGAACCCTCGAGCCGGAATCGATCGGCAAGAGCGTCTCGTCGGGCTGCATCCGGATGATCAACCAGGACGTCATCGACCTCTACGGCCGGGTCGAGATCGGCTCCCGCGTGGTGGTGCTGGGCTGACGCGAACGGCCTCCCCCTCATGGTGTTGAGGGGGAGGCCGTTGCCGTCGAATCTCGCTGGAATGAGCCGCGCCTGCGCCGGGCGCGGCGGCGCGCCCCTCAGGCCTCGGTGATCTCGCCCTCGCGCACCGCGCGCTCGCTGCTGCCGGATTTGATCCGGTAGAACGGCTCGCCAGTCTGGTCCTCGGGAACGAGGCGGATGATCTCGAAGACGTCGGTGATGTCGGTCTTCGGGGCGGTATAGCCGATCTGGGCGCGGCGCACGCGCTGGCCGATCTTGAACTTGTGGGACATGGCGCTGGTCTCCTCGGTGGAGGTCTGGCGGACCGGGGTCGCGCCAAGGGTGGTTCCGCCGGCCGCGGCGGACCCGGTGATGCGAGCCCGTCCCGTGGGACGCGCCGTCGGACGGGTTCGCGCCGAACCCGCCGCGTCTCGTTGCAGGATCACAGGATCCCGCTGCCGTGCTTAACGGCGCGCCTTGGCCTTGCGGGCCGCGTAGCGTGCATCGCGCTGGGCCTTCTGCTCCAGGCGGGCGGCAGCGGCCTGGGCAACCTTCTCCTCGGCGGCGCGGACTTCCTCGGCGGCCTGACGCTCGCGATCGGCCTCGGCCTCGGCGGCGCGCTGAGCCTCAGCCTCGAGCCGGGCCTGCTCGCGAGCCGCTACGCGAATCTCGCGCTCCCGGGCGATTTGCGCCCGCTCCGCCTTGCGGGCGACCACGACCGGATCATCCGCTGCCGGGCGGTCGCGGAAGCGGGCCAGCGCCGCGGCACGGGCTTCGGTCGCGGCCTTGAGGCGGTCGGTCATCGAGTTCGGGTTGAATTGGCTCACACAGGATCCTGTCATGCGGGAGGCCGCCCTCGGCGCGCTCCCCTGGAATCGGGTCTCAGAACACGAGCAAGCCGCCTCCCGTTCGGGAAGCGGCTCTCGAAACAGGTCGGGCTCCACGTGGGAGCCCGCCGTGATCAGACGGTCTGGAGGCTGCCGGCGGACTGCTTGCCGCTGCGCTTGTCGGTTTCCATCTCGTAGGAGACCTTCTGGCCTTCCGCGAGGCCGCGCATGCCGGCGCGCTCGACGGCCGAGATGTGCACGAACACGTCGCTTCCGCCGTTATCCGGCTGGATGAAACCGAAACCCTTTGTCTCGTTGAACCACTTAACAGTACCGACAGCCATCGTATTCCTTCGCCCTTGCGGGCTTCATCTACCGGAGGTCCACGCGATCATGCGCGGCCGTCTCCGTCATCAATTCAAGACATGAGAATCCCTGGCTCGATTTCATAAACGAAACCGCGCCGCCGAGGTTCTGCCGTTGAATTGATATCGAATATGTACGCGCTCAGCCGCCGATTAGCAAATCGAAAGTCAAATCAGGCGCCGCCTTCCGCGAATTTCGATGGAAAAAGGTGCGGCGACGGCAGGTTGTCGATCGCGATCTCCTCGGCAATTCCAGCGTAAATCCGGGTCACGCCGCGTCCTGGGCACCGATCCCGCGGTCCGGGCAGCCGGATCAGACCACACCGACCGCGCGCCGGGACTGTCTCCGCGCGAATCGATCCGGCCACGGCGGCGGAACCGGAGGATGCGAACGTCATTGACCACTCCGACCCTTCGCCCACAGTCGTGATCCCAGCCTTGCAAGACTCGCTTTCGGACCAGCATGTCAAAGACGGGACCTTCCCCCTCCGGCAGGTGCGCTTCTCCAGTCACGACTATCCCGAGGCCGACGCCGCACAGGTCTACCAACTGATGTTCGCCAGCTCGGCGCTGGTGACACCGCTGGTCACGCCGTTCCATGTGGAGATCACCAGTTTCTGGTCGGAGCACCTGCGCTTCCATTTCATGGACGGAATCCCGTTTGTCTTCCATCGGCCGGCGCAGAAGCTCGGCTATGACGGCCTCGACGCGATCGTCCTGCAGCATGTCGAGACGGGCGACATCATCGGCAACTTCGACGGCCAGGAGGTGCGGACCGGGGCCGGCTCGGTCTACGTCATCGACTTTTCGCGTCCGACGATCATTCGCGACGCCCAGGGCATCCCGCGCCAGCGGCGCAACTTCGTCGGCATGCCGCGCGCTTTCGCCCGGCGCTGGTTCGGCCCCCTGGACCGGCTCCACGGCCTCGTCATCCCGCCGGATGTCGCCGCCCCCTACACCACGCATCTCCTGCGGATGCGCGAGCGCCTGCCGCGCCTGACGGCCCTCGATGCCGAGACGATGGCCCACACGGCAACGCTGATGGCCCAGGCCGTCACGGCCGCCCTCGGGCATGGCACATCGCTCAGCGATCCGGCCCGGCTCTACCAGAAAGCCCGTCTCTATATCGAGGCGAACCTCGGCAACCCGGACCTGAGCGCCGCCGAAGTCGCACGGCGCATCGGCGCCTCGCGCTCCAAGCTGTTCGCGATGTTCCAGCCGATGGGTGGGGTCGAGTGCTTCATCCGCACGGCCCGGCTCGAACGGATCAGGGAGGCTCTCGGCGCACCGGCCCAGCCGCACCCGATCGCGGTGCTGGCCGAGGAGGTGGGGTTCCGCAGCGCGGCCCAGCTCAGCCGCGTGTTCCGGCAGCATTACGGGATGACGCCGTCGCAGTTCAGCGCCAGCGCCGATCCCGGCGGCGTCCGGCGGATCGCCGAGCGGGCCTGAGGCGGATCGGGCAGCCGCCCCTACAGGGCGAGCGAAACCTTGATCACGCCGCCATCCTCCTTGTCCGGCCGCGCGGTGAAGCCGAGCTGGCGGCAGACCGCGAGCATGGGCCTGTTCTCGCGCAGCACCGTCCCCTCGACCCTTGAGAGGCCCTCCACGCGGGCCCAGTCGATCATCAGGCTCATCAGGGCGTGGCCGAGGCCGGTGCCCTTGCGGTCGCCGCGGATCAGGATCGCGTACTCGCCGCTGTCGTGATTGGCGTCGGCATGGAGCCGCACGGCACCGAGCATCATGCCGGTGGCGGCATCGATGGCCACGAAGGCGATGGCGCGGGCGTAGTCGAGCTGGGTGAGCTTGGCGAGGAAGGCGTGGTTGAAGTCCCGCACCGGCGCGAAGAAGCGCAGGCGCAGGTCCTCGGCGCTGACCGACTGGAAGAAGGTGAGGAACAGCGCCTCGTCCTCCGGCCGCACCGGACGCACCGTGATGGTCTCGCCCCGGAGGTGGAGGGTGCGCTCCCACTCCACCGGATAGGGGCGGATCGCGAAGCGCGGATGGTAGGCGCCCCGGGCGCGCCGTCCGGCCACGGCTTCGGGCGCCACCATCACGCGGGCATCGAGGGCGAGCGCGCCGGTCTCGTCGGCGAGGAGCGGGTTGATGTCGAGCTCGCGCACTTCCGGACAATCGGCGGCCAGCTGCGCGAGCTTCACGAGGACCAGCGCCACCGCGTGGCGGTTCACCGCCGGGACGTCGCGATAGGCCGCCAGGCGCCGGGCGACGCGGGTGCGGTCGATCAGCTCGGAGGCGAGGCGCAGGTCGAGGGGCGGCAGGCCGAGGGCCCGGTCGTCGATGACCTCCACCGCCGTGCCGCCGCGCCCGAACACCACCACGGGCCCGAAGGTCGGGTCCTCGGCGAGGCCCGCGATCAGCTCGCGCTGCTTGCCGCGCCGGATCATCGGCTGCACCGCGAAGCCGGTGATCCGCGCCTCCGGCGCCAGCCGGCGGGCGCGGGCCAGGATGTCGGCGGCGGCCGCCCGCACATCGGCCTCGGCGGTGAGGTCGAGCCGTACGCCGCCGATGTCGGACTTGTGCACGATGTCCGGCGAGACGACCTTGAGCGCCACGGCGCCGCCCCGGGCGATGATGGGCCAGGCGGCCGTCGCGGCGGCATCGATGTCGGGGGCGAGCGTCAGGGGCACGCTGTCGATGCGGTAGGCGGCGAGGAGGTCGGCCACCGCCACCGGATCGAGCCAGGTCTGGCCCTGGGCCACCGCTCGGGCGACGACGGCACGGGCCGCCGCGACGTCGGGCGAGAAGTCGCGCGGCAGCGAATCGGGCGTGCGCATCAGGTCGTCCTGCGCCTCCCGGTAGCGCACGAGGTGCAGGAATCCCTCGACCGCGGCGTCGTCGGTGGAGAAGCGCGGGATGCCGGCGGCGGCGAGGCGGCCGACGGCCTCGGCCTCCTCGCCGATCGTGACCGCGAAGACCGGTTTCCTGCGCGCACCGCTGCGGCGGATGCGGGTGACGGTGTCGGCGATCGCCGCGGCGACCTCGGTGCCGTCCGAGCGCGCCGTCGGCACGTGCACGGCCAGGACCGCGTCGTTGCCGGAATCCGCCAGCAGCGGCGCGAGGGCCTCGGCATAGTCCGCGGCTCCGGCGGCGACGCCGAGATCCACGGGATTTCCCAGCGTCCCGGCCGCCGCGAGCGTGCCGCCGCGATCGGCGAGGCGGTCGGCCGCCAGGGCGCCGATGCCGCGCCCGTTGCCGAGGATCGCGAGGCGGTGGCCCGGGAAGGGGCGCTGGCGCCCGAGGGTCTCCACGGCGGAGAACATCGCGTCCAGGCTCTCCACCGAGAGCAGGCCGGCACGCCGGAACGCGGCCTCGTAGACGGTGTCGGGTCGGGCGAGCGCGCCCGTATGGGTCGCGGCGTGGCGGGTCGGCGCCCGGTGGCGCCCCGCCCGCAGAACCACCACCGGCTTGGCGCGCGCGGCGGCCCGCGCCGCCGACATGAACTTGCGCGCATCGATCACCGCATCGAGGGAGAGCAGGATCGCGCGGGTGCGGATGTCGGCGGCGAAGTGGTCGAGGCAGTCCGCCACGTCGATGTCGCAGGCGATGCCGAGGGAGAGCACCGCCGAGAAGCCCACATCCCGGCGCGCCGCCCACTCGACGATGCCGGCGGCCACGGTGCCCGACTGCGAGACCAGCGCCAAGTCGCCGGCCTTGGGCGCCCGCGCGAGAAGGCTCGCGTCGAGCAGCGCGCCCGGCACGGACAGGCCGATGCTGCCGGGGCCGAGCAGGCGCAGGCCGTGGCGGCGCGCTTCCGCCCGGGCCGCCTCGCAGACGGCGTCGCTGACGTCCGGCGTCAGGATCACGGCGCTGGCCGCGCCCCGTCGCCCGGCTTCCGCGACCCGATCGGGGATCTCGGCGGCGGGAGTCGCCAGGATCACGAGGTCCGGCGCCTCCGGCAGGCCGGCGAAATCCGGGACCATTCCGGCCGCCATGTCCGGTCCGAGCCGGTGGATCGGCCCGGGAAAGCCGCCGCGGCGCAGGTTGGCCAGGACGGCCTCGGCCAACCCGTCCGGCCCCGCCTCGAGACCGGCCAGGGCGATCGCGCGCGGGGCGACCAGCGCCTCGAAGCGGTACGTACTCATCAGGCGGGACGCCTCTGCTCGGGTGACGGGGCCACCGCCCCTGAACCGGGCCGGACGGCGAGCGCATCCGGCAGGCGGTGTTATAGACCGCCCGCGCCCGACCGGTAGGGCGCTCGCGCCCGGAGACCCGCATGGCGAAGCCCCTCACCTCCCCCGAAGCCGCGGATGCGGCGGCCCGCGCCGGCATCGTCGCGACGATGCGCGACCTCATCACCCTCGGGCTGAGCCAAGGCACTTCCGGCAACGTCTCGGTGCGGGCAGGCGCGGGCTTCCTCGTCACGCCGTCCGGGATCCCGGCCGAGTCCCTGGAGCCGGCGGACATCGTGGCGATGGACTTCGACGGCGGCCACGCGCACCCCCTCGCGCCTTCGTCCGAATGGCGCTTCCACCGCGACATCCTCGCGGCGCGGCCGGAGATCAGCGCGGTCGTGCACGCGCACCCGACCCACTGCACCGCCTTCGCGATGTGCGGGCAGGAGATCCCGGCGGTGCACTACATGATCGCGGCCGCCGGCGGCCCGACCGTGCGCTGCGCCCCCTACGCCCCCTACGGCACCGAGGCCCTGTCCGCCGCGGCCCTCGCGGCCCTGGAGGGGCGGACGGCCTGCCTCCTGGCCAATCACGGCATGATCGCCATCGGCGCGGACCTTCCGAAGGCACTCTGGCTCGCGGTCGAGATGGAGGCCCTCTGCCGACAATACGCGGTGGCATTGCAGGTCGGGACGCCGATCGTCCTGGCGGACGACGAGATCTGGCGAACAGTCGAGCGGTTCAAGTCCTACGGTCCGCGCAACCGAAGCGATGACTAACCTGGTGCGAGACGACTTGGGCGCGTGCCGAGATCATCCGTTTCGGCTCATTCACATCGCCCCGACATAAATCTTTGTGGGAAAATGCGCACCGATAGGACAGAAATTCTGCCCTATCGCGAGCCTGCACGCGCAGGAACGCAATAGAATTTTGTATTCAAGAGCTTTTTTAGTCCTTCGCCCCGTTTTGCGAGATTGCGGCGCAATAGACCTTCTTCGTATCAGATCTAGCGCTGCATCTGATCCCTATCAGTTCAATCTAGGCATTCAGTAAAATAAATTTTACCGCCTGGCTCTAGCGACATATAGGCGTTGGATAACGATCCACCGAACTCTGTGCAGAAAGGTAGAAAATTGAGCAAAATCAGTCTGGATTTTCGGAATGGCTATTGCTGCTGATCTATTCCAGTTCAACAGCAAGATACCGGACGCGAGCTTTACGACACCTGACTGGGCTCTTGCGTTTTGCTTGTCTTCATCATAGCTACCGACAAGTCACAACCATCCCGCTACATCCCAAACCTCCGAAACAGCGGATCGCCCTGGGGGTGGCGGTAGCCGAAACGCAACGAGAGAGTCAGAATGAGCGCTGAGAACGGACCCCTGCCGGACTACATCGAACTCGCGGCGGACATCGTATCTGCATTTGTGAGCAACAACTCGGTTCCGATCGCGGACCTGCCGGCTCTGATCGGCTCGGTCTACCTCACCCTCGGCAAGCTGAATCAGGTCGGGACCGAGGAGAAGGCAGAACCCCTGACCCCCGCCGTCTCGATCAAGCGCTCGATCACGCCCGACTTCATCGTCTGCCTGGAAGACGGGAAGAAGTTCAAGTCGCTCAAGCGCCACCTGCGCACGCGCTACGAAATGACTCCTGAGCAGTATCGCACCAAGTGGAACCTCCCGAGCGACTATCCGATGGTCGCCCCGAACTACGCAGCTGCCCGCTCGGAACTCGCCAAGAACATGGGCCTCGGTCAGCAGCGCCGAAAGCAGGAGACCGTTCCGGCCGCCGAGATCGAGGCTGCCGCACCGGCCCCGCGCGGACGCCGTCCCCGGGTCGCCTCCCAGGGCTGAGGCCGGGCGCGCGATTGGCGGGCCGAGACTGACGGATCAGAGGGCCGGGGCCGGACACCCCGGCCCTCTCCGTTTTATCCACAGGTTATCCAATCTCTCTTGACCGAATGCCCGGCCCTCCGGCGAATGCTGTGCGGTCCAGAGATCAGGCCGGTATTCGCAACGGCAGGCGACCCGGCATTCACACTTCCATCCTGGCAGCGTCGGCATCGCCGAGCCGCCCGACGCGCGCGCGAGGTCCCGGGGCCGCTCTCCGTTAGAGATCGCGCAACCCTCCGCTGGCACGGTCGCGCTCGACGATGCCGGCGGTCGGACGATCGCGGCACCCCTCGGGTTGGAACCACCGCATGTCGGGCCGATCGTGCCTCGTGGCGCGCCTGTTCTGGACTTCCGTGATCGGCGGCGGCTGCGCCCTGTGGTTCGGGCAACCCGGCGCCGTCGGCACCGGCCTCGCGCTCGCCGGCGTCCTCCTCCACCATCTCGACCGGCCGCGCCGCCTGCGCCGCCTGATCCGAAGGATCGCGCGGCCGCACGCGGCGACCCTGGCCCTGCGGCGGCGGCAGGAATGCTTCGTCGATGCCTACGGCAACCTGATCAGCGACGGATGGGAGCGCGAGCGTACCTATTTCGCGGAGCGCACCGTGTTGCCGAAGCTCGAAGCGCGTGGCCATGGCGACGCGGCGGTCGGCGCCTGGGACGAGATTCTCGCCATCATCGAGCGGGTGGCGGATGGCGTGCACTTGCCGGACGAGAGCGACGCGCCGACGGAGGGCATCGCCTACGAGCGCTACTGCGCGGAGCGCCTGCGGGAGGGGGGCTGGAACGCCCGCGCGACCCAGGCCAGCGGCGATCAGGGCGCCGACATCGTCGCCGAGCAGGGCGGGGTCCGCCTCGTGGTCCAGTGCAAGCGCTACGGGCGCCCGGTGGGCAACGGCGCCGTGCAGGAGATCGCCGCGGCGATGCGCTACTGGTCGGGCGACATGGCGGCGGTGGTCTCCAATGCCGGGTTCACGCCCGCGGCGCGAAAGCTCGCCGCCGCCACCGGTGTCCTGCTGCTGCATCACGACGCCCTCGCCGATCTGCAGCCGGCGACACCAGCGACGCCGTCGCGTGGGCGGCGGCGCCCGGCGCGTTCAACCCTCGCCGAGCGGTAGCCAGCGGTGACCCTGCGCCGCCAACAGCGCGGTCGCGCCCTCCGGGCCGTCGCTGCCGGCGGCATAGGGCTCCACCGGCGCCTCGGCCCAGGCCTCGAGCAGCGGATCGACCACCGCCCAGGCGGCCTCGATGCTGTCGGCGCGCTGGAACAGGGTCGCGTCGCCGATCAGGCAATCGTAGAGCAGCGTCTCGTAGCCGACGCTCGGCGTCTCGCGGAAGAAGTCGCCGTAGTCGAAGGCGGCTGTGACCCGGCCGAGATCCAGGCGCGGCCCGGGCCGCTTGGCATTCATGACGATGTCCATCCCCTGCTCGGGATCGATGCGGAACCGCAGGACGTCGGGCGTCACGGGCGCGTCGGGGGTCGCGAAGGGCGATGATGCCGGCGGTCGGAAATGAAGCGCGATCTCGGTGACGCGATCGGTCATCCGCTTGCCGGTGCGCAGGTAGAACGGCACGCCCTTCCAGCGCGGATTGTCGATGGCGAGCTCGAGGGCGACGTAGGTCTCGGTCCGGGACTCCTGGGCGACGTTCGGTTCGTCACGGTAGGCCGGCACCGCGTGCCCGTGCTCTTGGCCGGCACCGTACTGCCCGCGCACCGCCTGCGCGGGCTGGACCGGCTGCACCGCCTGGATCAGGCGGGCCTTCTCGTCGCGGACATCCTCGGCATCCAGGGTCCTGGGCGGCTCCATCGCCACCATGCAGAGCAGCTGGAACAGGTGGTTGGGCACCATGTCGCGCAGGGCACCGGTGGGCTCGTAGAAGGCGCCGCGCTCCTCGACGCCGATGGTCTCCGCCGCGGTGATCTCCACATGGTCGATGTGGTCGCGATGCCAGACCGGGCCGAGGAGGCCGTTGGCGAAGCGGATCGCCAGGATGCTCTGCACCGTCTCCTTGCCGAGGAAGTGGTCGATGCGGAAGAACTGGCTCTCGGCGCCCTGCTTGAGGATGCGGGCGTTGAGCGCCCGCGCCGAAGCGAGGTCGCTGCCGAAGGGCTTCTCGATGACGACCCGGCGGAAGGCGTCCGTCCCTTCCTTCAGGAGGCCGGCCTGACCCAGGGCGTCGACGATCGGTCCGAAGAAGCGGGCGGAGACCGCGAGGTAGAAGATCACGTTGCCAGACAGCGCCTGGGCGAGGCCCGAGAAGGTCTCGGCGGCGGTGAAATCGCCTTGGCGGAAGTGCAGGCGCTCGCGGACGAAGCCCCAGGCCTTGGGATCGATGTGATCGGGATGGAATTCCGAGGTGCGGTCCGTGGTGAAGGACTGCATCGTCTCGGTGAGGTTCTGGCGCCAGCCCTCGTCGGTGTTGGCGTTGTGGTCGACGCCGATGATCCGGAAACCCGGGTCGAGGAGGCCGCCGGCCGCGAGGTTGTAGAGGGCGGGCATCAGCAGCCGCTTCGTCAGGTCGCCGCCGGCTCCGAAGATCACCAGGGTGCAGGGCGGCGCCACCGGGACGGGCTGATGCCCGGGAGCCTCGGCGGGTGCTTTGGCGGGGGGTGTCTGGTCCATGGCCCACGGCCTCCACTGGCGATTGCCGCGCGGCGCGGCGGCAAAATCCGCTCGTCAACCTGCGGCGTCCGGCGACGTTCCGGCCAAGGTCGTGCCGGATCGCACGGGCTGGCCCGATCGGCGCCTATTCGTCGGTGCGGACGGCCTGGCCCGAATCCACCGGCAGACGGGCTTCCTTCAGCTCGTCGCCGCTCGGCAGGCTGCGCACGTCCCAGCCGCCGCCGAGGGCGCGGATCAGCGAGACGGCGGTGGTGAAGCGGTTGAGGCGGATCTGCAGGGCGGTGACCTCGTTGTTGAGGGCCAGCGCCTGCGCCGTGACCACGGTGGTGAAGTTCTGCGTGCCGGCCCGGTACTCGTTCAGGGTGATCTCCACCGCGCGGCGCGCCGAGGCGACCGCCTCGTCCTGGGCCACCTGCTGGCGGGCGAGGATGCGCACGCCGGCCAGCCCGTTCTCGACCTCCGAGAACGCGGTGAGCACGGTCTGGCGGTAATTGGCCACGCTGGCGTCGTAGGCCGCGCGGGTGATGCGCAGGGCCGCCGCGCGGGCGCCGCCATCGTAGAACACCTCCGACCCGGCGGCCGCCACGGACCAGACCTGGTTCACGGCCGAGAACAGGCCGTTGGCCGGGTTGCCCGAGATGCCGCCGGAGGCCGAGAGGGTGACGGTGGGGTAGAACGCCGCCACGGCGACGCCGATCTGCTCGCTCTGGGCCTGCACGTTGCGTTCGGCCTGCGCGACGTCGGGGCGCCGCTCGAGGAGCGTCGAGGGAATGCCGACCGGCACTGCGGGCGGCCGCGCGGCGAGGAGCGCCACCGGCAGGCTCAGCTCGGAGGGCGGCCGGCCGACGAGGAGCGCGATGGCGTGCTCGAAGGTGGCGCGCTGCAGGCCGACGGCGATGGCCTGGGCCTGGGTGGTCTGGAGCTGGGTCTGGGCCGTGATCACGTCCGAGCGCGCGGCCACGCCGGCATTGTACTGGTTCTCGGTGATCGCGAGGCTCTTCTTGTAGCCCTCGATGTTCTCGTTGAGCACGCGCTGGAGGGAATCCTGGTAGCGCAGCGTCAGGTAGTTGGTGGCCACTTCGGACTGAAGGGTGAGGCGCACCAAAGCGAGTTCCGCGGCGCTGGCCTGGGCCGTGGCGACCTCGCTCTCGATGTTGCGGCGGATGCGTCCGAAGAGGTCGAGCTCCCAGCTCGCCTGCCCCTGGAGCGAGACGTTGGTGCGCTCGATCCCGAGGGAGCGGGACCGCGAGATGCTCGGAGCGCCCGTGACCGTGGGAAAGAGGGCGGCGCGGGCCTGGGCGACGAAGGCGCGCGCCTGCTCGTAGGCGGAGACCTGGGCCCGCAGACTCTGGTTGTCGACGTCGACGAGGCGGATCAGCCGGTCGAGGGTGGGGTCGCGAAACACCCGCCACCAGTCGCCGCGCTCGGCCCCGTCATTGGGCGCGGCCGGTCGCCAGCCCTTGCGGCTCGCCACGGAGGCGGCGCTGTCCTCGCGGGGGCCGCCCTGCTTGAACGCCAGGGGCGTCTCCACCGAGGGACGCGAATAGTCCGGCCCGACCATGCAGCCGGAGACGAGCCCGGACAGGGCCAGCATCGCGGGGAATCCGGGGCGCAGCCTCATTCGGCGGGGCTCAGCGCAGCGCCGGACGCCGGTGCGCGGCGGCGCAGCCGGTCGAGATAGAGGTAGACGACGGGGGTGGTGTAGAGGGTCAGGATCTGGCTCACGATCAGGCCGCCGACGATGGCGATGCCGAGGGGCCGCCGCAGTTCGGAGCCCTCCCCGCCGGCGAGGATGAGGGGCAATGCACCGAGCATCGCGGCGAGCGTTGTCATCATGATCGGTCGGAAGCGCAAGAGGCAGGCCTCGAAGATCGCGTCCTGGGGGGAGGCCCCGCGGGTGCGCTCGGCATCGAGGGCGAAGTCGATCATCATGATCGCGTTCTTCTTCACGATGCCGATGAGCAGGAAGACCGCGATCAGCGCGATGACGGTGAACTCGGTCCCCGAGACGAGGAGCGCCAGGAGGGCGCCGATCCCGGCCGAGGGCAGGGTCGACAGGATCGTGATCGGGTGGACGAAGCTCTCGTAGAGGATCCCGAGGATCGTGTAGACGGCCACGAGAGCGGCCAGGATCAGCAGCGGCTGGCGCGAGGAGGATTCCTGGAAGCTCTTGGCGGAGCCGGCGAATTCGCCGTGGATCGTGGCGGGCAGGCGCAGGTCGGTGATCGCCGCGTCGATGGCGGCGGTGGCATCCGACAGGCTCTTGCCCGCCACGAGGTTGAACGAGATCGTGGTCGCGACGAACAGGCCCTGATGGCTCACCTGGACCGGCGCGTTGCCGGTCTCCAGCCGGGCGAAGGCCGAGAGCGGGATCATCGTTTCCTTGGAACTCGACACCGGCGCGCTGGAGGAGGCGCCCCCCTTGCCGCCCGCGATGGCGTTGGCGGCGGCGTTGCGGGCCGAGTCGGTGGCGATGGAGGCGGCGCTGGCATCGGCGGTCGCCGTCGAACCCACGGCGCCGGTGGTGGCCGCCGCGGCGGGGGCACCCGCCACCGTGCCGGCCACCGCGTTGGTGGTGGCCGAGCCCCGCGCCTTGCCGCCCGAGGTCGAGACGTAGAGCATCTTCAGGGTGTCGGGGCTCTGGAGGTAGCGCGGGGCGATCTCCATCACGACGTGGTACTGGTTCAGCGGGTTGTAGATCGTCGAGACCTGGCGCTGGCCGAAGGCGTCGTAGAGCGTGTTGTCGATCTTGTCCGGCGTCAGGCCGTAGCGGAAGGCGCTGGCGCGGTCGATGACGAGGCGGCTCTCGAGGCCGCCCTCCTGCTGGTCCGAGGTGACGTCGGCGAAGATCGGGTTCTTCTGCAGGGCCTGCACCAGCTTCGGCGCGGCCTGGTACAGCTCCTCGGCGGTGTCGCCCTGGAGGGTGTACTGGTACTGGGCGAAGCTCTGGCGGCCGCCCATGCGCAGGTCCTGGCGCGGGAACAGGTAGAGCCGGGCGCCGGCGACGCGGGACAGCTTCGGGCGCAGGCGCGCCATCACGGCGGTGATCGATTCGCGCTCGCCCCGGGGCTTCAGGCCGACGAAGACGTTGGCCGAGTTGGTGCCGCGCCCGCCGGTGAAGCCGACGACGCTGTCGACGGACGGATCGGCCTGCACGATGGCGGTGGCCTGCTCCAGCTTCTGCTTCATCGACTGGAACGAGATGCGCTGGTCGGCCTGGATGCCGCCCATCATCTGCCCGGTATCCTGCTCGGGGAAGAAGCCCTTCGGGACGATGATGTAGAGGTAGACGTTGAGCCCCACCGTCGCCAGCAGGGTCAGGGCCACCAGCCGCCGGTGCCGCATGGCGATACGCAGGGTGCGCTCGTAGCCGGCCAGCATCCCGTCGAACCCGGCCTCCAGGGCACGCACGAGCCAGTTCGGCCGCTCCGTCCCGTGCGCGGCCTCGCGCCGGAGCAGGAGCGCGCACATCATCGGCGTGGTGGTGAGGGACAGCACGAGCGAGATCAGGATCGCCAGCGACAGGGTGACGGCGAATTCCTGGAACAGTCGGCCGACGATGCCGCCCATCAGCAGGATCGGCAGGAACACCGCCACCAGGGACAGGCTCATGGAGATGACGGTGAAGCCGACCTCGTGGGAGCCGAGGAGGGCCGCCTCGACCCGCGGCCGGCCCTGCTCGATGTGCCGCTGGATGTTCTCCAGGACCACGATGGCGTCGTCGACGACGAAGCCCGTGGCGATGATCAGCGCCATCAGCGACAGGATGTCGAGGCTGTAGTCGAGCAGGTACATCGCCGAGAAGGTGCCGACGATGGAGATCGGCACGGCCACCGCCGGGATCAGGGTGGCGCGTCCCGAGCGCAGGAACAGGAACACCACGAAGATCACGAGGACGACCGCGATGACCAGCGTCTCCTCGGTCTCGGCCAGCGAGGCGCGGATCGTGGCGCTGCGGTCGCCCGTGATCGTGAGGTCGATGTCGCCGGGCAGCGCCGCCTTCACCTGCGGGATCGCGGCCTTGAGCCCCTTGATCGTCTCGACGACGTTGGAGCCGGGCTGCTTGTAGATGAACAGGATCACGCCCGGCTTGCCGTTGACGAGGCCGAGGTTGCGCCGGTCCTCCACCGAATCCTCGATGGTGCCGACATCGGTGAGGCGCACGGCGGCGCCGTTGCGATAGGCCACGACGAGGTCGCGGTAATCGGCGGCCACCCGGCCCTGGTCGTTGGCGTAGAGTTGGTAGTGGCGCGTCTCGGTCTCGATCGCGCCCTTGGGGGAGTTGGCGTTGGCCGAGGCCAGGGCCGCGCGGATGCCTTCGAGTCCGATGCCGTAGTTGAACAGGGCGGTCGGATCGAGCGCCACCCGCACCGCCGGGAGCGACGAGCCGCCGATGTCGACGTTCCCGACCCCGGGGAGCTGGGACATCTTCTGCTGCACCACCGTGGCGGCGGAATCGTAGAGCTGGCCCGGCGTCAGGGTGTTCGAGGTGAGGCCGAGGATCAGGATCGGCGCGTCGGCGGGGTTGAACTTCCGGTAGGTCGGGTTCGAGCGCAGGGCCGTCGGCAGGTCGGCCCGGGCGGCGTTGATCGCCGCCTGGACGTCGCGGGCCGCGCCGTCGATGTCGCGGTTGAGCCCGAACATCAGCACGAGGCGCACCGAGCCGAGCGAACTCGTCGAGGTCATCTCGGTGACGTCGGCGATCGAGCCGAGGCGCCGCTCCAGCGGCGCCGCCACCGTGGTGGCCATGGTCTCCGGCGAGGCGCCGGCCATCTGCGCCTGGACCAGGATGACGGGGAAATCCACCTGCGGCAGCGGCGCCACCGGCAGCTTCAGGAAGGCGAAAATGCCGGCGAGCAGCACGCCGATGGTCAGCAGCGTGGTGGCGACGGGCCGCCGGATGAACGGCTCGGAGACGTTCACGGCAGCGCCTCGACGCTGTCGGCGCCGCCGGCGCGGCGACCGGAGAGGCGGCGCTCCAGGCGATCGAAGGCGAGGTAGATCACCGGGGTGGTGAACAGGGTCAGCACCTGGCTCACGATGAGGCCGCCGGCGATGACGATGCCCAGGGGCTGGCGCAGCTCGGAGCCCACGCCGGTGCCGACGATGAGCGGCACGGCCGCGAACAGCGCCGCCAGCGTGGTCATCAGGATCGGCCGGAAGCGCAGGATGCAGGCCTCGTAGATCGCGTCGCGGGGACTCATCCCCTCCTCGCGCTCGGCCTGGAGCGCGAAGTCGATCATCATGATCGCGTTCTTCTTCACGATGCCGATCAGGAGCACGATGCCGATGATCGCGATGATGTCGAGGGAGAGGCCGAACAGCATCAGCCCGATCAAGGCCCCGATGCCGGCCGAGGGCAGCGTCGACAGGATGGTGATCGGGTGGATGAAGCTCTCGTAGAGCACGCCGAGGACGATGTAGACGGTGACGATGGCGGCCAGCACCAAGAAGAGCTGGTTCGAGAGCGCCGACTGGAAGGCGAAGACCGAGCCCTGCGGCACCACGCGGAAGCTCGGCGGCAGGTCGATGGATTGCCGCGCCGCCTCAACCGCCGAGACCGCGTCCCCCAGCGCCGCGCCGGGGGCGAGGTTGAACGACACGGTGGTGGCGGGGAACTGGCCTAGATGGCTGATCAGCAGCGGGGCCCGCCGTTCGCTGACCTGGGCCACCGCCGAGAGCGGGACCTGGCCGGAGGCGACCGTCGAGGACGGCAGGTAGATGTGGTCCAGGCTCTCGATGGTCTTGTGCAGGTCGGGGTCGGCCTCGAGGATGACCCGGTACTGGTTCGACTGGGTGAAGATCGTTGAGATGATGCGCTGGCCGAAGGCGTCGTAGAGGGCGTTGTCGACGGTCGCCGGGGTGATGCCGTAGCGCCCTGCGGTAGGCCGGTCGATGGTGATGTAGGCGGCGAGCCCGCTCGCCTGCAGGTCGCTCGCCACGTCCATGAGGAGCGGCGAGGCCTGCAGTGCCCGCACGAAGCGCGGTACCCAGGTCTCGAACTCCGTCAGGTTCGGGTTCTCCAGGATGACCTGGTACTGGGTCGCGCCGACCGCCGTGTCGATGGTCAGGTCCTGCACCGACTGCAGGTAGAGGCGGATGCCCGCCACGCTCGTGGTGGCCGCCTTCAGCCGCTCGATGATCTCGGGCGCGCGGGCGGTGCGCTCGTCCTGCGGCTTCAGGTTGATGAGGAAGCGGCCGGAATTCAGGGTGACGTTCTGGCCGTCGACCCCGATGAAGGAGGACAGGCTCTGCACGTCCGGGTCCTTCAGCACGATGGCGGCGAGCTTCTGCTGGCGCTCGGCCATGGCGGCGTAAGAGACCGTCTGGTCGGCCTGGGTCACGCCCTGGATGACGCCGGTGTCCTGCACCGGGAAGAACCCCTTCGGGATCACCACGAACAGGTAGACGGTGAGCGCGATCGTGCCGAGGGTGACGAGGAGGGTCAGCGTCTGGTGGCGCAGCACCACACGCAGCATGCGGCCGTAGCCACTGATGATGCCGTCCATGCCCCGGCGGGCGGTGCGGGCGATGACGCCCTCGTGGCGCTCGGATTTCCCGGGCACGTGGGCCTTGAGCAGCCGCGCGCACAGCATCGGCACGAGGGTCAGCGAGACCACCGCCGAGATGATGATGGTGGCCGCCAGCGTGATCGCGAATTCGTGGAACAGGCGCCCGACCACGTCGCCCATGAACAGGAGCGGGATCAGCACCGCGATCAGCGAGACGGTGAGCGAGATGATGGTGAAGCCGATCTCGCGGCTGCCCTTGAGCGCGGCTTCCAGGGGTGAATCGCCCTCCTCCACGTGGCGGGCGATGTTCTCGATCACCACGATGGCGTCGTCGACCACGAAACCGGTGGCGATGGTGAGCGCCATCAGGGACAGGTTGTCGAGGGAGAAGCCGTAGAGGTCCATGATGGCCAGGGAGCCGATCAGGGAGAGGGGCACCGACAGGCTCGGGATCAGGGTCGCGGAGACGCTGCGCAGGAACAGGAAGATCACCAGCACCACGAGCCCGATGGCCAGCGCCAGCTCCACCTGAACGTCGTGCACCGAAGCGCGGATGGTGGTGGTGCGGTCGGTGAGCACGGTGACGCCGATGGCGGCCGGCAGGGTCGCCTGGAGCTGGGGCAGCAGCGCCTTGATCTTGTCGACGGTGGCGATGACGTTGGCGCCGGGCTGGCGCTGGATGTTCAGGATGACGGCCGGCGTCTCGTCCATCCAGGCGCCGAGCTTGGTGTTCTCGGGCCCGTTGACCACGTCGGCCACGTCCGAGAGCCGGACCGGTGCACCGTTCTTGTAGGCGATGATCGCGTTGTCGTAGGCCTTCGGGTCGCGGATCTGGTCGTTGGCGTTGATGGCGTAGGACTGGGTCGGGCCGTCGATGGTGCCCTTGGGCGTGTTGACGTTGAGGTTGGTGACCGTGGTGCGCAGGTCGTCGATGTTGAGGCCGTAGGCCGCCAGGGCGCGGGCGTTGAAGCGGATGCGCACGGCGGGACGCTGGCCGCCACCGGTGCTGACGAGGCCGACGCCGGCCACCTGGGAGATCTTCTGCGCCAGCCGCGTCTCGGCGAGATCGCGCACCTCGGTCAACGGCAGGGTCTTCGAGGTCAGCGCCAGGGTCAGGATCGGCGCGTCGGCCGGATTGACCTTGGCGTAGATCGGGGGTGCGGGCAGGTCGGAGGGCAGGAGGTTGCCGGCCGCGTTGATCGCCGCCTGAACCTGCTGCTCGGCGATGTCGAGGGGCAGGTCCAGGCTGAATTGCAGGGTGATGACGGAGGCCCCGGCCGAGCTTTGCGAGGTCATCTGGTTCAGGTTGGCGAGTTGCCCGAACTGCCGCTCCAGGGGCGCCGTCACCGCCGAGGTCATCACCTCGGGGCTGGCCCCCGGATAGAAGGTCTGGATCTGGATCGTCGGGTAATCCACCGACGGCAGGGCCGAGACCGGCAGGTTCAGGTACGACACCATGCCGACCAGGAGGATCGCCAGCATGAACAGCGTGGTGGCGACCGGCCGCAGGATGAAGAGTCGGGACGGGTTCATGCCGTCGACCCTCTCCCCACCGCGGGGGAAGGATGGGCCTGCGCGCCGAGGGCCTGGGCCGTGTCAACCATCACTCGGCGGGCCTTTGGCGGCGGCGCTCGCGCTTCTGACCCTCGGGGGCGACGGCGTCGGCCTTGGCCGCGTCGGGCTTCTCGCCCTGCGTCACCGGCGCGGCGGCCGGGGTCGCCTGGGTCTCGGCCGGGGCGCCGTCCCGGTGCGGTGGCGTCCGGGGCTTGCCGCCCTCCTCGGTGACGCGCACCGGGGCGCCGTCGCGCAGGCGGTCGGTGCCGTCCACGACCACGCGGTCGCCGTTGCTCAACCCCTCGGTGACCACCGTCCGCGGGCCGTCCGCCTCGCCGAGCTTGACCGGCCGGACCACGACCTTGTCGTCGCCCTGCATCAGGTAGACGTAGGTGCCCGGCGTCCCCCGCAGGATCGCCGCGGTCGGCACGATGGGCGCGTCGCGCACCGTATCGACGGTGAGCTTGGCGTTGACGAACTGGTTCGGGAACAGGGCGTCGTCCTGATTCTCGAAGATCGCCCGCAGCTTCACGGTGCCGGTGGTGGTGTCGATCTGGTTGTCCACGGTGTCGAGGACGCCCGTGGCGATGGCGTTGGTGTCGCCGCGGTCGTAGGCCGTCACCGCGAGCTTGGCGCCCGAGCGCACCCGGCGCATCACCCGCGCGACGTCGTCCTCCGGCAGGGTGAAGACCACGGAGATCGGATGGAGCTGGGTGACCACCACGATGCTGGTCGAGGCGGCGGTGATGTAGTTGCCCTGGTCGATCTGGCGCAGGCCGACGCGGCCCTCCACCGGCGAGACGATGCGGGTGTAGGTGATGTTGAGCCTCTGCTGGTCGACGAGGGCCTGGTCGGCCGCCACCGTGCCCTCGTTCTGCTTGACGAGGGCGCCCTGGGTGTCGACGTTCTGCTTCGAGATCGAGTCCTGCTGACTCAGCCGCTGGAAGCGGGCGAGGTCGAGCTTCGAGTTCTGCAGCAGCGCCTGATCGCGCATGAGCTGGCCCTGGTACTGGGCGAGCTGAGCCTCGTAGGGCCGTGAATCGATCTGGGCGAGGAAGTCGCCCTTCTTGACGGTCTGGCCCTCGCGGAACCCGATCTCGGTGAGGTACCCGCTGATCTGCGAGCGCACCGTCACGGTGGCGAGCGGCGTCACGGTGCCGAGGCCGGCGAGGACGATCGGCACGTCGCCGGGTGCGACCGTGGCGATGCCCACGGCCTGGGCCGGCTCGCCGTGCCCGCCGCGGCCGCCACCCTTGCCGCGCCCGGACGGGGCGGCCACCTGGCTCTCCGATTTCGGCGCGAGGAGGTAGCGGTACCCGGCATAGCCGCCGCCCGCGAGGATGAGGAGCAGGACGAACCAGAATCCCGCCCGGCTGCGGCGGCGGACGGGCGGCGTGCTCCGCGCCTCGCGCGGCAGCGCGTCGCCCGGGAGCGCCCCGGGATATTCGCGCGCTGTCTCGGTGCGGATGGGCGAGGTTTCGTTCATGGCCTAACGATCATGGCGTGTTGCGGTCGGCGTTGCGAGCGGAAGAACCGCAAAGTCCTCCGGAGACCAACGGCCCCGGACGCGACGCAATCCCGGGCCGCGCGCCGGGCCTGACCCCGCGCGGCCCGCCGACAGCGATGAGATAAGGTCGCTGGACGCTCCGTGACAGGATCGAACGACGTCGCACCCCGCCCGCCTCTCCGGTGAATCCCGGCCGACATCCGATGGCTCGGAATGGGGTCACGGCACCGGCCGGTCCCAGGTCTCGAAAGCAGTCGCGGCGCGGCATGGAAGACGTCCTAGGCGACCAATGCGACTCCAGTGCGGCCTTCGCGTTTCCGGCGTATTGCTGCGAAGCGGTCGGAACGGAACGGCTGTCGAAAACACCCCTTTCGTCGGCGTCGTGCGACGAAATGAAAAAGGCCGCCGCTGGGGGAGCGACGACCTTTTTTCGAGACGGACCGGAGCGGCGACGACACGCGTACGGAACGAGGGGGCGAAGTCCCGCGCTGGCCATCACCGCTCCAGCCGTGAGTCGAGAGTTACGTGATGGCTGATGAAAGTCAACAATCGTCAGGCGGGCCGGAGATGGGCGGGCGAAGCCGCGTGCGAGGACGCACATTTCTTCGGGGCGAAGGGGCGTGCTACGCCACGCCCTGACACTTTCCCGTCCAGTGAAACCCCGTTCCTCGTGAATCCCGCTCCATGAATCCCGTCCTCGCCGATCTGCCGACGACCATCTTCACGGTGATGTCGGGCCTCGCCCGCGAACTCGGCGCGATCAACCTGGGCCAGGGCTTCCCGGACGATCCGGGACCGGAGGACGTCCGGCGCAGGGCCGCCGACGCCGTGCTGCACGGGGACAACCAGTACCCGCCGATGATGGGCCTGCCCGACCTGCGCCGGGCGATCGCGGCGCATTACGCGCATCACCAGGATCTGGACCTCGACCCGATGGCGGAGGTGATGGTGACCTCGGGCGCCACCGAGGCCATCGCCGCCGCCCTGTTCGCCCTGATCGCGCCGGGCGACGAGGTCGTGCTGTTCGCGCCGCTCTACGACGCCTACCTGCCGCTGGTGCGCCGGGCCGGGGGCGTCGCCCGCATCGTGCCGCTCCAGCCCCCGCATTTCCGCCTCGACGCGGACGCCCTCGCGGAGGCCTTCACGGACCGGACCAAGCTCGTCGTCCTGAACAATCCCCTCAATCCCAGCGCCACGATCTTCGGGCGCGAGGACCTGGCGCTGCTCGCCGCCTTCTGCACGCGGCACGACGTGGTGGCGGTCTGCGACGAGGTCTGGGAGCACATCGTCTTCGACGGCGCTCGGCACTGCCCGTTGATGGCGCTTCCCGGCATGCGCGACCGGACCGTGAAGATCGGATCGGCCGGCAAGATCTTCGGCCTCACCGGCTGGAAGGTCGGCTTCGTGATGGCGGCGCCGGCCCTGATGCGGGTGGTGGCCAACGCGCATCAGTTCCTCACCTTCACGACGCCGCCCGCCCTCCAGGAGGCGGTAGCCTACGGCCTGGCCAAGGAGGACGCCTACTTCACCGGCATGCGCGCGCGCTTCGCGGCCTCCCGCGACCGCCTCGCGAGGGGTCTCGCGGAGCGGGGCTTCCGGGTGCTGCCCTCCTACGGCACCTATTTCCTCAACGTCGATCTCGCGCCGCTCGGCTGCGACGACGACGTGGCGTTCTGCGACGACCTCGTGCGCCGGCACGGCGTCGCCGCGATCCCGATCAGCGCGTTCTATCCCGACGCCTCCGTGCGCCACCTCGTGCGGCTGTGCTTCGCCAAGGCGGACGACGTCCTCGACCGGGCCCTCGACCGGCTCGCCACCGTCGCGCGGCAGGCGGCCTGATGGGCCGGTTCGTGCGGGCGGTGCTTGCGGGCGCGCGGGGCCGGGGCCACATCCCGGAGCATGACCACGCCGCACCGTTTCCCCAGGCTGGACTTGCCCCGGAGCCCGACCATGGACTTCACCCAGACCGCCGGTGTCGCCACGCGCTTCCGGCCGAAGGCGGACGACCGCGAGGCGACGCTGCTGCGCCTGGAGGCGTTCGCGCACCTCATGGACTCGGCCTTCGTGATTCCCGGCATCAACCGGCGGGTGGGCCTCGACGCCCTGGTCGGTCTCGTCCCGGTGGTGGGCGACGTGGCCGGCATGCTGCTGGCCTCCTACATCGTGGTGGAGGCGCGCCGCCTCGGAGCGCCGCGCTGGCTCATCGCCCGGATGGCGCTGAACATCGCGGCCGATGGAGCGCTCGGGGCCGTGCCCCTGGCGGGCGACCTGTTCGATGCGGCGTTCAAGGCCAACCGCCGCAACGTGCGCCTGCTGCGGCGCCACCTCGAGCGCCATGGTGGCCTGCGCCCGAACGAGATCGAGGGCACGGCGACGCGCATCGAGGGCTGACATCCGACGGACAGGGGCGCGCCCGATGAACGAGGTCGTGCGTCCCGAGTCCGCCCAGACGGTCGCCCTGCCCCCGACCGGCCGCGGGCTGTCGCCGCTCAACCGGCGGCGCCTCGCCAATTTCCGGCGCAACCGGCTCGGCTACTGGTCGTTCCTGCTCTTCACGGGCCTCTTCGTCACGAGCCTGTTCGCCGAGTTCATCGCCAACGACCGACCCCTGGTGGTCTCCTACAAGGGCGAGATCCTGTTCCCCGTGGTCGTCGACTACCCGGACGAGAAGTTCGGCGGCTTCTACGCGCGGCCGAACTACCGCTCGGCGGAGACCCGCAAGGAGATCGCCGACAACGGCTGGGCGATCTGGCCGCCGATCCCCTATTCCTACGACACCATCATCGACGGCCTGCCGACCCCCTCCCCGTCGCCCCCGACCTGGATGCTGACGGAGGCCCAGTGCCAGAACGTGGGCAAGCCCTGCGCCGAGCTCGAGAAGCACTGGCTCGGGACCGACAACACCACCCGCGACGTGCTGGCGCGCATCATCTACGGCTTCCGCATCTCGGTGCTGTTCGGGCTGATCCTCGCCCTGATCTCGTCGGTGATCGGCGTGATCGCCGGAGCGGTGCAGGGCTATTTCGGCGGCTGGGTCGACCTCGCCCTGCAGCGCTTCATCGAGGTCTGGAGCGGGATCCCGACCCTCTACCTCATCATCATCATCTCGGCCTTCATCGAGCCGGGCTTCTTCGTGCTGCTGGGCATCCTGCTGCTGTTCTCGTGGGTGTCCCTCGTCGGGGTCGTGCGGGCCGAGTTCCTGCGGGCGCGCAACTTCGAGTACGTGCGCGCCGCCCGGGCGCTCGGCCTCTCGAACATCCGCATCATGAGCCGGCACCTCCTGCCCAACGCCATGGTGGCGACGCTGACCTTCCTGCCCTTCATCCTCAACGGATCGATCGGGACGCTGACCTCCCTCGACTTCCTCGGCTTCGGTCTGCCGCCGGGCTCGGCCTCGCTGGGCGAACTCCTGGCGCAGGGCAAGGACAACATCCAGGCGCCCTGGCTCGGGCTGACCGGGTTCTTCGTGGTGGCGCTGATGCTGAGCCTGCTGGTCTTCGCCGGCGAGGCCGTGCGCGACGCCTTCGACCCGCGCAAATCCTTCACCTGAATCGCCGGCCTCTCGCGCGCGCCCCAGGCGGCGTCGCGATCCAGGTCCGTCAGAGCGGGCGCTGACGCCCGCCGTCGAGGAGCCAGCCCCTGGCACGCAGGAGCAGGGCCGGCCGGACCCGGGCGACGTCGTCGCCGTCGACGAGGGGCGAGGCCGAGAGAGCGGTGAGGTAGGCCTGCTCGCTCGGCCGGCAGGTGCGCAGGGCCGCGTCGGCCGCGATGACCCGGCTGGAGAGGGCGACCTCGAGGGCGAAGTTGCGGTTGAGGCAGGCGCGCCACGACGCGTGGCGCTCGGCCACGCTCGGGGCCTCCTGAGCCGCGGCGGAGGCGACGAAGGCGAGGAGCAGCGCGGGCGCTGCACTGGTGCGGAGAAGATCGCGGAACGTCATGGCGGGGTATCCCGGAGCGGGATCACCCTCGCGCCACCACGCTTAACCGCACCTTAAAGGATCGGGTTTTCCACGATCCCGCACAGGGACGGTTCAGCGGTTGGCGGTGGTGACCGGCGAGGCGGCCCGGCCGAGGGAAACCCAGGCGACGGCGTCCTGGCTCTCGCGCTTGATGAAGGTGTAGCCCGTCTGGCGCCAGGGCAGGATCGTGCTGGTCTTGTTGTCGAGGATGAGGTCGCCACGGTCGGTGATCAGGGTGAGCACGGCATGACCCTCGCCCTTCTCGTCGATCACGACCGTCATTCGCATCGCCCGGCGCGGCAGGCCGGTCTCGGCTAGGAGCTTGCGCTTGAGGAGTTGGAAATCCTCGCAATCGCCCGAGCCGTCCTCGGCGAGGTCCCAGCGATCGGCCACGTGGAGGTGGTCCATGTCGGTGACGGCGACGATGGACTTGTTCACCCGGCGGTTGACCGACACGATGGTATTCCAGATCGTGGGGGTGAGGGTGATCTGGGCGGGCTCGGCGGTGTTCACCGCGCATTCCGTCGCGTAGGTGGCGCAGAAATCGACCCAGGCGGCGATCGGGCGGGTCTGGACGCCGGCGCTGATGGCGCTCGGAACGGTGGGGAGCGCGGCCAGGGTCTGCGCCTCCGCGCCCGGCAGGGCGGCGAGGCCGACGAACAGGGTCGCGGCGCCGAGGGCGGCGACCCGGGACGTCAGAGCCGAGAAACGCTGGGAAAACCCGTACCGCATGACCGCCCTTGGCCCCGTTAAGCTTCTGTTAACGAATGTCCCACGGCCGGCGTTGCACCACAATCGGCGGGTTAAGAAAAGGTTAACGGTGTGGATGACGCTCGGCCTCCCTGGCCGCGCAGCATCCGGCCGATGCCTTCCGGGCCGCCCTGCGCCCGGACGCAGACGCCCTTCGGAAGCATCCGGCAGGCTGAGGTTCGGCCCGTGACAGTCTCTCGCACGGCGATTGTTTTGCCGGTTCAGCGCTGTTCCAGCATCGACCGGGCCGGGACAGGAACGGGTGCTGTCGGCGGGTCGGCCGCGACATTGAAATAGCCTGACGCTTGTCACCCGCAGACGCGGCCCCATCTCCTCCGGCGAGGGCGCGATCAGACCGAGTGGACGAGGCTTTCATGAGTGACGCAGAACGACCCTTCCGGCCCCTCGTGACGCGCCTGGCGCTCGCCGCGGCGCTGTCGGCTGCCGCGATCCCCGCGGCCCGCGCGCAGGAGATGCCCTACGTCAACCCGGAGCGCGGGACGTTCCTGATCCACGGCAATTACTGCGGCCCGGGGAACCGAAGCCCGCGCCCGCCCATCGATGCCCTCGATGTCGCCTGCATGCACCACGACAGTTGCTCGCCGCCGAGGGGGCAGATTCCCACCTGCGCCTGCAACGATCGCCTGCACGCGGAGGCGGAGGCGGTGTCGGAGGATCCGGGCCAGCCCCAGAGCCTGCGCGACACGGCCGGCTTCGTCGCCGACACCGCGCTCGCCCTGCCCTGCCGCTGACGCCGCGCCCAGGGGCGAGCCGCCGGCCCGCCCCCGGTCCGTGCCGCCTCAGGCCTGGGGCAGGTCCGGCGTGATGCCGAGGTTGGACAGGCCCTCGTCGAGAAGGTCGCCCGCATTGGGAATCCCGAGGATCTCGCGGGCGGCGCCCTCGCCGGCGGCCTCCCGCTCACGGGCGAAGCGCACCGCCTCCGCCCATTCCTCGGGCTCCATGTCGCCGCGCCCGATGTAGAGGAGCGCCAGGAGGTCGGCGCGCTCGTCGTCGTTCAGGGCGCCGATCATCGCCCGCAACTCCTCCTCGGTGGCGTCGTCGGTGCCGGAGATGAGCACGTCGGTGGCCCCGTCATCGGTGGGGTTCGAGCCGGAATCGGGGTCGGTCGGCCCTTCCTTCACATCGACGGCGCGCACGCGCAGGATGATTTCGGTGACCTTGTCGACGGCGATGTCCATGAACGCATTCCCGTTTCGGCGGCCGCCGGCAGCGGCGGCCCTTAGCAGCGACAACGGGCCAGGCCCGATCCGGTTCGCGTCGACGGCGTCCGGACTGGGCCGATGACGCGCTGGATCGGCGGCCTCGACGGGTGCCGTGGAGCCTGGGCCGGGGTACTCCTCGACCTCGACGACGCGACCCGCTTCCGCGCCCTGCGGGTCGCGAGGCCGGTCGATCTCCTCGACGGCCCCGAAGCGCCGATCCGCGTCGGGATCGACTGTCCCATCGGCCTGGAGGCGCATGTGACGGGCGGCGGCCGGAGCGCGGACCGGGCGGCGCGCGCCGTCCTGGGCGCCGGGCGCGCGAGCGTCTTTCCGGTGCCGGCCCGCGCGGCGGTCTATGCGGCGACCTACGAGGAGGCGAAGGCGCTGTCGCGGGCGCACAGCACGCCGCCCTTCGCGCCCTCGATCCAGTGCTGGAACATCCTTCCCGCCATCCGGGCGGTCGACGCGATGCTGCGGACCCGTCCCGACCTGGTCACGCGCCTCCACGAGGTCCATCCCGAGATCGTGTTCCGCTGCCTCAACGGGGGGCGCCCCCTGGCGGCGGGCAAGAAGGGTCCCATGCGCCGAGCGGGTCTGGCCGAGCGCCGGGCCCTGCTCGCCGGCGCCGGCCTGCCCGAGGGCCTGATCGCGGCGCGCCCCTCAGGGACCGGCGCGGACGACCATCTCGATGCGCTGGCCACCCTCGTGGTGGCCCGAGATCTCGCCGAAGGCCGTGCCCGTCCGCTGCCCGATCCGCCGGGTTCGGACGAAGAAGGTCTTCCCATCGTGATCTGGATGCCGGCCCCTCCGGCGGGTCGCCCCCTGGCCGCAGGCGGATTCCCTGCTAGATCGGAGATCGAAGCGGAGCCGTGAGAGGGACATGACGCAGGATCTGACCGTTCGCGACATCGCCCGGGCGCTGGTGTTCGATCCCGACCACCGCCTCCTGCTCATCGCCTACGAGTCGGTGCGCCCGATCGATCCGGCCCGGCCGGAGGACCGCACCTTCTGGTTCATGCCCGGGGGCGGGCTGGAGGCCGGCGAGACGCATGTGGAGGCCTGCCGCCGCGAACTCTGCGAGGAGATCGGCGTGGCGGATGCCGAGATCGGGCCGCAGGTCGCGTCCTGCGACGGCCCCTTCCACCTGTTCCGGACCTCCCGCTACGCCCGCGAGCGCTACTTCGTCGTCCGCCTGCCCGACGCGACCGTGGACACGAGCCGCCTCGCCGAGACCGAGGACAACCCGGTCCTCGGCACCCGCTGGTGGACGCTGGCCGAACTCGCGGCCACCTCCGAGCGGATCGAGCCGAGCGGCCTGGTCGCGGTCGCCCGCGACATCGTCGCCGGGACGATCCCCCACACACCCGTCGTCCTAAACTGGCGAGAGCAATCCTGACCACCGGCACGCCGCCCGATGGCGTGCCATCCATGACACCCCGAGGGAGGACCCCCATGTTTCCAGAGACGCTGAAAGCCGGCTACCGCTCGTTCATCGACGGACGCCTCACCGACGAGGCCAAGCGCTACGCCAAGCTGGCCGAGGGGCAGAGCCCCCAGGTCCTGATGATCAGCTGCTGCGACAGCCGCGTTTCCCCGGAAGTCATCTTCGACACCGGACCCGGCGAACTCTTCGTGATCCGCAACGTCGCCAACATCGTGCCTCCGCATGAGACCGGCGGCGACTATCACGGCACCTCGGCGGCGATCGAGTTCGCGGTGGAGGGACTGGAGGTCAAGCACATCGTGGTGCTGGGTCACGCCACCTGCGGCGGCATCAAGGCCTACGCCAACCCCGCAAAGCCCTTGTCGAAGGGCGACTTCATCGGCAAGTGGGTCTCCCTGGTCGAGCCCGCCGCCAGCAAGGCCGGCGACACGGACGCCTCCGACTACCTGACTCGCCTCGAATACGCGATGGTCGCGCAGAGCCTCGAGAACCTGATGACCTTCCCGTTCGTGCGCAAGCGGGTGGAGAATGGGCAGTTGGCCCTGCACGGCGCCCATTTCGGCATCGCACGCGGCGAGCTACTCCTGCGCGACCCGGAGACGGGCGAGTTCAAGCCGGCCATCGATCAGGCCGGCCGCAGCCTGAGCCCCGCCGCGATGATCGGCTGCGCCGAGGCCTGAAACGAAGAAGGACGCCGAGACCTGGGGCCGGCGTCCTTCCCGATCGAGGCATCACGCCGGGCACTCAGCCCGACGTGTCGCGGGCAGCGCCTAGCGGGCGCCCGGAAGGCCCTGCGCCATCTGGTAATGGGCCTGCAGGACCGGCAGGGCCTGCTCGGCATGGGCGCGCAGGGCCGGGTTCGGACCCGAGGCGGCGTAGGAGCGGAACATGCCGATCGTCATCTCGTGCGACTGGACCTGCATGCGGCCGTAGAGGCGGTCGAAGCGCGGGCCGGCCGGCGTCTGCGACAGCTCGGCGAGCATCGCCTGTTGCTGCGAGTTCGGCTGGATGATGGTGGTGCCCGCAGTGGTGTCCACGTCACCGCTCAGGGCCCGGCTGCCCGTCGCCGCACCGCGAGCCGCGCCCGAACCGATGCCCTCGACGCCCCCGATGGGACCGCCGCTCAAGGTTCCGCCCACGGCACCGGCGGCGGCGCCCGTGGCCGCACCGACGGCGCCGCCCGCCACCGCGAGCGGGGCCGTGATCAGGCCGCCGAGCCCCTCGTTGCCGCGCACCGCGGCGTAGTTGCCCTCGCCGCCGGCCAGGGCGACGTTGGCGGCGCGGTGGTCACGGATCGCCTCGCGGGCAAAGCGCAGCACCTGCGGATTGCGGCTCTTGTTGAGCGCGATCTGGCTCGACTGGATCTCGAAGGCGTTGGCCTGCATGGCGTCCATGCGGAAGTCACCGCCCATGCCCTGCGCGAAGGCAGGCGCGGAGAGTGCGGTCATCACGGCGGTGAGAGCGAGAGTCTTCTTGATCATGGGTTCCTCTAATCTGACGGGACAGTGCAGCTTGCCAGGCACAAGGCTATTCAATCCCGATGCGGAGCCTGCCTGTCACGGTTGGGGGGCCAACGACGAAGGTTCGATCGGGTTCCAACCTTGAACTGACTCTTTTCTGAGCTCTTCTCGATCGGGACTGAACTTAGAAATGGTCAAGCTTATCGGGGAAATAGCCTGCAGACCGGGTCGCCCCGCCTGCCGGCGCAGGCACTTCGGGAAAACGCTCACCGGCCTCGGTCATCCTGTTTTCCGCAACCACGTTTCGCACTAGCCTGAGCCCATCGTGCCGCCGCGAGGAAGGCTCCCCCATGAAGACCCTGCTCGTTCCCGTCGCCTCCCATGACGCCCTGCCCTCGGTCTTCGAGACCGCGATCCTCACCGCCCGCCGGTTCGGCAGCCTCATCGAGGGCGTCTCCCTGCGGCCGGCCCTGGCCGAGTACGTTCCCGTCGACATGGTCGGGGGCATGACTTGGCTCCGCGACGAGGAGGCCGACAAGGTCGAGGCCGAGCGGGCCGGCGGGCAGTTCATCGACTTCATGAGCCGGGCCGGCGTGCCGCTCGCGGCGGAGGGCCCGTGCAACCCCGAGGCCCTCGCGGCCGGCCCGCGCTACCGCTGGCGACCCGACGTGCCGGCGGGCGACAGCTTCCTCGGACAGTACGCGCGCCTGTTCACCGCCACGGTGGTGGGCCGGCCCGGTGCCGAGGACGGCGCACCGCGCATGACCACCTTCGAAACCGCCCTGTTCGAGAGCGGGCGGCCGATCCTGCTGGCGCCGCCGATCGCCCCCGCGACCCTGGGCGAGGCGATCCTGATCGTCTGGAACGGCTCCACCGAGACGGCCCGGGCCGTGGCCTTCGCGATGCCCTTCCTGCGGCAGGCGAAGCGGATCCGCGTCATCAGCGTCGAGGGCGGGACGGTGCCGGGTCCCACCGCCGAGGAGCTGGCCCGCACCCTGGCCTGCGAGGGAATCAGCGCCGATTTCCGCGCCCATTCGGCCGGCAGGCGGACGCCGGGCGAGGTCTATCTCGCGGAGGCCGAAGCCTTCGGCTGCGACCTGCTGATCAAGGGCGCCTATACCCAAAGTCGTCTGCGCCAGATGATCTTTGGCGGACCGACCAGCCACCTTCTCGCCCATGCGGCGATCCCGATGCTCATGGCTCATTGAACCTCTTGCGCATCGAATTCAGGCCGCGTTGAGCCTTCGGCATACTGAACGCACGGCACAGTGACGCATCCGGATCGCGCGCAATTGACTTGCGCGCGCGAAGGATCGGGAGCAGCGTCCCGGCCGCCGGCACGACCGGTCGCCAGGAACATCTGCATGAAGTCGCTGACCCTCGTCCTCGCCCTGTCCAGCCTCGGCCTCTGCCTGCCGGCGATGGCCGACTCCCCGGTGGTCCGCATCCGGGGCACGATCGAGGCGGTGGACGGCACCAGCGTCACGATCAAGCCGCGCCTCGGGGCGCCCGTGCAGGTCAGGCTCGGCGACGCCGTGCGGGTCGCCACTGCCAACACCGCCAAGATCAGCGACATCCAGCCCGACAGCTACATCGGCACCGCCGCCACGCCGCAGGCGGACGGCACCCTGAAGGCCCTCGAGGTCGCGGTGTTCGCGCCGAGCATGCGCGGCACCGGCGACGGTCACTACCCGTGGGATCTCGAGAGGGAGAACACCATGACCAACGGTGCGGTGGGCGCGCTCTCGGGCACCGCCGACCGGACGATCCGGGTGACCTACAAGGGCGGCGAGAAGACCATCACCGTGCCGGAAGGCGTGCCGGTCGTGGCCCTCACCCCCGGCGATGCCAGCAAGATCAAGCCGGGCGCCCGCGTCGTCGCCTTCACCAAGGCGGATGCCGGCGGCCTCGCCGTGGCCGACCGGATGATCGTCGGCGAGAACGGCACCGTTCCGCCGATGTGAGCGGAGCCTCGGGGCCGACGGAACCGTTTCACGACGCCCGGAGCATCGGGCGGGGCGGGCGCTGGTTGCCCGCTCACGAACAACCCAGGAGGGACGCCATGATGAAGACGCTGCTCACCGGCCTCGCCGTCGGCCTCGCGCTCGCCGCCGCACCGGCACGCGCCGCCGATGTGGTGCGCTACCGCGGCACCATCGAATCCGTCGACGGATCGACCGTGACGATCAAGCCCCGCATGGGCGAGAGCAAGACCGTGACCTTCGGGGACGACACCAAGATCCTGGCCGCCAGCACCGGCAAGCTGTCCGACATCAAGTCCGAGAGCTACATCGGCACCGCCGCGATCCCGCAGCCCGACGGCACCCAGAAGGCCCTGCAGGTCACGGTCTTCGCCTCCTCCCTGCGCGGCACCGCCGACGGCCACTATCCGTGGGACCTCGGCTCCAACTCGACCATGACCAACGGCGCCATCGGCAGCCTGTCCGGCACCGAGGGGCGCACCATGCTGGTCAAGTACCAGGGCGGCGAGAAGAAGGTGGTGGTGCCCGAGGACGTGCCGGTGACCCTCGTCGACCCGGGCGAGAAGAGCATCGTGGTGGCGGGCGAGAAGGTCGTGGCCTTCACCAAGGCGGGCGCCGATGGCAAGCTCAACGCCGTCGTCCTGATCGTCGGCCGCAACGGCACCGTCCCGTCGATGTGATCCCGTCCCCGGCCCTGTCCGCAGCCGCGGGCGGGGCCGGGGTCACCGCCTTCCGAGAGACGTCCCGTCTAGAAACCAAGCGCGCCGAGACACCGAGGTCCCGTTGACGATCGTCCCCGAAACCCCGTCGCGGCTCGTGGTCATCCACCCCCTCGTGGTGCGGATCACCCACTGGATCAACGCGGTCGCGGTGTTCTGCATGCTGTTCAGCGGCTGGGCGATCTACAACGCCTCGCCGCTGTTTCCCTTCGTCTTCCCGAAATGGGCGACCCTCGGCGGCTGGCTCGGCGGCGCACTCGCCTGGCACTTCGCCGCCATGTGGCTCTTCGCCCTCAATGGCCTCGCCTACCTCGTCTACGGACTCATCGCCCGGCACTTCGCCACCGCCTTCCTGCCCCTGAGCCCGGGCGCGGTCTGGCGCGACGCCCGCGCCGCCCTGGCGCTGCGGCTCAGCCACCGGGTCGGCCGCTACAACGCGGTGCAGCGCCTCGCCTACGTGGTCGCCATCGCGCTCGGCCTCCTCCTGGTCGCCTCCGGATGCGCCCTATGGAAGCCCGTACAGTGGCAGGCCCTGGCGAATCTGTTCGGTGGCTACGAATGGGCGCGGCGCGTCCATTTCGGCGCCATGGCGGGCCTCGCCGGCTTCATCCTCCTGCACCTCGCCCTCGTGGTCATCGTGCCGAGCACCTTGCTGGCGATGATCACCGGCCGCGCCCGCGTCACCGAGGAGACCGTCCGCTGATGCCGCGCGACCTCGACGATGCCGCTCGGCTCAAGGCCCTGCGCCGCGACCTCGCCCCCGACCTCGCTCGCCTGGAGCGCCGGATGGTGCTGCGCGGCGGCCTCTCGCTGGGCGCCCTGACCCTGCTCTCCGGCTGCGATCTCTCCACGGGCAGCAACGGCACCCTGGCCGACCGGATGCTCTGGGCGATGTCGCGGGCCAACGACCGGGTCCAGCAATGGCTGTTCGATCCGGCGACCCTGGCCCCGACCTACCCGGCCTCGATGATCGACAGCCCCTTCCGCTTCAACGCCTTCTACCCGCCCGACAGCATCCCGGAGATCGACGAGGCGACTTGGAAGCTCGAAGTCTCCGGCCTCGTCGACGACAAGGCGCCCTGGACGCTGGCGAAGCTGCGGGCCCTGCCGCAGGAGAGCCAGATCACCCGCCACATCTGCATCGAGGGCTGGAGCCAGATCGGGCAGTGGAGCGGCGTGCCGCTGCGGACCTTCCTCGAGCGGAGCGGCGCCGATCTCACCGCCAGGTATGTCGGCTTCAAGTGCGCCGACCGCTACTACGGCAGTCTGGACATGCCGAGCGCCCTGCACCCGCAGACGATCCTGGCCCTCGACTTCGCCGGCCAGCCCCTCGCGCCCGAATACGGCTATCCGCTCCGGGTCCGGGTGCCGACGAAGCTCGGCTTCAAGAGCCCCAAGCACATCGCGGCGGTCTTCGTGACCAACGACTATCCGGGCGGCTACTGGGAGGACCAGGGCTACAACTGGTTCAGCGGGATCTGAAGCCGGCCACCCCTCGCATCGGCCACGGTTCCGCTCTACATCGCCTCGCGATGAGCACCGACTTCACCCTCGATCCGCAACTGGCCGCCGACACCGTGCATGTGGGCGACCTCGCCCTGTGCAGCGTCCTCCTGATGGACGACGCCCGCTTTCCCTGGCTGATCCTCGTACCGCGGCGGACCGGCGCCAGCGAACTCACCGACCTGTCGCCGGCCGATGCGCAGGCACTCATGGACGAGATGCGGATCGCCACCGGCGTGATGCTGACCCTTGCTAAGCCCGACAAGGTCAACGTCGCGGCTTTGGGCAACATCGTGGCCCAGCTCCATGTCCACGTGATCGGACGCTTCCGCTCCGATCCCGCCTGGCCGAAGCCGGTCTGGGGTCTCGGCGCCGCGACCCCCTACCCGCACCATGCCCGCGCCCAGATGATCGAGCGCATCGGCGCCCTGTTCGCGGCGGCCTGAGGCATGGCCGATTCCCTGGGCCGGCTCGGCTACGTCCACAACCGCCTCGTGCGCCATTCCGCCGAGAGCGCGTCCGCGATCCCCGACCTCACCGCGCCCCGTGCCCGCATCGTCCTCCTGGCCGGCGACCGCGTCGTCCTCGCGGGCGACACGGCACTCCTGACGCCGGAGGCGGCCGCCCGGACGGGCCCGCGCAGCCTGACGCTCTATCTCGGGCGCCTCGAGGGCGACCCGGTCTTCGCCGCTACCGTACCGGCGGAGATGGCCGAGACCCTCGATGCCGACCCGGACTTCCGCACCAACGACCTGCGCAGCCTCGCCGGCGAGGGCCGGATCGCGCCCCACGAACTCGGGCTCCTCGCCACCGCGAAGTCGCTGCTCGGCTGGCACGCGCGCCACGGCTTCTGCGCGAATTGCGGAAGCCCGACCACCCTCGCGGCCGGCGGCTACCGCCGCGAATGCACGGCCTGCGGGACGCACCACTTTCCCCGCACCGACCCGGTGGTGATCATGCTGATCACCCGGGGCGATTCCTGCTTGCTCGGGCGCTCGCCGCGCTTCCACGAGAGCATGTATTCCTGCCTCGCCGGCTTCCTCGAGCCCGGCGAGACCGTCGAGGACGCCGTGCGGCGCGAGACCTTCGAGGAGGTCGGCCTGACCATCGGGGCGGTGCGCTACCACGCCTCGCAGCCCTGGCCGTTCCCGTCCTCGCTGATGATCGGCTGCGTGGCCGAAAGCCTCGACGCGGCCATCACCCTCGACCCGGAGGAGCTCGCCGACGCGCAATGGTTCTCGCGGGACACCGTCGCGGCGATGCTCGAGGGCCGCCATCCCGACGGCCTGACCACGCCGCCGCCGCTCGCGATCGCCAACCTGCTGATGCGGGCCTTCGTCGAGGGGCGGGCCTGAAGCCCCTTACCGGCCGCCTACCCCAGGACGCGGATCGGCGCCCCGTCGAGGAACGCGCGGATGTCCTCCACGATCTCGGGGAAGTAGGTGCGGTAGTTCCGCTCCGTGACGTAGCCGAGATGCGGCGTCGCCAGCACGTTGGGCAGGGTGCGCCAGGGTGAATCCGGCGGCAGCGGCTCGGTCTCGAAGACGTCGAGGCCGGCGCCGGCGATCCGGTTCTCGGTGAGGGCCGCCAGCAGCGCGGCCTCGTCCACGATCGCGGCGCGGGAGGTGTTGATCAGGAATGCGTCCGGCCGCATCCGGCGCAGCGCCGCGTCGTCGACGAGGCCGCGGGTGCGCTCGCCGAGGACGAGGTGGATCGAGACGACGTGGCTCACCGCCAGCAGCGCCTCCAGGGAGGGCGCGAGGGCGACGCCCTCGGCGGCGGCCCGCTCGGCCGTGAGGTTGGGGCTCCAGGCGCCGACCTCCATCCCGAAGGCCTGACCGATCCGGGCGACGCGGGCGCCCGTCTTGCCGAGGCCGAGGAGACCGAGACGGCGGCCGGCCAGGTCGCTGCCGACGCTGCCCTGCCAGGGGCCGCCCGTCCGCAGGGCCTGCACCTCGGGGACGAGGTGCCGGGCGAGGCCGAGGATGAGCGCCCAGGTCAGCTCCACCGGCGGCTCGGGGTGGCTGGCGGTGCCGCAGACCGTGACGCCGTGCGCCCTCGCGGCGGCCAGGTCGATCGACAGGTTGCGCATCCCGCTGGTCAGGAGGAGCCGCAGCTTCGGCAGCCGCGCGAAGAGCTCGGCCGGGAACGGCGTGCGCTCGCGCATCATCACCACGATCTCGCAATCCTGGATCGCGTCGACGAGCGCGTCCCGCGTCGCGAAGGTGGTGCGCAGGTCCCGCAAGGTGAGGCGGTCCGCCAGGCCAGACCAATCCGCCATGGTGGGGCCGACGCCCTGGTAATCGTCGAGGATCGCGCAGCGGAGCATGGGACATCCTGTCTGGGGAGGACCGGGCTAGCGCACCCCGAACAGCTTGGCCAGCCGCCTTGGGGACTTTGACTCCTCGGCGCGAAACCTGCACGCCGGGATCCGAAACGATCACGATTCGTTCTCAGCCACGAGTCGGGTGCGGCGGAGCCGGGAGGGAGATGACGTCGATGTCCGGGCTGCCCGCCTATGCCGAGCTCGCCGTCACCACGAACTTTTCCTTCCTGCGCGGGGCCTCGCATCCCGGCGAGATGGTGGGTCAGGCCGCCGAGCTCGGCCTGCACGCCATCGGCATCGCAGACAGGAACACCCTGGCGGGGGTGGTGCGCGGCCATGCCGAGGCGAAGCGGCGGGCCGCGGCCGGCGAGCCCGGCATCCGCTTCCTGCCCGGCGTGCGCCTCGTCACGCAGGAGGGCTTCGAGGCCGTGGCCTACCCGATGGACCGGGCCGCCTACGGCCGCCTGTGCCGGCTCCTCACCCTCGGCAACCGCCGCTCCGAGAAGGGCCTATGCCGGTTCGACTTTTCGGAGCTCCTGGCCGCCAGCGAAGGCCAGATGCTGATCGCGGTCCCGCCGGAGCGCCTCGGGGACGACGCTCCCTTCCTCGGCCATGTCCGCCAGCTCGCCGCCGAAGCCCCCGGCCGGGTCGCCCTGGCGGGGAGCCACCGGCGGCGCGGCGACGAGCGCCGCCGCCTCGGGCGCCTCGCCGAACTGGGGCTACGCCTCGGCGCGCCCCTGGTGGCGGTGTCGGACGCGCTCTACCACCATCCCGACCGGCGTCCCCTGCAGGACATCGTCGCCTGCATCCGCGAGGGCTGTACGCTGAACGGGGCGGGCTACCGCCTGGAGGCCAATGCCGAGCGCCACCTGCGGCCGGCCGAAGAGATGGCGCGCCTGTTCGCCGACCATCCCGAGGCCGTCGCCCGCACGATCGAGATCGCGCAGGCCTGCGACTTTTCCCTCGACGAACTCAAGTACGAGTATCCCGACGAGCCAGTCCCCCCCGGCTTCGGGGCGCAGGATTACCTCGCCCACCGGGTCATGGAGCGCGCAGGCTGGCGCTATCCCGACGGCATACCCGAACAAATCATGAACACGATCCAGGACGAGCTGCGCCTCATCGCGAAGATGGACTATGCGCGCTACTTCCTCACCCTGTTCGACATCGTCGAGTTCGCGCGCAAGCGGGGTATCCTGTGCCAGGGGCGCGGCTCGGCCGCCAATTCCGCGGTCTGCTACTGCCTCGGCATCACGGCGGTCGACCCCACCGAGATCCGCCTGCTCTTCGCCCGCTTCATCTCGGAGAACCGGGCCGAGCCCCCCGACATCGACGTGGATTTCGAGCACGAGCGCCGCGAGGAGGTGATCCAGTATCTCTACGACCGCTACGGCCGCGACCGCGCCGCGATCTGCGCCACGGTGATCCACTACCGCCCGCGCAGCGCCATCCGGGAAGTCGGCAAGGTCCTGGGGTTGCCCCCCGACATCACCGGCGTGATGGCCGACACGGTCTGGGGCTCCTGGGGCAAGGACCTGCCCGACGCGCATATCCGTCAGGCCGGCCTCGACCCGGACAACCCGTCGATCCGGCAGGCGCTGGAACTCGCCCATGCGCTGATCGGCTTCCCGCGCCACCTGTCGCAGCATGTCGGCGGCTTCGTGCTGACCCGCGGCCGCCTCGACGAGACCGTACCGGTGGGCAACGCCGCCATGGCGGACCGCACCTTCATCGAGTGGGACAAGGACGACATCGACGTGCTCGGCCTGATGAAGGTCGACGTGCTGGCGCTCGGCATGCTGAGCTGCCTGCGCCGGGGCGTGGATTTCCTGGCACGGGACTACGGGCACGACTACCCGACCCTGGCCGACCTGCCGCGCGAGGACGAAGCCACCTACGCGATGCTGGCCAAGGCCGATTCCGTCGGCGTGTTCCAGGTCGAGAGCCGGGCGCAGATGTCGATGCTGCCGCGCCTGAAACCGAAGGAATTCTACGACCTCGTGGTGCAGGTGGCGATCGTCCGGCCGGGGCCGATCCAGGGCGACATGGTCCACCCCTACCTGCGCCGGCGCCAGGGGCTGGAGCCCGTCAGCTACCCCTCCCCCCATCCCGCTCACGGTCCGGCGAACGAACTCGAGGACGTCCTGAAGCGGACCTACGGCGTCCCCCTGTTCCAGGAGCACGCCATGCAGATCGCCATCACCGCGGCCGGCTTCCAGCCGCACGAGGCCGACGGCCTGCGCCGGGCGATGGCGACCTTCCGGCACAACGGCCAGATCGTGAACTTCCGTACCAAGTTCGTGGAGGGCATGGTGGCACGCGGCTACCCCCGCGACTTCACCGAGCGCTGCTTCAAGCAGATCGAGGGCTTCTCCACCTACGGCTTCCCGGAGAGCCACGCGGCGAGCTTCGCCCTGCTGGTCTACGCCTCGGCCTGGATGAAGTGCCGGCATCCCGACGTCTTCCTGGCCGCGATCCTGAATTCCCAGCCGATGGGCTTCTACCAGCCGGCGCAGCTCGTGCGCGACGCCCGCGCCCACGGGGTCGAGGTGCGCGGCGTCGACGTCAATGCCAGCGCCTGGGACTGCACCCTGGAGCCGGCCTCGGAACCGCCGCCGCCCGGCATCGCGCGCCGCTTCGCCGTGCGCCTCGGCCTGCGCCAGGTGAGCGGCGTGCCGCGGGCCGCGATGCACCGCCTCGTCGCGTTGCGGGGCAACGGCTACGCCAGCATCGAGGGCCTGCAGGCGGCCCTCGCCCTGCCCCGCAACGCCCTGGAGCGGCTGGCCGAGGCGGATGCGTTCCGCTCCCTCGACCTCGACCGGCGGGCCGCCCTGTGGGCGGTGCGAGCCCTGGAGGGCAGCTCCGCCCGCAAGGCCGCCCTGCGGGCCGATGGCGACCGGCGGGCGCATCTCCTCGACGCGCCGATGCCGCTCTTCGCCTTCCACGCCGATGACGGACTGTTCCGGGGCGAGCCCGCCGTGGCCCTGCCCGCCATGGCGGCCTCCGAGCACGTGGCGGAGGATTACGCCGCCACCGGCCTTTCCCTGAAGGGCCACCCGGTGGCGTTCTTCCGGACGCGGCTCGCCCGGATCGGCGCGATCCCCGCCCGCGACCACCACGACGGTACCCGCGTCGCGAACAACGCCCGGGTCACCGTGGCGGGCCTCGTCCTCACCCGGCAGCGGCCGGGCACGGCGCGCGGCACCGTGTTCCTGACTCTGGAGGACGAGACCGGCATCGCCAACGTCATCGTCTGGCGCGACGTGTTCGAGGCCAACCGCGCGACCGCCATGGGCGCGCGGTTCCTCGCGGTGCGCGGCCGGGTGCAGCGCCAGGGCCTCGTGGTGCACCTGCTGGCCGAGCAGTTCCGCGACCTCTCGGCGGCCCTGCGCGACCTGCGCGCCGGAGGCCTGCGGCTGCCGCCCGAGACCACCGATTTCGGCGTGCCGGAGGATCGGCGCATTTACCGCAGCCGCGATTTCCATTGAGGCCGAATCGCGGCCGCGGACCGGAGCCGCTGGTCACGGGGACCGGCCCAGACTAGAGCAGTTCCAATCCCTGACGAGACCGACGACCCTGTTCCGATCATCGACACACGTATCCTGGTGGAAAGGCTGGCAGGTCGTCCATGCGACCGAGCGGCTGCGCGCTCGTCCGTGGCTCGGCGAGGGCGCCGCCGTGGCCGCGTCGAGCCTCGCCCTCGGCCTGCGCTTCGCCCTCGACGACGTGCTGCCGCCGGGCTTCCCCTACCTGACGTTCTTCCCGGCCGTGATCCTCACGACCTTCTTCTTCGGCCTGCGGCCGGGCATCACCTGCGCCGCCCTCAGCGGGCTCGCCGCCTGGTACTTCTTCATCCCGCCGGCCAGCACCTTCATCATCGACGGGCCGACCGCCTTGGCCCTGTGCTTCTACGTCTTCATCGTCGCCGTCGACATCGCGCTGATCCACGTCATGCACCGGGCGGGCGAGCGGCTGCGCGCCGAGCGGCAGATCTCGGCAGGCCTCTACGAGCAGCAACGCACGATGTTCCAGGAGCTGCAGCACCGGGTCGCCAACAACATGCAGTTCGTGGCCGCCCTGCTGACCCTGCAGAAGCGCAAGGTCGGCAACGATCCGAAGGCGGCGCTCACCGCCCTCGACGAGGCGCGGGTGCGGCTCGAAACCATCTCGCGCATCCACCGCCGCCTCTACGACCCGAGCAGCATCGAGCGCCCGGTCGGGCAGTACCTCAAGGAACTCTGCACCGACCTCCTCGACGCCACGGGGGCGCAGAACATCGTCTGCCTCGTCGATACGCCGCCCCTGCGCTTCGATCTCACCCAGCTCACCACCCTGTCGCTCCTCGTGGTCGAGGTGGTGACCAACGCCCTGAAGCACGCCTTCCCGGACGGCCGGCGCGGCACCGTCACGATCCAGCTCGAACGGCTCGATGCGGAGCGCCTGCAGCTCACCATCGCGGATGACGGGCGCGGCATGCCGGCGGATTTCGATCCGGACACCACCCGCAGCCTCGGCTTCCGCATCGCGCAGGGCCTCGCCGGACAGCTCGGCGGCCAGCTCGCCTACAGCAATGCGGGCGGCACGGTGGTCCGGCTCGCCTTCACCCCCTGACACCCCCCTTCCGACCGGACAGCCGGAGCCCGACCATGCGACCGCGCAGCGCCCTCCTTCCCCTCCTCCTCGGCGCGAGCCTGCTCGGCCCCAGCCTCGCGCGCGCCGACGCGTGCGATGGCCTCGCCGCGCGGATCGCCGGCGCGATGGGCGGCAAGGTCGGCCGGCGCACCGGCCCCAGCATCGACCTTCGGGTCCCCGGCGGCCTCAAGCTCGACCTCACCTGCCGGGCCGAGCCCATCGTGCAGGCGGCCTCCTCCGACCCGACGCCCTCGGCGGCCTACTTCGCCGACCTCGCCCTGGCGGCCGAGATCGTGGTCGGCGAGAGCGCTAGCGCGGTCCAGACCGCCATCGCCACGGCGCACGCCACCGCCCTGAAGGAACGGCGCAAGTCCTTCATCCAGCAGAACGGCTGGTCGGCGAGCTGCTACACCGACAGCAGCGGCTCGATCCGCACGCTCTGCTCGGTGGGGCGGATCCCGCCGGGCTGATCCGCGCCGCGGCGCGCACGATGCGCGTCGCAGCTCCGCGAGCCTTCGCTGCCGGCCTCCGGAGGCGGCGGAACCGTATCCGGCGCCGCTGGGCCAGCAACGCCCGCGGCATCGTAGGAGGCCGTGCAGGCATTCGTCATGCGCCCGCAGGCAAGCTCGTGAACGAGCGACCGGGGCGGTGATTTTTCGCGTTCGCACAGCTTGTCTGTCACGGAGGTGTGATCGATGCTGCATTGCACCGACCCCGATCCGACGGAAGCCACACATGGAAACGATTGGCCGTGACCTGCGCGAGATGCAGCGCGTCCCCCTCGCCGCCTCTCACGTCACCGCTCTTCGGACCGCCGGAACGGAGCGGCTCTACCCGGCCGGGACGTTCCTGGCTCGTGCCGGCGAACCGGCCGACCGCTTCGTCTATGTCGAGGACGGCGAGGTCGAGGTGGTCAACCCGTTCACGGACGAACGCCACCTTCCCTCCACCCTCGGACCGACGCAGTTCATGGGCGAGATCGCGTTCCTGAACGGCGGCAACTGGTCGATGCCCATGCGGGCGGTGCGGGATACCCGGGTGGTCGAGGTGCCGCGGCTCGAGATGCTGCGGCTGATGTCCGAGATCCCCGAGATGTCGGACATCGTCATCACGGTCCTGGCGGCACGGCGGCGGCGGCAGCTCGACTCGCAGGACGGCACCCTGGTGCTCATCGGCGAGGACGCCGATCGGGCCGTCCGCCGCATCGCGGAATTCGCGAGCCGCAACCGGCTGCCCTATCGCTCCTACGCCCTGGGCAGTCCGGAGGCCGCGGCCGTCGCGACGAGTTGCGCGATTGCCTCCGACCGGCCGGCCGTGATCTTCGGCCGTGAGATCGTCGTGGCGGACCCGACCCCCGACAAGGTCGCGCAGCTGCTGGGCCTCAACCACGACCTCATCGACGACGAGGCCTTCGACGTGCTCATCGTGGGTGGGGGCCCGGCCGGCGTGGCCGCCGGCGTCTATGCCGGCGCGGAAGGCCTACATGCCCTGGTGATCGAGGATATCGCGATCGGCGGGCAGGCCGGCACGTCGAGCCGGATCGAGAATTACATGGGCTTTCCGACCGGCATCTCCGGGGCGGACCTCGTCTGGCGGGGCGAGGTGCAGGCGCTGAAGTTCGGTACGCGGTTCGCGATGCCGCGCCGGGTCGCCAAGCTGGAACGCCTCGCGGACGGCACCTTCTGCGCGACCTTCGACAACGACCAGCGCGTTCGCGGGCACGCCGTCGTGGTGGCCACCGGCGTCCAGTACCGCCGCCTGCCGATCGATCGCCTCGAATCCTTCGAGGGCGCCGGCGTCTACTACGCCGCGACCGAGATCGAGGCCCGCTACTGCAAGAACGCCGAGATCGTCATCATCGGCGGCGGCAACTCGGCGGGTCAGGCGGCGATGTTTCTCAGCCGCTCGGCCGGGCATGTCCGCCTGCTGGTGCGTGGGCCCTCGCTCGCGACCTCGATGTCCAGCTACCTCTCCAGCCGCCTGGAGGCGGACCCGGCGATCACCATCGAGTACGGCGCCGAGATCAGCGCCTTCCACGGCACGGACCGGCTCGACGCCGTGACGATCCGCAATGTCGGCAACGGAAGCATCCGTACCCTCCCGACCTGCGCGGTGTTCGTGATGGTGGGGGCCGCCCCCAACACCCGCTGGCTCTCGGGCCTCGTCGACCTAGACCACCACGGCTTCGTACTGACCGGGGAGGCCATCGGCGCGACCTCGCCCTACGCCACCTCGCAGCCCGGGATCTTCGCGGTCGGCGACGTCCGCGCCGGTTCCGTCAAGCGGGTGGCGTCGTCGGTGGGCGAGGGCTCGGTCGTCATCTCAAAGGTCTGGGAGCATGTCCGCGCCTGAATCGTCTCGGCGCGGTTCACGGACGCGCGGATGCCCAGGCATCCGCGCCCTCTCCCGAACGACTCAGTACTCGATCACGTCTTCCAGGGCGTAGTGCTTGACCGTCTTTCGGTTGGCGATGAGCTCGTCGATCGTCGGCTCGCCCTTCATGGCGCGGGCGATGGCGAGTTTCGTCGCCTCGTAATTCGTCCGGTAGAGGTCCTTGCGGTCGACGTTCGGGTCGGATCCGCAGCGCTCGTCCAGCCAGATCATGATGATCATGCAGAGTTCATCGAGCCCGTCCTTGGGCAGGACGCCCTCGATCACGCAGTCGATGATGGCGTCGCCGGTGGCCGCCTGGACCACACCGCCGAGCAATTCGGCATACTCGGCGGTATGAATCGTGACCTTCGTCGTCATGATCGTGGCCGGGCGCACGAGCTGGTTGAGGTCGCGCACCACGAACATCCGGGTGTGGCCCTGGACCTGGCCCATCATGCCGGCGAAGGCGTGGCCCGCCGGACCGCGGGTCGAGCCGATCAGCACCTCGGGCATCGCGTCGGTGTACTGTCCTTCGGCCGCGAGCACGGTCGCCTCGCCGGTCCGGAACCAGATCTCGGACATGGGGTCTTCCTCCACTGTATGGTTGCCATGCCCGGAGGCCGGGATGGGTCGGGGCGCACAAACACCAGGGGGCGGCACGGCGTCAATCGCGGGCCGACTTCCCCGGCCCCTGGCCTCGCGCCGGCGGATCGGTCATGCAGGACCGGTCATGCGGGATCGCCGTCGACCGGGAGAGTCGGCGGCGCGGGAGAGGTGCGGGAGCCCATGAGCGGAGAACGGGACTGGAGCATCGCGGTGGCGGCCGCGCCCGACGGCGTCCGGATCGAGATCGGGCTGCCCGGCATGAGCGGGGCGCCGGTCGCGGCGATCCTGGCCCTCGACCGGGACGAGGCCCGCACCCTGGCGCGGGCCTTGCTGGCGGCCTCCGGCGACGCGATGGAGCGGACGTTTCCGCGCGCCTCCGGTTCAGGCGAACCTTAGAGTCCGACGCGGTTGCTGCGGCCCGGCAGGGTCTGCACCTTCGTGTCGCGGGGCTCCCCCGGCCCGGCACAGATGTAGGTGAACTCGGTCTGCAGATCGGTGAACACGACCTCGCCGCGGATCCGGCAATCCTCGCGCCCCGTCTCGTTCAGGTAGGTGCGCGCCGCCTCGCGGAAGCGCTTGACCCGGGTCAGGCCCGGGTCGCCCCCGGCGAGCGCATCGTCGATGCCGCAGCCCGTGGTCTCCCGCAGGGCGTTGGAGACGACCAGCATCTTGCGCACCCGGCGCTGGTCGTAGACCTCGTAGGGGTCCTTGCAGCCGATGGTGACGACCTGGGGCGTCAGGCTGACATAGGTCTTCGAGATATAGGCGAAGCCCGTGCAGCCCGAGGCGATGAGCCCGAGCGCGACGGTGGCGACGAGGGAGCCGGTGAGCCGGTACACGATCGGGGCGCCCTTCGCTGGTCTCGGGCCATGGTTGAGCCGGGCCGGCATTGAAGCGCAGCCGCGCCCACGGTCAAGCCTCGCCCGGCCACACTCCAGCGGTTTCGGGTGCCGCCGCCCCGCCGGAGGGGAGACGGCGGCACCGGTACCCTACTCGGCGGCGGCCGCGAGGTAGCGGGCCGGGTCGTAGTTCAGGATCGGGCCGAGCCAGCGCTCGACCTCCCGCAGGTCCATGCCCTTGCGGACCGCGTAATCCTCGACCTGATCGCGCTCGACCTTGGCGACGCCGAAGTAATGCGCCTCCGGGTGGGCGATGTAGAGGCCAGAGACCGAGGAGCCCGGCCACATGGCGTAGGACTCGGTGAGCTTCACGCCGATGCGCGATTCCGCCTTAAGGAGGTCGAACAGCGTGACCTTCTCGGTGTGGTCGGGTTGCGAGGGATAGCCGGGGGCGGGACGGATGCCGGCATATTCCTCGCGCACGAGGTCCTCCGGCGTGAAGGTCTCGTCGGCGGCGTAGCCCCAGAACTCGCGGCGGACCCGCTCGTGCATGCGCTCGGCGAGCGCCTCGGCGATGCGGTCGGCCAGCGCCTTGACCAGGATCGAGCGGTAATCGTCGTTGGCCCGCTCGAAGCGCTCGGCGATGCGCACCTCCTCCAGGCCCGCCGTGACGACGAAGCCGCCGACATAGTCGGCGATGCCGGTCTCGGCCGGGGCCACGAAGTCGGACAGGCAGGTATTGGCGCGTCCGTCGCGCTTCGTCAGCTGCTGGCGCAGCCCGAAGAAGGTCGCGAGTGTCTCGGACCGGCTCTCGCCGGTATAGAGCGCGATGTCGTCACCGACGCTGTTGGCCGGCCAGAAGCCGATGATGGCCTTCGGGTTGAACCAGCGCTCGGCTACGATCTGGGCCAGCATCTCCTGCGCGTCGTCGAACAGGGCCTTGGCGGCCGGCCCCTGGTTGGGGTCCTCGAAGATCGCCGGGTAGCGGCCCTTGAACTCGTAGGTCTGCAGGAACGGCGTCCAGTCGATATAGGGCACGAGGTCGGAGACCTCGTAGGACGAGTAGACCCGCACGCCGGTGAAGCTGGGCTTCTTCGGCTGGTACCCCGTCCAGTCGATCTTGAACGGGTTGGCGCGGGCTTTCGCCAGCGGCAGGCGCTGCTTGTCGAGCTCCGAGCGGGCATGGGCGTCCGAGACCTTGCGGTACTCGGCGCGGATGTTGGCGATGGTCGAATCCCGCGTCTCCTTCGAGAGCAGGCTGGAGACGACGCCGACGGCCCGGCTCGCATCGGTCACGTAGACGGTCTGCCCCCGGTTGTACGAGGGATGGATCTTCACCGCCGTGTGGACGCGGCTCGTGGTGGCGCCGCCGATGAGGAGCGGCACGTCGAAGCCCTCGCGCTCCATCTCGGCCGCGACGTGCACCATCTCGTCCAGCGACGGGGTGATGAGGCCGGACAGGCCGACGATGTCGACGTTCTCGCGCTTGGCGACGTCGAGGATCTTGGCCGCCGGCACCATCACGCCGAGGTCGATGATCTCGTAGTTGTTGCAGGCGAGCACGACGCCGACGATGTTCTTGCCGATGTCGTGGACGTCGCCCTTCACGGTCGCCATCAGGATCTTGCCGGCGGCCTGGCGCTTGCCGTCGCCGCCGTTGGCGAGCTTCTCCGCCTCCATGAAGGGCTCGAGATAGGCCACCGCCTGCTTCATCACGCGGGCCGACTTCACGACCTGCGGCAGGAACATTTTCCCTGAACCGAACAGGTCGCCGACCACGTTCATGCCGGCCATGAGCGGGCCCTCGATGACGTGGAGCGGGCGCGCGGACTTCAGGCGCGCCTCCTCGGTGTCGGCGACCACGAATTCGGTGATGCCGTTGACCAGCGCATGCTCCAGGCGCTTCTCGACGGGCGCTTCGCGCCAGGACAGGTCGGCGGTCTTGGCCTGGACGCCGCCGCCGGACTTGAAGCGCTCGGCCGCCTCCAGCAGGCGGTCGGTGGAATCCTCGCGGCGGTTGAGGACGACGTCCTCGCAGAGTTCGCGCAGCTCGGCCGGGAGCTCGGCGTAGATCGCGAGCTGGCCGGCATTCACGATGCCCATGTCCATGCCGACCTGGATCGCATGGTAGAGGAACACCGCGTGCATCGCTTCGCGCACCGGCTCGTTGCCCCGGAAGGCGAAGCTGAGATTCGAGATGCCGCCCGAGATGTGGGCGTGGGGCAGCGTCTCGCGAATGGTCTTCGTGGCCTCGATGAAGGCGACGCCGTAGCCGTTATGCTCCTCGATGCCGGTGGCCACCGCGAACACGTTGGGATCGAAGATGATGTCTTCCGGCGGGAAACCGATCTCCTCCGTCAGGACACGGTAGGCCTTGGTGCAGATCTCGACCTTGCGCTCGTAGGAATCGGCCTGGCCCTGCTCGTCGAAGGCCATCACCACCACCGCGGCGCCGTAGGAGCGGCAGACCCGGGCATCGGCGATGAACTTCTCGACGCCCTCCTTCATGGAGATCGAGTTCACGATCGCCTTGCCCTGGACGCACTTGAGCCCGGCCTCGATGACGTGGAACTTCGAGGAATCGATCATCACCGGCACGCGGGCGATGTCGGGTTCGGCGGCGACGAGGTTGAGGAACTCCACCATCGCCTTCTCGGAATCGAGCAGGCCCTCGTCCATGTTGATGTCTATGATGCTGGCGCCCGCCGCGACCTGGTCGCGGGCGACGTCGAGGGCGGCGGCGTAGTCGCCGGCGGTGATGAGCTTCCTGAACTTGGCCGAACCGGTGACGTTGGTGCGCTCGCCCACGTTCACGAAGGGGATCTCCTTCGTCAGCGTGAAGGGCTCCAGACCGGACAGGCGCATCAGGCGGGGCACCTCGGGAATGGCACGGGGCTTCACGCCCTCCACGGCCTGCGCGATGGCACGGATGTGGTCCGGCGTCGTGCCGCAGCAGCCGCCGACCATGTTGACGAGGCCGGCCGTGGCGAACTCGCCCACCAGCTTGCCCATGGCCTCGGGGCTCTCGTCGTAGAGTCCGAACTCGTTGGGCAGGCCGGCATTCGGATAGGCGCAGACCAGGGTGTCGGCGATGCGCGACAGCTCCGAGATGTGGCCGCGCATTTCCTTGGCGCCGAGCGCGCAGTTCAGCCCGATGGTGAGCGGGCTGGCGTGGCGGAGCGCATTCCAGAACGCCTCCGGGGTCTGGCCCGAGAGGGTGCGGCCGGACAGATCGGTGATCGTGCCCGAGATCATGATCGGCAGGACCATGCCCCGTTCCGCGAACACCGCCCAGGCGGCGGCGACCGCGGCCTTGGCGTTCAGCGTGTCGAAGATGGTCTCGATCAGGATGAGCTCGGCGCCGCCATCCATCAGGCCGCGCACCTGCTCCTCGTAGGCCTGGCGGACCTGGTCGAAGGTCACGGCCCGGTAGCCGGGATTGTTCACGTCGGGCGAGATCGACAGGGTGCGATTCGTCGGGCCGATGGCGCCGGCCACGAAGCGGCGGCGGCCGTCCTGCTTTTCCGCCAGAGCCGCGGCCTCGCGGGCGAGGCGGGCACCTTCCGCGTTCAGCTCGTGGATGATCGATTCCATGCCGTAATCGGCCTGGGCGATCGTCGTGCCCGAGAAGGTGTTGGTCTCGCAGACGTCGGCGCCGGCCAGGAAGTAATCGAGGTGAATCTGCCGGATCGCGTCGGGCTGGGTCAGGATCAGGAGGTCGTTGTTGCCCTTCTGATCATGGCCGTGATCCGGGAAACGCGTGCCGCGGAAGTCCGCCTCGCCGTAGCCGAGGCGCTGGATCACCGTCCCCATCGCTCCGTCGAGGACGAGGATTTTCTCGCCAGCGCGCTGGCGCAGGGCGGCTTCGATCTCTTTTCCGTCGACGGGGCGCAGGTCGGTCATGGGTTTCTCACGCGTCATTCCGGGGCCGCGGAGCGGCGCCCGGAATCCAGAACCGCGACGGGTCCGGAGAGTGAAGTTCGACAGGGTCGGCGTGTCGGGATCCCGGGCGCGCCTTCGGCGCCCCGGAATGACGTCGGGTCAGGCGGCCTTGGCCGCGACCTTGGGCGCCTGGGCCCGCAGGCCGAGCACGTGGCAGATGGCGTAGACGAGGTCGGAACGGTTCATCGAGTAGAAGTGGAAGTCGTTGACGCCGTGGTCGACGAGGTCGAGCACCTGCTCGGCAGCCACCGCCGCCGCCACGAGGCGCCGGGTCTCGACGTCGTTGTCCAGGCCCTCGAACCGGGCCGCGAGCCAGTACGGCACCGAGGCGCCGGTGCGGCGGGCGAAGTTCGCCGCCTGCTTGAAGTTCTGCACCGGCAGGATGCCGGGGATGATCGGGATGTCGATGCCGGCCGCCCGCACCTTGTCGACGTAGCGCAGGTAGATGTCGTTCTCGAAGAAGAACTGCGTGATCGCCTGGTCGGCACCGGCATCGACCTTGGCCTTCAGGGCGTCGATGTCGGCATCGAGGGAGGAGGCCTCCGGGTGCTTCTCGGGATAGGCCGAGACCGAGACCTTGAAGTCGCCGATGCGCTTGATGCCGGCCACGAGGTCGGAAGTCTGGGCGTAGCCACCCGGATGCGGCCGGTAGGCGGTGCCGATGCCGTCCTGCGGGTCGCCGCGCAGGGCCACGATGTGGCGCACGCCGGCATCCCAGTAGGACTGCACGACGGCGTCGATCTCCTCGCGGGTGGCGTCGACGCAGGTCAGGTGGGCGGCCGGCTGGAGGCTCGTCTCCTTGACCATCCGGGCGACGGTGTTGTGGGTGCGCTCGCGGGTGGAGCCGCCGGCACCGTAGGTCACCGAGACGAATTTCGGCTGCAGCGGCGCGAGGCGCTCGATCGAGGACCAGAGGATCTTCTCCATCTCCTCGGTCTTCGGCGGGAAGAACTCGATGGAGACCCGGATCGGACGATAGCTGTCGCGGCTGGCGCGATGGTGGGAAGCGGATGGCATCGGGTCGTCCTCTATGTCGGTCGGTTCAGACGGGCGTCGAAAGGTTTGGCTTAAAAGGGTTTCACTGGCCGCGGGATGCCGCCCTCAGGCGACGGCCAACTCCGGTTCGAGCGCGGGCGCCGCCATCTCGGCGGCATCGGTGGCGAGCCAGAGCGTCACGGTCAACTGGTCCTCGACCTCGCCGGTGGGGGCGAGGTCCCGGGTGGTGACGGTGGGCAGGCCCGCATCGTTCAGCCAACCCGTCACCTGCTCGGGCGCGAAGCCGAGCCGGCGATGGGCCTGGGCCTCGCGCAGGAATTCGAGGTCGTGGGGCGCGAAATCCACCACCAGCAGGCGCCCGCCGGGTGCGACGAGGCGGGCGGCCTCGCGCAGGGCCCGGGCCGGATCGTCGAGGTAGTGCAACACCTGGTGGACCACGACGAGGTCGAACCCGCCGCGCCCGAAGGGCGGCGCGTGGATGTCGCCCTGGCGCAGGTCGACCCGCGACAGGCCCATCCGCTCCAGGTTGGCCCGCGCCACCGAGAGCATGGCGTGGTTCGAGTCGAGCCCGACCGCGCGGGCGGCGCGCCCGGCCAGGAGCCCGAGCATGCGCCCGGTTCCGGTGCCGAGGTCGACCAAGTTCTGGATCGGCCGGTCACCGAGCGCGTCGAGCACCGCGGCCTCGACGGTCGCTTCCGGCACGTGCAGGGAGCGCAGGCGGTCCCATTTCGGCGCGAGGCGGGCGAAGAAGGCCTGGGCGGCCTCGGCCCGCTGGGCGCGCACGGCCTGCAGACGAGCGAAATCCTCGGAGAGCGGCGCGCGGGTGGCGTCGAGCCCGGCCACCAGCGGCTCGACCAGGACGGCGCGGTCCTCGACCAGGCGGAAGAAGGCCCAGGCGCCCTCGCGATGGCGCTCCACCAGACCCGCCTCCACGAGCAGCTTGAGATGGCGCGAGATGCGCGGCTGCGACTGGCCCAGGATGTCGGTGAGATCGGAAACCGAGAGTTCCCCGGCAGCCAGCAGCGCGAGGATGCGCAGGCGCGTCTCCTCCGCTGCCGCCCGCAGGATGGCGAGGGCGTCGGGAAATGGCAGGGCCGTCGTCGGCGAGGAACCCGTGTTAGACATAAAGATATCTTTATGTGAAAACGAGAGCCCTGACAAGCGTCTCCGGCATCAGCTTCGGCCGCAACGATGCCGGCGCGTCAGGGCGCGTTCCAGAGCCAGGCCGCCCCGCGGACGCCCGAGGCATCGCCGTGCAGACTCGCGCGGATCGGGGTGTCGAACGCATCCGAGAAAACGTGCGGCGCCACCCGAGCCGGCAGGCCCGCGAGGATCTCCGGCACGCGCGAGAGGCCGCCGCCGATAACGATGACGTCGGGATCGAGCAGGTTGATCACCTGGGCCATGCCGCGCCCGAGGCGATCGAGGTAGCGTTCGAGGGTCACCCCGGCCTCGGCGTCGCCCGACCGCAGGGCCGAGATCACGGCCTCGCCGCGCAGCATCGCCCCCGTGCGGCGGCCGTGATCGGCGGCGAGCGCCGGGCCGGAGACCCAGGTTTCGAGGCATCCGTGCCGGCCGCAGTAGCAGGCGGGGCCGGGGCGCTCTTCGTCGCGGGGCGCTGGCAGCGGATTGTGGCCCCACTCGCCGGCGATCCGGTCGCGCCCCGAAAGGGCGCGGCCCTGCAGGGCGATGCCGGAGCCGACGCCGGTGCCGAGGATGATGGCCCAGACGACGGGCAGGCCCGCCCCGGCTCCGTCGATGGACTCGGACACGGCGAGGCAGTTGGCGTCGTTCTCCAGGCGCACCGGGCGGGCCAGGGCGCGCTCGAGATCCCGGGCGAAGGGCCGGCCGTTCAGCCAGACCGAGTTGGCGTTCTTGACGAGGCCGGTGCGCGGCGAGATCGCACCGGGCATGCCGATGCCGACGGTGCCGGTGGCGCCCGCCTGCGCCTCCAGGTCCCGCACCAGATCCGCAATGGCCGCGAGGGTCGCCGCGTAGTCGTCACGCGGCGTGGCGACCCGGTGCTCGGCCCGGGTCGCGCCATCGGGCGCGAGGGCGATCCCGGCGATCTTGGTGCCGCCGAGATCGATGCCGATGCGCAGGGTTTCGGACAGGTCCGGGTCCGTCAGCGCGCCGCGGCCGGGATCGGGGCCGCCGGGTTCGTAGCACCGCCCGAGTCCATCTCGGGTGCGTGGTCGGAGATGTCGGTGCCGATCGAGACCGGATGCGCCATCACCTGATTCAGCTTCTCCTGATCGAGTTCGCCCTCCCAGCGGCTGACCACCACGGTGGCGACGCCGTTGCCGATGAGGTTGGTGATCGCGCGGCACTCCGACATGAACTTGTCGACGCCGAGGATCAGGGTCATGGCCGCCACCGGCACCGGGTTGTTGGGAATGGCGCTCAGCGTCGCCGCCAGGGTGATGAAGCCCGCGCCGGTGACGCCGGAGGCGCCCTTGGAGGTCAGCATCGCCACCAGGATGATCGTGGCGTACTGGCCGAAGGACAGGTCGGCTCCCACGGCCTGGGCCAGGAACAGCGAGGCCAGGGTCATGTAGATGTTCGTGCCGTCGAGGTTGAACGAGTAGCCCGTCGGGATCACGAGGCCGACCACCGAATCCGAGGCTCCGAGGCGGCGCATCTTCGTCATCATGTGCGGCAGCACCGTCTCGGAGGACGAGGTGCCCAGCACGATGAGGAGTTCGTCCTTGATGTAGGCCAGGAACTTGAAGATCGAGAAGCCGGCCACCCGGGCGATGCCGCCGAGAACCAGGATCACGAACAGGAACGCGGTGACGTAGAAGGTGCCGACGAGCCAGGCGAGGTCGATCACCTTGCCGATGCCGTACTGGCCGATGGTGAAGGCCATGGCGCCGAAGGCGCCGATCGGCGCGAGCTTCACCACGAGGCCGATGATGCGGAAGAAGATCTGCCCCATCGTGTCGATGGCGTGGGTGATGGCCTCGCCGCGCTGGCCCATGCCGGTGACGACGACGCCGGTGAGGATCGAGATCAGCAGCACCTGCAGCAGGTCGCCGGTGGCGAAGGCGTCGAAGAAGCTCTTCGGGATCAGCGCCATGATGTGGCCGGTCACCGAATCGTCGGCGGCCATCTTGGCGTATTTCTCGACCGCCTTGCCGTCGAGCTTCGTCACGTCGGCGTTGAAGCCGGCACCCGGCTTGACGACCTCGCCGACCAGGACGCCGATGAGCAGCGCGATGGTGGAGACCACCTCGAAGTAGACCAGTGCCTTCAGGCCGACACGACCGACCTTCTTCAGGTCACCGATCGAGGCGATGCCGTGCACGATGGTACAGAAGATGATCGGCGCGATCATCATCTTGATCAGGGCAATGAAGGCGTCGCCGAGCCACTTGACCGACTTGCCCCATTCGGGATGCAACCAACCGAGGAGCACGCCGAGGGCGATCGCGATCAGAACCTGGATATAGAGTACCTTGTACCAGGGTTCCTTGACCGGACGAGGGACTGCGGCCGGTGCCGTTCCATAGGTCGTCGTCTGGGCCATGATCCCTCCCGCTGCGCTCTGCGCAACCCACTGATTGTTAATCCCGACGCTAGCCAGTTTATTCGCGCCGCTCAATCGCAGGCGGTGGTCAGCGATGACAATCGGCGAGGGCTTACATGCCCTTCGCGGTCAAAGGGGCGGGAGGACGCGCTCCGGTGCGGGCAGGCCGGCCGGAGGGTGCACGCAGCCGTGGCGCCCCGGTCCGGCATCGGTTGCCGAAGTCGGGCGACGAACGGCACCGTCAGTCCGAGCCGTGGCAGGGAGGGACGGACCGGGAGGGGCGCGCCGGCGGCGTGCGGTCAGGAGGAGCCGCCGAGGTTGGAGAGGCCGGCGCGACCCGCACGGATTCCGGGCTCCGCGGTGCGGACCTCGGGACGCCCCGGCGCTGCGCGCAGGATCTGGGGAGGATGCCCCGGATCGGCGGTCGCCCTTCGGAGAGGGCGACCGGGCCGTGGACCTGTCCTTCGGATCAGGTCTGCTGCGTGCGGCGCGGACGGACGGTCCAGCGCTCGAACTCGGCGGCGATATCGTCCTCGCCACGCGCGCCGCCCTTCGACTGAGGCTGCGGGTTGCCGAGGGCCTGCGACAGGCTCTCGATCACGTCGTCGATGCGCGAGTCGATGTGCGACGGGGTCTCGGCATGCGCTTCGGCCGCGCCGGAATCGGGCTGCGCATGGGCCTCGGCCGCTTCGGGCTCGGCGACGGCGTGCGCCTCCACCGGGGCAGGCTCCGCGGGCGGGGGAGCCGGCACGGGCACCGCCTCGGCAGCGACCGGGGCCGCGGCCGCGCCGCTGCCCACGACCCGGCGCAGGGCCTTCATCGTCCCGTCGCCATCGCTGCTGGTGCTGGTGCTGGTGCTGTTGGTCTTCGGAGCGCCGAAGCGGCCGAAGCCGAAGCGCGGCTCGACCAGGTCCAGCACGGCATCGAGGGCGGCGTTGGACAGGGCGATCTCGCCGGGTTGCGGCACGCCCTGGAGGGCGACCGCGTGGCGGTCGTAGCTGGGATCGCCCGAGACCTCGGGACCGAACCAGGACGGCACCGCGAATGCCTGCGCCTCGTCGGCTCCGTCGAACGACACGCTCACGAGGTCGAACTCGCCCGGAGCCACGTAGCGGTCGATCAGCGCCTCGCGGCCGCCGCCGAGAGCCAGCGCCGTGCGGTCATAGGCGGCCTTGCCGGAGCAGACATCCATCAGCGCGTCGCCATGGGCGCGCGGCACGTCGGTGCGCTCCTCGCTCGCGGTGCCGTCCGGCGCCGAGGTCACCAAGACGAGATGGCAGGTCTGCCCGTCGACCCGGACGTAGGAGACCCGACCGGCCTGGGGCGCGAAGTAGCCCTCGGTGATCCGGGCGCCGCCGCGCTCCTTGCGGATGAGGCGCACCAGGGAGGGGGCCACGAGAAACCGGCGTACGAGGCTCATCGACATTCTCCGCGAGGTCGGTCGGCCCGGGGGCGTGGGTCCGGGCAGACGCTGACGTCAGGGCCGCAGACCTCCGACGACGCGAGGCGGGCGGACCGGGTTCCAGGTGTCCCCGCGCCGGGCCGGCGGCCCTCCACGTGGAACGATGACGTAGGCTATGATCTATGATCATTCCCAGCCGCGCCGGGACAGATCGGCCAATAGTTCGTCGTTCCGGACTAAGCAAAACGACGGCGAAATCAAGACCATCCTCGCCGCCGCACCGCCTTGGGCCTCGCACCGTCCCCACCGAAACCCGGCGGAGGGGCTCGTCATGCCTCCGGTTCGAAGCGCAGCGAGAGCCCGTTCATGCAATACCGCAGGCCGGTGGGCGGCGGCCCGTCGTCGAAGACGTGGCCGAGATGGCCCTTGCAGCGGGCGCAATGGACCTCGGTGCGGGTCATCCAGTGGCTGCGATCGACGGTGGTCTCCACCGCCTCGTCGAGGGGGTCGAAGAAGCTCGGCCAGCCGGTGCCGCTCTCGAACTTGGTGCCGGTGACGAAGAGCGGCGCGTCGCAGCCGGCGCAATGGAAGACGCCCGGGCGCTTCTCGGCGTTGAGGCAACTGGTGCCGGCCCGCTCGGTGCCGTGCTCGCGCAGCACGCGGTACTGGTCCGGCGTGAGGCGCTCGCGCCACTCCGCCTCGCTGCGGGCCTGGACCTCGTCCATGGACTGTGAAGACGTCGAAGGGGAAGACATCGGGCCTGTACTCCTCAGGGGCTCGGGGGGTTGCCCCTTAGATAGGCGCCCGACACCCGCGTGGGGAGGCCGCCCTCAGGCCACGGCCCCGAGCGTGTCGGCCATCCGTGCCCGGCGCGCGCCCATGGGCAGTTCGGGTCCGGTGGTGGTGTCGCGCGCCGTCTGGTGCTCCATCTCGGCGTTGATCTCGCCGCCGAGCAGAACGATCGTGGTGGAGATCCAGATCCAGGTCATGAAACCGATGGCCGCCCCGAGGGAACCGTAGGTCTCGTTGTAGTTGCCGAAGCTGGAGACGTACCAGGAGAACAGGATCGAAGCGCCGAGCCAGAGCAGGCCGGCCACCGCGCCGCCGACGCCGACCCAGCGCCAGCGCGGGCGCTCGCGGCTCGGACCGTAGCGGTAGAGCAGGGACAGGCCCCCGAGCAGGACGAGCAGGAGGCCCGGCCAGCGCAGCAGGGCGATGAGCCAGGCGGTGTCGCTCAGGCCCACGAACGTGAACACCACCGGCAGCACGACGATGCCGGTGAGCGCCAGGATGGTGAAGACCAGAGCCCCGATGGTGAAGGTGAGCGAGCGCAGGTTCAGCATGATGAAGGACCGCTTCTCCTCCTCCTCGTAGACCACGTTCAGGGCGTCGAACATCGCCTTCATGGCGGCATTGGCGCTCCAGAGGGAGAGGAGAAGGCTGGTGAAGAAGGTCAGCCCGAGGCTGCCGGTGCCCTTTGCGGCGATGCGCTTGACCTGGTCGCCGATGATCTCGATGGCGCCGGAGGGCAGCACGCCCTGCATACTGGCCAGGTGCTCGTTGATGGAATTCACGTCCGCCACGAGGCCGTAGCAGGAGACCAGCGCGGCGACGGCCGGGAACAGCGAGAGCAGGGAGTAGAAGGTCACCCCCGCCGCGACCGAGAGCACCCGGTCCTGATTGAACTCCAGGTAGACCCGGTAGAGGATGTCCTTCCAGCCCGAGGCGGTGATCTCGGCGGGCGAGCGCGCGGCGCGGCCCCGCTCGATCTGTGTGGCCGCGACGTAGGCCGCCGCCGCCCCCTCGTGCGAGCGGGCGCCCCGCTCCGTCGAGGAAGGGTCGGGCGCGACGGCGGGACGCGTCCGGGTCGCGCGCCCGGATGCGGCCGCGAGCGCGATCAGCGCGGTCCCGAGTAGCAGCGTCCACAGAACGGGATTCGCCGCCTCGCCATCGGGTGCGGGACTGCGGCGGAGGGGAGAGGGCATGGCAGGACCGGAACGGGATGGACGGCGCTTCGGCGCCTCGTCGTCTCGGCGCCCGGGATCAACGTGACGCAGGCTTGACCGTTCCGGCTCCGACCACTCGTCCACGGGCTTCCGCATCGCGTCCGATTTCACAAGCTCATCGTCTCATCGGCCGAGTTCGGCAAAGACGAAGCGATGGCGGACTCGCCTCGAACGCGCCGTGTACTGCCCCGACGGCGTCAGTGCACCGCCTTGAACCTTCCAGGCATCTCGACCGGAAGCGGCCATGCCTCAGGCTCCACACAATCAATCCAAGGAAAGCTCGGAAGATGACACCCGGGCCGGGATGACTGCGCATCTTCCGGATAGAAATACTATAACCGCAACTCTTAAAGACATAAATTGTATTTTAATCAAAGATCATCAATCTTCGGCATCACAAAAGCTCTCCTGTTCGATAGCCTTTCAAGTCGTGGAGCCAAGCACGTGCGTTTCCTCAATCGAACCAGCATCCTGGCGAAGATCGCCCTCCCCCTGTTCGCCCTGGGTATCCTCGCCATCGGGCTCGTCCTCTACGCCCGCATGTCGATGAACCACATGGCCGACCAGGCGAAGCAAGTGATCGAAGTCCTCAGCGTGAGGCAGGAATCGTACCTCAAGATCCAGCTGAACATCGCGGAAGCAGGCCTGCTGGTCCGGAACATCATCCAGGAAACCGAAGAAGCCCCGATGGCGCGATACAAGGCACAGTATGTGTCGGCGGAGAAACGGGCGCTGGACACCATCGATCAGCTGATCGCAATGACCGAAACGCCGGAACGTCGCAAGATCGGTGAGAACTTGCGAAGCTTGGCGCAGGCCTATTTCGCGGTCATCGCCCGAGCCATGGAGCATGGGCTCCGGAACGAGAATACGATCGCAACCCAGATCGTCCAGCGCGATGCGCAACCCGTCCGGTACAATCTCAACAGCTTCGTGGAGCAGCGCTTGCAGCGGGTCACGGAGGAGATGAAGGCCGGCAAGCAGGCGCTCGAGGCAGGCATCTCCACCGCGGTCGAACGGTTGGTCACCGCCACCGCCATCGGTCTCGGTCTGGCCGCCCTCCTGTGCGGCGCCATCGTGGTGTTCGGAATCACTCGACCGCTCGGCCGATTGGTCTCGATCCTGAACCGCATGGCCCAGGGTGAGATCGATGCAGAGATCCCGGAGGCCCGGCGCGGCGATGAGATCGGCGCCGTCGGCAAGGCGGTGGACGGCATCAAGGCGATGGTCGCTCGAAAGAGCGCGGAGGAGGCGCAGGTCCGCCGCATTGCCGACGAGGCCGCAATCGCCGCACGCCGCGCGACGATGATCGAACTTGCGGAAAGCTTCGAAGGTGCCGTGGGCGGCATCATCGGTATGGTCTCCGCGTCGTCCACCGAACTGCAGGCGACGGCGGGGACCCTGACCACCACCGCCAGCGAGACCGCATCGCAATCCACCACCGTGGCGGCGGCGGCCGAGGAAGCCTCCGTCAACGTGGGCACCGTGGCGGCGGCGGCGGAGGAACTCGGCAACTCGGTGCAGGAGATCGGCCGGCAGGTCTCGAACTCCTCCCAGATGGCTCAGTCCGCCGTGACCGAGGCGGACACCACCTCGGCCCTGGTCCAGGAACTGAGCGGTGCCGTATCGCGGATCGGCGACGTGGTGAGCCTGATCTCGACCATCGCCGGCCAGACCAATCTGCTGGCCCTCAACGCCACCATCGAGGCAGCCCGCGCCGGCGAGGCGGGCCGCGGCTTCGCCGTGGTGGCGGCGGAAGTGAAGGAACTCGCCAACCAGACGGCCCGGGCCACCGACGAGATCGGAAGCCAGATCGGCCATATCCAGGGGGCCACGGGCCAGGCGGTCTCGGCGATCGGCTCGATCACGACGCGCATCCGCGACATCAGTGCGGTGGCGACGGCGATCGCCGCAGCGGTGGAGCAGCAGAGCGCCGCGACGCAGGAGATCGTCCGCAACGTGGCCCAGGCCTCGGTGGGGACCGCGGACGTCACCACCACCATTTCGGGCGTCGCCCGCGCGGCCGAGGAGACCGGTGCCGCCGCGAGCCAGGTCCTGGGGGCCGCGGGCGAACTGTCCCGCCAGTCGGAGCATCTCAGCGCCGAGGTGCAGCGTTTCCTCGGCACCGTTCGCGCCGCCTAGCGTCTGGACGCCGCGCGGCCCGTCCGGACCGTGCGGCCCCATCCAGGCGCCGGGGGACCATCGGACACGATGCCCGGCGAGTCCGCCGTCTCGCCTCGGCGTTCAGGCGCCGCCGGCCCCGTAGAGCCCGGCATGGGTCTCCCGCAGGACGTTCTTCTGGACCTTGCCCATGGTGTTGCGCGGCAATTCGTCGACGAAGAGCACGCGTTTGGGACACTTGTAGCGGGCGAGACGCCCCTCGAGGATGCGCAGGATGGCGGCCTCGTCCGGCACGTCGGCCCGGCCCACCACCACCGCGGTGACGCCCTCGCCGAAATCCGGGTGCGCGACCCCGATCACCGCGGATTCCACCACCCCGGGGAGCGCGTCGATCTCATTCTCGATCTCCTTCGGGTAGACGTTGTAGCCGCCCGTGATGATGAGGTCCTTGCCGCGCCCGACGATGTGGACGTAGCCGTCCGGATCGATCTTGCCGAGGTCGCCGGTGATGAAGAATCCGTCGGCCTTGAACTCGGCCGCCGTCTTCTCGGGCATGCGCCAGTAGCCCTGGAAGACGTTGGGGCCCTTCACCTCGATCATGCCGACGGCATCGGCGGGAAGGACCGCCCCCGTCTCCGGATCGACCACCCGCACGGCGACCCCGGGCAAAGCCGGGCCGACCGTGCCGGCCACCCGCGCGCCCGCATAGGGGTTCGAGGTGTTCATGTTGGTCTCAGTCATGCCGTAGCGCTCGAGGATGGCGTGGCCGGTGCGGGCCTCCCAGTCCCGGTGCGTTTCGGCCAGCAGCGGCGCCGAGCCCGAGACGAAGAGGCGGATGCCCGCGGTGACCTCCGGCGTCAGCCCGGCCTCCTTCAGGAGGCGGGTATAGAAGGTCGGAACCCCCATCATGGCCGTGGCGCGCGGCATCAGGGCGAGCACCTGGGCCGGGTCGAACCGCCCGAGGAACAGCATCGTGCCGCCTGTCGACAGCACGGTGTTGGTGGCCACGAACAGGCCGTGGGTGTGGAACACCGGCAGGGCGTGCAGCAGCACGTCCTCGGCCGTGAAGCGCCAGACCTCCGCCAGGGTGCGGGCGTTGGAGGCCAGGTTCTCGTGGCTCAGCATGGCGCCCTTGGAGCGCCCGGTGGTGCCCGAGGTGTACAGGATGGCGGCGAGGTCGTCCGGGCCGCGGACCACGTCGGAGAAGGCCTCGGTCTCCGCGTCGGCGGCCTCCGCCAGGGTGCCGTGCCCCTTCGCGTCGAGGGTGTGCAGGGCCGGCACGCCGGCATCGCGCGCCACGGGCGCGAGGGCCTCGCGCTTGGCCGGATCGCAGACGAACAGCGCCGGCTCGGCATCGCCCAGGAAGTAGGCGATCTCGGTGGGCGTGTAGGCGGTGTTGAGGGGCAGGAACACCGCCCCGGCGCGGACGGCACCCAGGTAGAGGAACAGGAAGTCCGGGCTCTTCTCGGCCTGCACCGCCACCCGGTCGCCGGGCTTCACCCCCGCCGCCGCCAGGGCCGCCGCGTAGGCTCCCGAGCGCACGATGAGGTCGGCATAGGAGTAGCGGGCGCCCTCGCCGGTCTCCAGGAACAGCTTGGCGGCCGGATCGGCCGGCAGGTTCTGGCGAACGAGGTCGAAGAGGTGATTGGTCATCGGCGTTTCGGACGGGGTGGGACGAAGATGGCGGGACGAAATTCGCAGGGACGGATACGCTGTCGATCGTCGGTTTCCTACGATCTTCGCTTCGCTCCATCGGAATGGCGGGAAATCCGGCGTCGCTCAAGCGCGGCGCGGGCGGATCAGGCCTCGGCGAGCGCCACCGCCCGCATCGGCGGCAGGTTGCTCCGCAATTCGCGGCTCACCGCGCTGGAGGCGGCCACGGTGCCGAGATTGGCATAGGTCTCGTGGTTCTTCTCGATGGCCGAGAGGTCGTAGAGGTAGTTGACCATCAATCCGCGGGACTGGGCGAGCCCCTTGGCCGATACGTCGCCGAGGAAGTTCAGGCGCTCCAGCCGGGCGCCGTTGCCGAGGTGGAAGCGCGCGACCGGGTCGAGGGGGCGCCCGCGCTCGTTCTTGGCGCGCAGGAAGTAGGCCGCCGCCGCCGGGATCATAGCCTTGCGGACGGCCTCGCACTTGGCCTTGTCGCTCTGCCAGTCCGGCTCGTCGATGAGGCGCAGGGCCTCGACGTCGTCGCGGGTCAGGCCCTGCGGCGCGTCGGAGCGGCGCTCGCGGTCGAGCCAGGCGGAGAAGCCCGGCACCGGGGAGAGGGTGACGAAGGTCTTCAGGCTCGGGATCTCCCGGGCGAGATCCTCGACCACCTGCTTGATCAGGAAATTGCCGAAGGTGACCCCGGCCAGTCCCTTCTGGCAGTTCGAGATCGAGTAGAAGATCGCGGTGGTGGCGGCCTTCAGGGGCAGGGCCTCGCGCTCATGGGCCAGGATTGGCGCGATGGCGGGAGCGATGCCGGCGGTGAGCGCGACTTCGACGAAGATCAGCGGCTCGTCCACCAGGGCCGGGTGGAAGAACGCGAAGCAGCGCCGGTCGGTCGGCTCGATCCGGCGGCGCAGGTCGTCCCAGCCGGCGATCTCGTGCACCGCCTCGTAGCGGATGATCTTCTCGAGGATGTGCGCCGGGGTCGTCCAGTCGATGTGGCGCAGCACCAGGAAGCCGCGGTTGAACCAGGAGGCGAACAGGTGCTCGAAATCGCTGTCGAGGCTGTCGGCGGCGTCGATGAGGTCGGGATCGGCCTCCTCGCGCCGGAGGTCGCGGCGAAGCCCGAACAGATCCTCGCGCATCCGCACCAGGGCGCGGGTCCCGTCCCTGGCGAGGTTCAGGCGACGGATGAGCTCCTGGCTGCGCGGCTCGGCCGCGTCGTGGAGCGCCCCGAGGGCGGCCCGGGTCGGATCGGCCCGATAGGCGGCGATCGCCTCGTCCACGGCGGCATGATCGGCGGCGAACTCGGTGGCGACGAGGCGCAGGAAGCTGGCGCGCTCGGGCCCCGCCAGGGTGGCGTAGCGCTCGAGGATGAGCCGGGCCAGGGCGACGCCGGAGGCCTCGCCCCGGCGGGAGATCAGATCCTCGCAGAGCTTGACCAGTTCCTGCGCATTGGCGCGGGCCGCGAGATCGCCGCGGCCGATGCCGATCAGATCCCGGCCGCGGTCGCTGATCGTCTGGAGCAGATCGCCGAAGAAAGAGATCGCCGCCATGGCCCGCTGCCTGCCCCTTCGCTGGCGCCCGACCTGGGCGCGCCGGAGCCCCCGTATCACGGGGTTCCAGCTCGGTCGCTACCTTAGGGCGGCGGCGTGCGCAGGACCAGAGACCGTGGCCGTAAAGACGTGTGCGGCCAGGCCGCCGCGTCGGGCTTGCGCGGGCTCAGCCCTGGCCGGAGGCGGTGGCGATCTCCGCCTGATCGGCCCGCTCGCGCCAATCGACGACGCCATGCTGCCGGGCGAAGCGCAGCTCGGCGGCGCGCAGGGCGCGCATCGGGTCACGGGCACGGGTGATGTCCACCGAGCCGACCGTGAACGGCACCCCGAGGATCTGCTTGGCAAAGTTGACGCGGTACGTCGCCATCCGAAACTCCCTGGTCGATGAGCGAGGCCTCGCCAGAACGCCTGCCCGACCCCCGCGAACACTGCGACTCACCGACTTCCACTTCAATCAGAGCGCAAGTCGCGAAAGAATCCAAGTGCAGGCTGCACGGGGATCGCAGGAACTCTGGTCGCCCATAACAACCGGTATATGGGAACCTTGAAATCCGGCGGAAAGCGCCCCGCGACGACGTGGCCGGCCCCAGGGCGCCAAGACAAAGGCCACGCTCTCGCAAGAGGAGACCAAGGTCTGTCCACGCCTCGGAGCCGGTCGCGGAAGGCCCCTGACCGTCGCGCCCGGGACCGGGCAAGGTTGCCGAAGCGGGTGCGCAGGCTTAACCGGGCTGCGGATGCCATCGCCAGCGCCTCGATTCCGTCGCGGCTCCGGCGCCGCCGACCTCCGAGATCCCATCCATGCCCCTCCAAGTCTGTCCGTCGTCGCGCCCGCTCGGGCCCGGATCTGCCCTGGACCGCCGCGCATGAGCGGCGGGATGCGGACCGCCGGCACCGGGAGCCACGGGTTCACGCCGCGCGCCCGGCTCGGGCTGACCCTGATCGCGGGCGGGGCCGTCGCCAACATCTACTACAACCAGCCCCTGCTCGGGCTCCTCGTCGGGGAATTCGGCGAACGCGCGGCCACCTGGGTCCCGACGGCCTCCCTCGTCGGCTACGGGCTCGGCATCCTCGGCCTGGTGCCACTGGGGGACAGCCTCTCCCGACGCAGCCTGATCATCGGCCAGACCCTCGGCCTCGCCGTGGCGCTCCTCGCCGCGGCGCTGAGCCCGAACCTGCCCTGCCTGGCGCTGTCGGGCCTCGTCATCGGCATCCTCGCCTCGGCGGCGCAGCAGGCGGTGCCCTTCGCCGCGGAGCTGGCGCCGGACGCCACCCGCGGCAGCGTGGTGGGCCAGGTCATGACCGGTCTCCTCACCGGCATCCTGCTGGCGCGCACGGCCAGCGGCCTCGTCGGTGCCCAGTACGGCTGGCGCGCGGTGTTCTTCGCCGCCGCGGTCGTGGCGCTGGCGATGGCCGGCATCGCCGCCGCCACGCTGCCGAAGGTCCCGCAGACCCGGCCCCTGCGCTACCGCGCCCTGATGCTGTCGATCCTCCACCTCGTGCGCAGCCAGCCGGCGCTGCGCCGGTCGAGCCTGTCGCAGGGACTGCTGTTCGCCAGCTTCAACGCCTTCTGGGCGACGCTGGCCCTGCTGGTCGAGGCGCCGCCCTTCAACCTCACGGCGGCCGGAGCCGGGATGTTCGGCGTCATCGGCGTCGCGGGCGCCTTCGTGGCCCCGCTCTCCGGCCGGTTCACCGACCGGCGCGGCCCGCGGCCGATGGTGGTGGCCGGCGCTCTCTTCGTGGTCGCGGCCTTCGCGGTGCTGTGGGCCGGCGGCGCCTGGTCCCTGGCGGCGGTGGGCCTCGGCGTCCTCCTGATCGACATCGGCCTGAACGCCGCGCTCATCGCCACCCAGACCCGGGTCTACGCCCTGGTGCCGAGCGCGCGCGGGCGGATCAACACCGTGCTGTTCACGGTGATGTTCGTGTTCGGGGCACTCGGGGCCTTCGCCGGTTCGCAGGCCTTCCTCATGGCCGGCTGGTCCGGCGTCTGCGCCGTCGGCCTCCTCCTGGCGGGCGCGGGCTTCCTCGTGAACGTGCTGGAGCCGAGGCGCGCCGTCTGACGCACCCTCAGCGGAGGATGCGCGACAGCCGGCACCAGGCCGCCTTGTCCGGCGGCAGTCCGAAGCGCAGTCGCGCGGGGGCCTCGGGAAAGCGTCGGACATAGATCCCGGCCGCGCCGAGGCGGTCGAACAGGCTGGCCGCGTCGGGAAAGTCGGCGGTGCGGAACAGGCGGGTTCCGCCGACGGGCGTGCCGCCGGCCCGCAGGATCATGCGGTCGAGGCGCGCGGCATCCGCGGCGCGGGCGATGGCGGCCTCCCGGCGCCAGCCCGCGTCGGACAGGGCGGCGCGCCCGATGGCGAGGGCCGGGCCCGAGACCGCCCAGGGGCCGAGGGCCTCGGCGAGCGCGGCGGCGAGGCCGGGTTCCGCGAGGGCGAAGCCGAGCCGGATTCCGGCGAGCCCGTAGGTCTTCCCGAAGGAGCGCAGGACCACGAGGCCCGGGCCGAGGGACGACCCCAGGGTCTCGATCGGCTCGAGGTCGGCGAAGGCCTCGTCGACGACGAGGAGGCCGCCGCGGCCCGCGAGGTCGCCGGCGAGCGCCATCAGCGTCCCGGCCTCCCAGTTGCGCCCGTCCGGATTGTTCGGGTTCACGACGACGACCACGTCGGCGTCCCGCGCCGCCTCGATGCCCGGCACGCTCGCGACGGCGTGGCCGGCCCGGGTCCAGGCGGCGGCGTGCTCGGCATAGGTCGGCCCCACCACGGCGACGCGGGCGCGCGCCACCAGGCGTGGCAGGGTTTCGATCAGGATCTGGGTTCCGGGCGCGGCGACGATCCGGTCCGGATCGTCCACGCGATAGGCTTGCGCGGCGGCCAGCCGCAGGGCGCCGAGGTCGGCGGCCGAGGGCAGACGCTGGAAGGCGCTGGCCTCCAGGGCCGGACACGGATAGGGCACCGGATTGATCCCCGTGGAGAGATCGATCCAGGGCTCGGGCGCTTGCGGGAAGAGGCGCCGGGCGGCATCGAGGTCGCCGCCATGGGCGATCCTCTCCCCCATCCCCGGGCCGCGCGCCATCACCGAGACCGCATGTCCTGGACCGCCCTCACCCATCCGCCCGATACGCTCATCGTCCTGGTGCTCGCGCTGGCCGTCGAGGCGGCGGCCGGCTATCCGGACCGGCTCTACAGGGCGCTCGGCCATCCTGTCACCTGGATCGGCGCGCTGATCGCGAGCCTCGACCGGCGCTGGAACCGCGGCGCGCCCGCGCGCCGCCGTCTCGCCGGCATGGCCGCGCTTCTTGTGCTCCTCGGAATCGTCGGCGGCCTCGCCCTGGCCCTGACCGCCCTGGCCGGCGCCGCCGGCATCCTCCCGGCGATCCTCGTCCTGGCCCTGCTCGCGGCGAGCCTGCCGGCGCAGCGCAGCCTGCACACCCACGTCGCCCGCGTGGCGGCCGATCTCCGGCGCGACGGTCTCGCGGGCGGGCGCGTCGCGGTGTCGATGATCGTCGGGCGCGATCCCGAGAGCCTGGACGAGGCCGGCATCTGCCGGGCGGCCATCGAGAGCCTGTCCGAGAACTTCTCCGACGGCATCGTGGCGCCGGCCTTCTGGATCGGGGTCGGCGGCCTGCCCGGCGGCGCGCTCTACAAGGCGATCAACACCGCCGACAGCATGATCGGCCACCGCACCCCGCGCCACGAGGCCTATGGCTGGGCCGCCGCCCGCCTCGACGATCTCGTGAACCTTCCGGCCTCGCGGCTGACCGCCCTGCTCCTCGTCGCGGCCGCCGCGCTCCATCCCGGCGCCTCGCCCGGCCATGCCTGGCGGGCGGTGCGGCGGGATGCCGGCCGCCATCGCTCGCCCAATGCCGGCTGGCCGGAGGCCGCCATGGCCGGCGCCCTCGGCCTTCGCCTCGCCGGCCCCCGCACTTACGGCGCCACCCGCGTCGAGGATGGCTGGATGGGCGACGGGCGCGCCGCGGCGACGCCCGACGACGTGGAGCGGGCGCTTGCGCTCTACCGCACGGCGTGCGGATTCCTGTTCGGGCTCGCCCTCCTGATCCTCGTCCTCCTCAAGGTTGCCCTCCCATGATCCGGTCGATGAAGACGCGCGTCCGGCGAGTCGCCGCGCCGGGCCTCGCCCTGGCCGCCCTCGGCATCGCGGGGCCGGCGCCCGCCTGCGCCGCCGAGGCCCCGCCGACGCCCGTCACGGTCACCCGGGACTTCGACGGCGCGATCGAGGACGGCCAGGTCGGCCGGGCCTACGACATCAGCGGCATGGCCTGCCGACCGGCGGACGCCGACGGCACCCGCCTCTGCGTCGTCGTCAACGACGAGAATCGCGGGGCGCAATTCGCCCGCCTCGGGGAGACCACGCTGACGCCCGGCGCCTCCGCCTACGACCTCGGCACGGCACCCTCGCCGGGCATCCGCGGCACGCCCCCGGCGCAGTCCCATTGCAGCGGCGGCCCGGGCAAGTTCAACCAGCTCGACGGCGAGGCCGTCGCCTATGCCGAGCCCTACTTCTACGTCACCGGTTCGCACGGCTGCACGCGGGGCAAGCGCAAGTACAAGCTCTCGTCGATGATCCTCACCCGCCTGCGCCCGAATGCCGACGGCACCGCCGCGGCGGAGACGGTGAGCACCTATCGCCTGTTCGACGCCCTGATGGCCGCCGGCCCCGTGCGCGACTTCGTGCTGCGCGACTTGGAATTCGACTGGAACGCCCGGCCGCCGGAGGGCACGCCGCAACCGAACGGACTGAACGTCGAGGGCCTCGCCGTCGTCGGCGGGCGGCTCTACGCGGGCCTGCGGGCGCCGAGCCTCGACGGCAAGGCCTTCCTCGTCTCCGTGCCGGTCGAGGCGCTGTTCGCGGAGGGGCCGGCCGCCCTGTCGGCCGACGTCGCGACGATCGCCCTGGAGGCCGGGACGGGTGCGGGCATCCGCGACCTCACGATCCTGCCGGATGGACGGATGCTGGTGCTCACGGGCTCGTCCCGCAACGGCCTGCCCGTGCCCTACCGGCTGTCCCTCGCCGACTTGCCGTCCGGCACCCTGACCCCCGTCGCCACCCTCGCGCCGGTCCGCGGCGAGACCGAGACGGGCAAGGTCATCGACGGCAAGGCCGAGGCCGCGGTCCCGCTCGGGCCGGACCGGGTCCTCGTCCTGTTCGACAGCCTGCGGAACGGGGCACCGCACGCCTACGCGGTCTCGATCCCGCCCGCGCTCACGCCACCCTGAGGCCGGGGTCCGCCTGCGCCGCGACCCGGCGCGCGGCGTCGCGGCGGAGCGCCGAGAGCACGACGAACATCAGGCTCGCGCCGACGCCGAGACAGGCCGCCAGGAAGTACATCGGCGCGAGGTCGCTGCCGGTCTGGTCGCGGATGAACGGCACCGCGTTCTGCGAGACGAAGCCGCCGAGATTGCCCACCGAATTGATGGCGGCGATCCCGGCCGCCGCGCTCGCGCCCTTGAGGAAGGTCGCCGGCAGGGACCAGAAGACCGGCTGGGCGGAGAAGACTCCGGCAGCGGCCACGCAGAGGCAGGCGAATTTCAGCGCCGAGCCCGGCAGCAGGACGCTGAGCACCAGGGCCAGCGCCGCGACGAGGCCCGGCACCACCACGTGCCAGACCTGGTCGCCCGTCCGGGCCGCCCGCCGCGGCACCCACCACAGGGCCAGCGCCGTGATCAGCCACGGGATGATGTTGATGAAGCCGTTGACGGTGTTCGAGACCTCGAAGCTGCGCACCACCGTGGGCAACCAGTAGCTGAGCCCGTAGGCGGCCAGCGGGAAGGCGACGTAGACGGAGGCGAGCATCCAGACCCGCCGGTCGAGGAGCGCCGCGAAGGGATTGCCGTGCTCGACCTTCCCGCCGGATTCGCGCTCGGCCACGAGGGTGCGGCTCAGCCAGTCGCGCCCTTCCCGGCTGAGCCAGGGCGCCTGTTCCGGCCCGTCGGGCAGGATGCGCAGGACGATGACCGCCAGGGCCAGGGCGGGGATTCCGGTGGCGACGAAGACCCATTGCCAGCCCTTGAGGCCGAGGGTGCCGTCGAGGTCGAGGAGCGCGCCGCCGATGGCCGCGCCGACCGCGTTGGCGAGCGCGCTCGCGATCATGAACCAGCCGATCATCCGCGCCCGGTGCGATTGCGGGAACCACAGGGTCAGGGCGAACAGGACGCCGGGGAAGAACCCCGCCTCCGCGACGCCGAGGAGGAAGCGGAGGATGTAGAACATCGTCGTGTTCTGGGTGAAACCCAGGAGGATGGTGATCAGCCCCCAGGTGAGCATGATCCGGGCGAACCAGCGCCGGGCCCCCACCCGCTCCAGGATCACGTTGCTCGGCACCTCGAACAGGAAGTAGCCGAGGAAGAACAGCGACGCCCCGAGGCCGTAGACGCTCTCGCTCAGGCCGAGTCGCCCACCATCTGCAGCTTGGCGTAGGAGATGTTCTGCCGGTCGATATAGGCGATCAGGTACATCACCCCGAGAAGCGGCATCAGCCGCAGCGTCACGGTGCGGATCGTCGCCTCGGCGACACGCGCATCCACCTGGGGAGGGGCCGGGACCATCGGGTGCTTCCTCGCCGCGCCCGTCGTGAGCCGGGCTTCGAGGCCGAGCCTAATCCCTCCGGCCGCTACAACGCTAGGGCGTGGAGGGCCTCGCAGGCGACATGCGCCTCGAGATGATCGGCCAGCCGGTCCAGCACCGCGTCGATGCCGGCCTCGTAGGCGAGACCGCTGGGGGCCGCCCCGAGGCGGGCGAGCCAGGCGCCGCGCTGGCGGTCGTCGGCGAACAGGCCGTGCACGTAGGTGCCGGTCACGCGGCCGTCGGCCGAGACCGCGCCGTCGGAGCGCCCGTCCGCGAGCCGGATCGCCGGGCGCGCCGTATCCGGCCCGGTGGTGTCGCCCACATGCATCTCGTAGCCCGCGAACGGCACGCCGTCCGGTAGGCTGGTGCCGGTGACGGCCGCGAGGTGCTTCTCCGGCGTCATCACGGTCTCGATGTCGAGGAGCCCGAGGCCCGGCACCGAGCGGGGCGCGCCCTCGATGCCGTGCGGGTCGTCGATGCGCCGGCCGAGCATCTGGTAGCCGCCGCAGAGCCCGAGCACCCGCCCGCCGCGCCGGACATGGGCGCGGATGTCGATGTCCCAGCCCTCGGCGCGGAGGGCTTCGAGGTCGTCGATGGTGGTCTTCGAGCCCGGCAGCAGCACGAGGTCGGCCACCGGGATCGGCTCGCCCGGGCGCACGAGCACCACCGCCACGTCGGGCTCGGCCCGGAGCGGGTCGAGGTCGTCGAAATTGGCGATGCGCGGCAGCACCGGCACGGCCACGACCTTGCGGCGTGCGTTGCCCGGTTCCGATCCGGCAAGCCCGAGCATATCCTCGGCCGGCAGGCGGGCCGCATCGGGAAAATGCGGGATCAGCCCGAAGCTCGGCCATCCGGTCGCCTGCGCGATGGTGGCCATGCCGTCGGCGAAGAGGCTCGGATCACCGCGGAAGCGGTTGACGAGGAAGCCCCGGATCATCGCGGCATCCGCGGGGTCGATCACCGCCTTCGTGCCGACGAGGCTGGCGATGACGCCGCCCCGGTCGATGTCGCCGAGCAGGATCACCGGCGTGCCGGTGGCGCGGGCAAAGCCCATGTTGGCGATGTCGCCGGCCCGCAGGTTGACCTCCGAGGCCGAACCGGCGCCCTCCACCACCACGAGGTCGGCCTCGGCCTTCAGGTACGAAAAGCTCTCCAGCACGGAGGCGAGGAGGCGCGGCTTCCAGGCCTGGTAGTCGCGCGCCCTGGCGGTGCCGACCATGCGGCCCTGGACCACGACCTGGCTGCCGGTCTCGCTCTGGGGCTTGAGCAGCACCGGGTTCATGTGCACCGAGAGCGCCACCCCGGCCGCCCGCGCCTGCAGCGCCTGCGCCCGCCCGATCTCGCCGCCATCGGCGGTGACGGCGGCGTTGTTCGACATGTTCTGCGGCTTGAAGGGCCGCACGGCGAGCCCGCGCCGCGCGAAGACCCGGCACAGACCGGCCACGATCAGCGACTTGCCGACATCCGAGCCGGTGCCCTGGATCATGATGGCGCGGGTCATGGCCGAGGCCGCTCCGACGGGGGCGCGGCGCAGGCCGGATCGGCCGGCCGCGCGGCGCGATGGAAGGCCAGGACGGCGGCGCCGTAGGTCTCGACGACCTCCGCGAACGGCACCCGCTCCGCCGTGAACAGCACGGCCCGGTGCCGGAACAGGTGGTCGGGGATCGCGAGGGCGCCGCAGGTCGCCGCCGGGGGCGGCGCCTGCTCCCACCCTAGCGGCAGGGGCTGCCACAGGAACTCCGCACCGACGGTCTGCCGCGTCGTGCCGAGGGCCTGGACCGCCCGGCCGAACGGCGTGTCGGTCGTCTCGAGAAGGCGGTTCATCTCCGGCGTCAGGCGTTCCGGCACGTACCAGTTGTCCGCCTCCGACAGGACGTGATCGCCGCAGGCGAGCCTCACCTGACGGTAGCGGAGGACCGTGTCCGAGCCGGCATTCAGGCGCTGCCGGGTCTCGTCCGAGGCCGGCTTGTCCACCCCGCGCTGCAGGTTCGCCGCGAGCCGGGGCGTGGCGGCCATCCCATGCTCGGCGCACCACCCTTCGAGGGTCGCGGTGGCGGAGCGGCTGGCGAGCAGCCGGGCGTTCAGCCCTTCCATCACCGCCAGGGCCTCGACGCGGCCGAGATAGGTGGCGGGCCAGGCCGGCGCGGGATCGGCGCGGAGCCCGTGGGGTCCCGTCAGCGTGGACAGCGCGACCGCAACCATGGCCACCCGCATCAGAACTCGATCCCCTCCTGCGCCTTCACCCCGGCGGCGAAGTGGTGCTTCACGCTGCCCATCTCGGTGACGAGGTCGGCGGCCTCGATCAGGGCCGGCTTGGCGTTGCGCCCCGTGACGATGACGTGGAGGTCCGGCCGGCGCGCCCGGAAAACTGCCACCACGGCGTCGAGGTCCAGGTAGTCGTAGCGCAGCGCGATGTTGAGCTCGTCCAGCACCACGAGGCGGATCGTCGGGTCGGCCATCAGGTCGAGGGCCTTGGCCCAGGCATGCTCGGCAGCGGCGATGTCGCGGGCCTTGTCCTGGGTCTCCCAGGTGAAGCCCTCGCCGAGGGTGTGCCAGTCGATCCGATCGCCGAAGGCCTTCAGCGCGTGCTTCTCGCCCGTGTCCCAGGCCCCCTTGATGAACTGCACCACGCCGACCCGCCAGCCGTGGCCGAGCGCCCGCAGCATCAACCCGAGAGCCGCCGTGGTCTTGCCCTTGCCCGGGCCGGTATTGACGATGAGGAGACCCTTCTCGATCGTCTTCTCCGCGACCTCGGCGTCCTGCACGGCCTTGCGCTTCTCCATCTTCTCGCGATGGCGTTCGGCGTCCGTCATGGGGTGGCTCCGGGTTGGGGTTTCACGATCAGGGGAAGGCCCGCCACCGTGAGCACCACGCGGTCCGCCTGCGCCGCGAGGCGCTGGTGCAGGCGCCCGGCGGCGTCGCGAAAACGGCGGGCGAGCGCGTTGTCCGGCACGATCCCGAGGCCGACCTCGCTGCCGACCAGGACCACCGGGCCGGGAGCCGCCGCGCAGGCCGCGAGCAGCGCGGCGGTGGCGGCCTCCAGGTCGGCCTCGGACAGGATCAGGTTGGTGAGCCAGAGGGTCAGGCAATCGACGAGCACCGGCCCGGTCGCGGCGGCGACCGCCTCGGCCAAGGCGAGGGGCACGTCCTGCGTGATCCAGCCGTCCGGGCGGCGGGCGCGGTGGAGCGCGATGCGCTCGCGCATCTCGTCGTCCCAGGCCCGGGCGGTGGCGAGGTAGAGCCAGGGTCGAGGGGACGCCTCGATCAGCGCCTCGGCGTGGGCGCTCTTGCCCGAGCGCGCGCCGCCGAGCACGAGGGTCATTCGGGGCGTGGGGTGGGGCATGCGGAATGCTGTGCCCGAAATCGGGGCTCGAGGTCAAAGGCGGGAAACCCGCCGGGGTCGCGTTGTCAGCGGATCGGCAACCGCGTAGAAGCGTGGATCGGACGGTGCCCCGGGAACGGGGTGAAAAGGGAATGCGGTGAGGGGGCGACCCTGAAACCGCGGCTGCCCCCGCAACTGTGAGCGGAGACGGGACTGCCATCGGCCACTGGAGCGATCCGGGAAGGCGGCAGGACCAGCGACCCGCGAGCCAGGAGACCTGCCGTCCAGAGGGGACCATCGTCCCACCCGCTCGATGACGGCCGCCGGCGGGGCGGCCAGGAGATGAACGCGATGTCGACCAACACCCTCGTCCTGACCGGCACCCGCACCAACGAGCGCCTCGGCGCCGTGCTCGTGGCCGCCTTCCTCGGCCTCGGCCTCGTGTTCATGGCGGGCTTCGCCCCCGCGATGGCGCTGCACAACGCGGCCCACGACTTCCGGCACAGCCAGAACTTCCCCTGCCACTGAGCGCATCCGCTTAAGGCAGACACCCCCATGATCATCCGGCTCGTGTCGGCGGCCCTGGTCGCCGGCTTCCTCGCGGCTGTCGTCGCGACGGTCCTGCAGCTCGCGCTCACCTCGCCGCTCATCATCGCGGCCGAGCGCTACGAGACGCAGGCCTCCACCGCTGAACCGGCCCTGCTGTCGTCCGCCGCGCTGATCGTGCGGGTGCACGGTGGGCACGATCACGGCACCAAGGATCCTTCGGTGGCGGGCGGCGAGGTCGCGCCCGACTGGCAGCCCGGCCCCGGCCTGCCCCGCATGGCCTTCACGGCGCTCGCCACCCTGGTGGGCGGCGTCGGCTACGCGCTCCTGCTCGGCGCCGTCCTGCTGGCCTGCAACCGCGAGCCCAACCCCGAGACGGGCCTGCGCTTCGCCATCGGGGGCTTCCTCGCGGTGGCGCTGGCCCCCGCCCTCGGCCTCGCGCCGGAACTGCCCGGCATGGAGGCCGCGCCCCTGGCCGACCGCCAGTTCTGGTGGGTGATGACCGCCGCGGCCACCGCCATGGGGCTGTATCTCATCGCGATCCGGCGGGCGCCGATCACCATCGCGGGCGGCATCGTCCTCCTCGTCGCGCCGCATCTCGCGGGCGCGCCGGAGGCGAGCCACGCCGCCTCGAACCTGCCGGCCTCCTACGCGGCGCAGTTCGCCGCGCGCTCGCTGGGCATCGCCTTCGTGTTCTGGGCGGTGATCGGGCTGGCCTATGGCTGGGCCTGGGGCCTGTTCGGCCGGAGCCGGGCCGTTCATGCCTGAGCCCGAGACCGCCGCGCCCGTCACCCTCTACGTCTGCGCCACCTGCCGGGCGGCGGGCGACGCGTCGGAGCCGCGCGCCGGCGCGCGGCTGCTCGCCGCCCTCCAGGAGGCCGTGAGCGCCGGCGGCCACCCCGGCATCGCGGTCGAGAGCGTCGAATGCCTCTCGGTCTGCAAGCGGCCCTGCACGGTGGCGGTGGCGTCGCAGGGGCGCTGGACCTACGTCTACGGCGACCTCGACCCGGTGGAATCCGCCGCCACCATCCTGGACGGCCTCGCCCTCTATGCCGAGACGCCGGACGGCATCGTGCCGTGGAAGGCGAGGCCCCAGGAATTCCGCAAGGGCGTCGTCGCCCGCATCCCGCCGTTCCCCGCTCCCTCGCCGCCCGTCGCGGCGCCCCCCCATCCGGACGCCGCCGAATGACCCTCGTCGCCAAGATCCCCTGCACCATCGTCACCGGCTTCCTCGGGGCCGGCAAGACCACCCTGGTGCGCCACCTCGTGGAGAACGCCAACGGGCGGCGCCTCGCCATCATCGTCAACGAGTTCGGCGATATCGGCTTCGACGGCTCGTTCCTGGCCGCCTGCGGCATTGAGGGCTGCGGGGACGAGGATATCGTCGAGCTCGCCAACGGCTGCATCTGCTGCACCGTGGCGGACGACTTCGTGCCGGCCCTGAACAAGCTCCTCGACCGGGCCGATCCGCCCGAGCACATCCTCATCGAGACCTCGGGCCTCGCCCTGCCGAAGCCCCTGGTCCAGGCCTTCCAGTGGCCGGCGATCCGCTCGCGCGTGACGGTGGACGGCGTGGTCGCGGTCATCGACGGTCCCGCCGTGGCCGCCGGCTTCTTCGCCGACGATCCGGCGGCGCTGGCCGCCCAGCGCGCGGACGACGCCAGCGTCGATCACGACAATCCCCTGGAGGAGGTGTTCGAGGACCAGCTCCTCTGTGCGGACCTCGTGGTGATGAACAAGACCGACCTCCTCGACGAGGCCGGGCGCGCCAAGGTCCGCGCCGAGGTGGCCGGGCACCTGCCCCGCGCGGTGAAGATGGTGGAGGCCGAGCACGGCCGCCTCGACCCGCGCGTGATCCTGGGGATCGAGGCCGCGGCCGAGGACGACCTCGACGCGCGCCCCTCCCACCACGGCGAGGGCGAGGACCACGACCACGACGACTTCGACTCGGTGGCGCTGCCGGTGGCGGCCGCGGCCTCCGCCGAGGACCTCGCGATCCGCGTCGCCCGCGCCGCCGAGACCGAGGGCGTGCTGCGCATCAAGGGCTTCGCCGAGGTGACCGGCAAGCCGATGCGGCTCGTGGTCCAGGGCGTGGGCGCCCGCATCGCCCACCATTACGACCGTCCCTGGAGATCCACCGAGCCGCGCGACGGCCGCCTCGTGGTGATCGGCCTGAAGGGCTTCGATCAGGGCGCCGTCGCCGAGGCCCTGGCGGGATGAGCCGCCGCGCGGCCCTGCGGCGTGGCGCGGCCGGCTGCCGGCGGCCGCCGCTGGCCGCCTTCGGCCTCGCGGCGCTGATCGGCCTCGGAGGCTGCACGGATTCCAAGGAACGGCCCGCCCCCGACGCGGCCCGCAACGCCGCCCCGGTCAGCCCGGTCGCCCAGGCCCAGCGGAACGCCGCCAGACTCGCCTACGCGCACGACCTGACCATCGGCCTGCCGGCGGATCGCGTCGGCGCGCATTTCACGGCGGCGCGGGACCGCTGCCTGACCGGGACCGCACCGGGCTGCGTATTGGTGTCCGCGTCACTCGAGGAGGGCTCGCGCCCGTCCGGCCGGCCCCAGGCGCAGATCCAGGTCCGGCTTCCCCACGCGGCGGTGGACGCGTACGTCGCCTTTCTCACGGCGCCCCTGCCGGGCGAGCAGCCGGGCGACGTCGTCGTGCGGCGCCAGGCGACGCGGGCCGACGACCTGACCCGCGCCATCGAGGACGGCGAGCGGCGCCTCGCGCAGCGCACCGCCTATCGCGAGCGCCTCGACGCCCTGGCGGCCAAGCCCGATACCCGCGTCGAGGACCTCATCCGGATCGCGCAGGAGCTGGCCCAGGTCCAGTCCCAGATCGAGGAGGGCGAGGCCCAGCAGCGCGGGCTCCAGCAGCGGGTCGACACCGAAACCGTCGCCGTCGCCTTCCGGGCGGACCAGGCCCGTTCCGGCCCCCTGGCGCCGGTGCAGGAGGCCTGGGATCAGGCCGGTGCCACCCTCGGGGCGAGCGCGGGGGCCGCCCTGCGCTTCGCCATCGTGAGCCTGCCCTGGCTCCCCCTCGTCGCTCTCGGAACACTCATCCTGCGCGGCCTCTGGCGCCTGCGCCGCCGCCGTCGCGGCGGGCTCCGGAGGCCCCTGAGGCAGGAGCGGCCATGAACGGGGCCACGAACAGGTGCACGAACAGGTGCATGACGCCGGGTCGGCCGCCATGCACCTGATCCGCATCGATACGGTCTCCCTCGACGAGGGCGAAGCCGCGGTCGATCTCGGCCAGGCGCCGGGAGACATCGTCTTCCTGTCCTTCACCGATTCCGACCTGTTCGGCATGGCCGGCGCCCACGCGGCCGCCTTCCCGGCGGGCTCGGCCGCGGCGCCGACCCTGCGGCTCGCCAAGCTCGCGAAGCTTCGCCACCCGATGTCGGTCGACCTCTACGTCGAGTCCGTGATCGCCAAGGCACGGATCGTCGTGATCCGCTGCCTCGGCGGCCTCGATTACTGGCGCTACGGCCTCGAGCGCGCCAGCGCGGCCGCCCGCGCCTCCGGGGTGGTGCTCGTGGTGCTGCCGGGGGACGACCGGCCCGATCCGCGCCTCGACGGCTATTCCACGAAGCCCGACCTCGCCCCCGACTTCGACGCCTATTTCCGGGCCGGAGGCGCTGCGAACCTGCGCCGCCTGATCGGGCGCATCGCCGCCGAGATCGGGTGCGCCGGATCGGTCGAGCCGCCTCGGCCCCTGCCCCGCGGCTTCGTCTGCTGCCCGGGCTGCGGCCCCGTCGACGAGGGGCAGGCCGTCGCCGCTGGGCGGCCGTTCCAGATCGGTTCGGACCAGGCGCCGGTGGCGCTGCTCTTGGTCTACCGGTCGAGCGTGCTCTCCGGCGACACCGCGCCGATCGCCGCGTTGGGCGCCGCGCTCCAGGCCCGCGGCCTCGCGGTGCTGGTGGTGGCCGTGTCGAGCCTGAAGGACCCGGCCGCGACCGCTCCCCTCAGGGCGGCCATCGCCGCGCATCGGCCCGCCATCGTGATCGCCGCCACCGCCTTCTCGGCCCGGGAGGATGCGGATTTCGTCCTCGATACCGCCGATTGCCCGGTGATCCAGGCCTTCAGCATCGGCGCGGCGCGGGACGCCTGGACCGCCTCGGCCCGGGGCATGGGGGCCGCGGATCTCGCCATGCAGGTCGCCCTGCCGGAATTCGACGGGCGGCTCTCCGGGTTCCCGATCTCGTTCAAGGAGGAGAGACCGGAGACCGAGGGCTTCGCCGAGCGCCGCGCCGTGCCCCATGCGGAGGGCATCGCGGCCCTGGCCGAGCGCGCCGCCGCCTGGGTCCGCCTCGCCCGCCTCCCCCGCGCCGAGCGCCGCCTCGCCCTGGTGCTGTCGGACTATCCCGCCCGCGGCGGCCGCGCGGGCTTCGCCGTCGGCCTCGACACGCCGGAAAGCGCCCGGGCGATCGTCGCGGATCTGCGGCAAGCCGGCTACGGCGTCGGCGCGCTGCCCGGGGCCGAAGCCCTGATGCGGAGGCTGACGCGGGGGCCGAGGGACTTCGCGGTCTCCCTCGATGCCTATCGCGACTGGCTCGGCACGCTGCCCGAGACCGCCCGCGCCGGCCTCGACGCCGAATGGGGGCCGCCGGAGGCCGACCCGTCCTGTCGGGAGGGCGCGTTCCGCTTCGCGAGCCTGGCCACGGAGGGCGGGCGCCTCGCCGTCTTCCTCCAGCCCGATCGCGGGCGGTCGGCGGACCGCAAGGCCGCTTATCACGACCCCGACGCGGTGCCGACCCATGCCTATCTGGCCTTCCATCTCGGCCTGCGCAGCCGGTTCGATGCCCTGATCCATCTCGGCACCCACGGCACCACCGAGTGGCTGCCGGGCAAGGCCGTGGCGCTCTCGCCGGATTGCTGGCCGGCCCGCGCCGTCGGGGCGCTCCCGGTGGTCTATCCCTTCATCGTCGACGATCCGGGCGAGGCCGCGCCCCTGAAGCGGCGCCTCGGGGGCGTCGCCCTCGGGCACCTAACGCCGCAGACCGGCGTGACGGGGCTCGACCCCGACGCCGCCCGCCTGCGCGAGCTCGTGGAGGAGTATTCCGCCGCCAGCGTGCTCGATCCGCGCCGCGCCGCGATCCTGGCGCGCACCATCCTGGACGAGGCGATGTCGGCCGGGCTCCTCGCCGGCACCGGGATCGACGCCGACACCCCGATGCCGGACGCGCTGGCGGCCCTCGACGCGCATCTCTGCGACCTCGGCGAAGTGACCGCGCGCGACGGGCTGCACGTCTTCGGCCGCGCGGCCCGGGAGGCGCCCGCCGCCGTGGCGGCCTGCGCCGAGGGCGAGCGCTTCGGCCTGCTGCGCGCCCTCGACGGGCGCTTCGTGGCCCCCGGCCCTGCCGGCTCGCCGTCGCGCGGGCGCACCGACGTGATGCCTACGGGGCGCAACCTCGCCACCCTGGACCCGCGCAGCCTGCCGACCCGGGCCGCGACGACCCTGGGCGCCCGGGCGGCCGACGCCGTGGTCCTGCGCTACCTGCAGGACGAGGGCGAGTACCCGGCCCGGATCGTCATGGATCTCTGGGCCTCGCCGACCCTGCGCACCGGCGGCGAGGACATCGCCCACGCCCTGGCGCTGATGGGCGTGCGCCCGGTCTGGGACCATGCCTCGACCCGCGTCACCGGCTTCGAGGTGCTGCCGCTGGCCCTCCTCGACCGGCCGCGCATCGACGTGACGGTGCGGGTCTCGGGCGCCTTTCGCGACACCTTCCCCGAGACCCTGTCGCTCCTCGCCCGCGCCTCAGAGGCGGTGGCCGCCCGCGAGGAGGAGGACGACGAGAATCCCCTGGCCGCCGCCCGCCGCCGCGGCGAGGCGCCGGCCCGGGTCTACGGCGCGGCGCCCGGGCGCTACGGCGCGGGGGCCGGCGGCCTCGCCCTGGACGGCGCCTGGGACAGCCGCGACGATCTCGGGCGCGCCTATCTCGAAGCGACCTCCCACGCCTATGGCGGCACGGCGGAGGCGGCGGATGCCGGCTTCGCGGCGCGGGTCGCGGGCGCCGACGCCTACGTGCATGCCTTCGACGTCGCCGAGCGCGACCTCCTCGACGGCGACGCCGCCGTGGAGGCGATGGGCGGCTTCTCGGCCGCCGCCGCCCTGACGGGGGCGAGCCCCGCCCTCTACAGCCTCGACGTCGCCACGCCCGAGACCCCGAAGGCCCGCACCGCCCGCGAGGACGCCGCCCGCCTGATCCGGGGCCGCCTCGCCCATCCGCGCTGGATCGCGGCGCAGCTCCGGCACGGCTATCGCGGCGCCCAGGAACTGGCGCAGGGGATCGACGCGGTCTTCGTCCTCGCCGCGACCACGGACGCGGTCTCCGACGCCGACCTCGACCGGCTCTACGGCGCGATGATCGCCGACCTCGAGACCTTCGAGGCCCTGCGGGCGGCCAATCCGGAGGCGGCCCGCGCCATCCTCGAGCGCTTCGACGAGGCCCGCCGGCGCGGCCTCTGGACCACACGGCGCAATGCCATGGCGGCGGACGAACTCCTGCGCGAGGCGGCCGAATGAACGCGCCCCGCCGCGTCGCTCCGGAGGCGCCGAGCCGGCGCGGCTGGTGCCCGAGCCTCGCCCGGCCGATGCCCACCGGCGACGGCCTGCTCGCCCGCGTCCACCCGCCCCTCGGGCGCCTGACCGCGGCCCAGGCCCGGGCGGTGGCGGACGCCGCGCGCCGCTTCGGCAACGGCCATGTCGACGTCACCGCCCGGGCCAACCTGCAGATCCGCGGCGTCACCGAGGCGACCCGCTGCGGTCTGGCCGAAGCCCTGGCGGCCGCCGGGCTCGGGGATGTCCGTCACGACGGCGGCCCGCAGCGCCTCACCCTGACCACGCCGCTGGCGGGGTTCGAACCCGCCGGGGCGGTCGACGTCCCTGCCCTGGCCCGCCGGATCGAGGCGATCGGGCTGGGAATCGCCGGCCTGCCGCCGAAATCCCTGGTCGCCGTCGAGTCGGCCACCCACGGCATCGCCCTCGGCCCGGCGGAAGCCGACCTTCACTGTGTCGCCATCCGCGGTGGCCTGGCCCTGCACCTCGCCGGCGATGCGGCCTGGTGGCGCCTGCCCGACGACGACGTGGAGACCGTCGTGGAGGCGGCCCTGCGCCTGCTGGCGGCGAGCGGGCAGCGCCGGATGCGCGATGTCCCCGACGTAGCGCGCGCGGAGATCCCGGCTCGCTTCGCCCTACCGGCAATCCCGGCCCCGGCCGCGTCGTCCGCCCTGAGTCCGGGCGCGTTCCCCCTGCCCACTCCCGTCAGGCCCGAACGCGGGTCCCCGCGATCCGCGTCCCCGGTGGCGGATGGCGCCGTCGCCCTCCTCGTCGACGCCCCCTTCGGCCGCGGCACGGCCGATGCGCTCGGCCGTCTCGCCGATACGGCGGACGCCGTCGGGGCTGCGGATCTGCGCCTCTCCCCGACCCGCGGCGTCCTCCTCGTCTGCGCCGACGCCGGAGCCGCCGAGACCGCGCGCAGAGCCCTGGCCGGGGCCGGCTTCCTGACGCGGGCCGACGATCCGCGCGGGGCCGTTGCGGCCTGCCCCGGCGCGCCGGCCTGCGCCTCGGGCTCGACGCCGACCCTGCACGACGCGGCCCGCCTGGCCGAGGCGTTCCGGCCCTTCGCGGCGCGGGGCCTGCGCGCCCATGTCTCGGGCTGCCCCAAGGGCTGCGCCCATCCGGGCGCCGCCGACCTCACCCTCGTCGGGCGGGACGGACACTACGACGTCGTGCTGTCCGGGCGCCCCGATGCGTTGCCGGCGACGCGCCTCCCTTTCGAGGCCGCGCTGGAGCGCGTAAGGAGGGCGGATTCGGCATTATCCCTCGCCCAGATCGTCCCAGAACCCCCGCCAGGACCGCGACCGTCATGAGTTCCCGCCTCGACTACCTGCGTGACGGAGGGGCGATCTACGCCCGCTCCTTCGCGATGATCCGGGCCGAGGCCGATCTCGCGCGCTTCCAGGGCACCGCCGAGCGGGTCGTGGTGCGGATGATCCATGCCTGCGGCATGACCGACCTGCCGCGCGACGTGGAGGCCTCCCCCGATTTCGCGCAGGCCGGCGAGGCGGCCCTGAAGGCCGGGGCGCCGATCCTGTGCGACGTCCGCATGGTCGCCGACGGCGTCACCCGGGCACGGCTGCCCGCCGACAACCGGGTGATCTGCACCCTGAGCGATCCGCGCGTGCCGGAGCTGGCCGCCGCCATGGGCACCACCCGCTCGGCCGCCGCCATGGAGCTCTGGCGCGAGCACCTGCCCGGCAGCGTCGTGGCTGTGGGCAATGCGCCGACCGCGCTGTTCCGCCTGCTCGAACTCCTCGACGACGGCGTGCCCCCCCCGGCCGCCGTCATCGGCATCCCGGTCGGGTTCGTCGGTGCCGCCGAATCGAAGGAAGCGCTCGCCCGCGACGGCCGCGTGCCCTTCATCGTGGTCCATGGCCGGCGCGGCGGCAGCGCCATGACCGCCGCGGCCGTCAACGCGCTCGCGCAAGAGATCGAGTGATGGATTCGGGCGAGCGGCTTCCCCCCGACCCGGCGGAGCGGACCGAGAATCCGCGTGCGGTGACCACCGGCACCCTGTTCGGCGTCGGCATGGGCCCGGGCGAGCCGGAATACCTCACCCTCCGCGCCCTGCGGGTGCTGGAGCGGGCTCCGGTGCTGGTGCATTTCTGCAAGAAGGGCCGGCGCGGCAATGCCCGCACCATCGCGGATGCCGTGCTGGCCTCGGAGCCGGCGCGGGAATGCCCGCTGGTCTACCCCTACACCACCGAGCTTCACCCCGAGCATCCCGAATACGTCGCGGCGCTCGCCGCCTTCTACGACGACGCCTCGGCCCGCCTCGCCGACCATCTCGGAGCGGGCCGGGACGTCGCGATCCTGTCGGAGGGCGACCCGTTCTTCTACGGCTCCTTCATGCACCTGTGGCGCCGCCTGAAGGACCGCTTCCCCGTGGAGGTGGTGCCCGGCGTCACCGGCATGTCCGGCTGCTGGACCCGGGCCGGCACTCCGATCACCTGGGGCGACGACGTGCTCACCGTGCTGCCCGCCACCCTGCCGCACGCCGCCCTGGTGGAGCGCCTGGCGCGCACCGACGCCGCCGTGCTGATGAAGCTCGGCCGCCACCTGCCGAAGGTGCGGGCGGCGCTCGCCGAGGCCGGCGTGCTGGAGCGGGCGGTCTATGTCGAGCGCGGCACCATGGCGGGCGAGCGGGTGATCGCCCTCAAGGACAAGCTCGACGACGTCGCGCCCTACTTCTCGATGGTGCTCCTGCCCGGCGAGGGACGCCGGCCGTGAGCGGTCCCGTCCCGGGGTCCGTCACCATCGTCGGCCTCGGGCCCGGCGATCCGCGCCTGCTGACGGCCGCCGCCCAGGAGGCCCTGGCCCAGGCGCAGGACCTCATCGGCTACATCCCCTACGTCGCCCGGGTGCCGGAGCGGCCGGGGCTCGTCCGCCATGCCAGCGACAACCGCGTCGAGGTCGACCGGGCGCGCCACGCCCTCGAACTCGCCGCCTCCGGCCGGCGCGTCGTGGTGGTCTCGGGCGGCGACCCCGGCGTGTTCGCCATGGCGGCGGCGGTGTTCGAGGCCGTGGAGGCCGGCGACCCGGCCTGGGCCAGGCTTCCCATCACGGTGGAGCCCGGCATCACCGCGATGCTGGCCGCCGCCGCCCGCCTCGGCGCGCCGCTGGGCGGCGATTTCTGCGCGATGTCGCTCTCGGACAACCTCAAGCCCTGGGAGGTCATCACCGCCCGCCTGGAAGCGGTCCTGCGGGCGGATTTCGTGGTCTCCCTCTACAACCCGATCTCCTCGGCGCGGCCCTGGCAGCTCGGCAAGGCCCTCGACCTGGCCGCCGGGATCCGGCGCGGCGACACGCCGGTGGTCTTCGCCCGCGCGGTCTCGCGGCCCGACGAGGCGATCCGGGTGCTCACCCTCGACGAGGCCCGCGTCAGCACCGCCGACATGGCCACCGTCGTGATCATCGGCGCCTCGGCCACCCGCCTGATCCCGCGCGGCGAGGCGACGCCCTTCGTCTACACGCCGCGCAGCGTGCCGGCGGCCTGATGCGCGGGTCGGCGCAGGCCTCAGAGGGCGGCGATCCGCGCGAGGGCTTCCGCGACGTCCGGCACGCTCGGCACGTCCGGTTTCTCCGGTCGGTCGACCATCACCACGGGCAAGCCCAGCGCCCGCGCCGCGGCGATCTTGCCGGAGGTGGCGCTGCCCCCGGAATTCTTGCTGACCAGGATTTCGATCGCGCGCGCGGTCAGGAACACGGCCTCGGCGGCCGCGTCGAACGGGCCGCGCGCTTGAATGGACGTCAGCCTCGGGACCGCCAGATCGATGCCCTCGATGGCGCGCACCACGTAATCGTGCTGCGGCGCCGCGGCGAAGGCGCCGACCTCCTGCCGCCCGATGGTGAGGAAGACCCGGCGCGGTGCGGGGCCGAGCGCCCGGGCGGCGGCCGCCATGTCGGGCACGACCGTCCAGCGGTCGCCGGGCAGCGGATTCCAGGCCGGACGGCGGATCGCCAGCAGGCGCGTCCCGGTCCGGGCGCAGGCCTCGGCGGCGTTGGCACTCATCCGGGCCGCGAAGGGATGCGTCGCATCGACCACGAGATCGGTGCGGTCCTGCCCCAGCCAGGCGGCCAGGCCCTCGGGCCCGCCGAAGCCGCCGATCCGCGTCGGCACGGGCTCCGCCTTCGGCTGGCTGGTCCGGCCGGCGAGCGACAGGGTGACGGCGAGGCTGCGATCCGCCGCCAGGAGCCCGCGCACCAGCGCGCTCGCCTCGCCGGTGCCACCCAGGATCAGAATCCGCATGCTTCCCCCGCCCATGAGGGCGTTGTCCATGACCGGTGACACCGAGTCCACCCGGCGGGCGCACGCCCCCTGGCTCACCATCGTGGGCATCGGCGAGGATGGCCGGGCGGGCCTGAGCCCCGCCGCCGCCGCCGCCCTCGACGGCGCGCACCTCGTCTATGGCGGGCGCCGGCACCTGGCGCTGGCAGCCCCCCTCGCCGCCGAGGCGCGGCTCTGGCCGAGCCCGATCTCCGACGCGTATCCGGCTCTCCTCGCCCGGCGCGGGACACCCACCTGCATCCTGGCGACGGGCGACCCGTTCCATTACGGCATCGGCGCCGAGATCGCCCGCCTCGTCCCGGCCGAGGAGATGCGGGTCTTCCCCCACCCCTCCGCCTTCAGCCTCGCCAGCGCCCGCCTCGGCTGGCCCCTGGCGGAGACGAGTTGCCTCACCCTGCACGGCCGGGCGCTGCCCCGGCTGATCCCGCACCTCCAGCCCGGCGCCCGCCTCCTCGTCCTGACCTGGGACGAGACCACGCCGGCGGCGGTCGCCGCGCTCCTGGCCGAGCGCGGCCTCGGCGCGTCGCACCTCACCGTCCTGGAAGCCATGGGCGGCCCGCGCGAGCGCCGGCGCGGCGCGACGGCCGCGGGTTTCGACCTCACCGGGCTCGATCCCCTCAACACGCTGGGCATCGAGGTGGTCGGTCCGTCCACGGCGCAGGTCGTCACCCTCAGCCCGGGCCTCGACGACACCTGGTTCGAGAACGACGGCCAATTGACCAAGGCGGATATCCGGGCCGTGACGCTGGCGGCCCTGCGCCCGCGTGCCGGCCAGACCCTGTGGGACATCGGCGCCGGAGCCGGCTCGATCTCCATCGAATGGATGCTGCGCCATCCGAGCCTCAGGGCCATCGCCGTCGAGGGCAATCCGGCCCGGGCCGCCCGCATCGCCCGCAACGCAGGGCGCCTCGGCGTACCCGACCTGCGCGTGGTGGAGGGCCCCGCCCCGGCGGCGCTCGCCGGCCTGCCGGCGCCCGACACCGTCTTCATCGGCGGCGGCGTCACCGCGCCGGGGGTGCTCGACGCGGCCGTGGCGGCCCTGTCCCCGGGCGGACGCCTCGTCGCCAACGTGGTGACCCTGGAGGGCGAGGCCGTGCTGCTCGCGGCCTTCGCGCAGCGCGGCGGCAGCCTCAAGCGCCTGACGATCGCCCATGCCGATCCGGTCGGGCACCTGCACGGCTGGCGCGGCGCGATGCCGGTGACGCAATGGGCCTGGGTCAAGGCATGACACCGGCCGCGCGCGACCTCGTCGCCGGGATCGGGTTCCGCCATGCGACGTCGCCCGCCGAGATCCTCGCCCTGATCGAGCGGGCCTGCGACGCCGCCGGCCTGCCGGGCCTCCGCCCCGCCCGCCTCGCCACTGCCGGCGACCGGGCCGGGGAGCCGGCGATCCGCGCCGTCGCCGAGAGGCTCGGATGCCCCCTGGACGCGGTTCCGCCCGAGGCCCTGATCGCCGTGGATGCCGACGTGCCCACCCGTTCGCAGCGGATCGAGGCATCGCGCCGGGTCGGCTCGGTGGCGGAAGCCGCCGCGCTCGCGGCCGCCGGCCCCGGCGCGACCCTGCTGGTGCGGCGAATCGCCAGCGCCGGGGCGACCTGCGCCCTTGCGCTTCGCGCACAATCCGTCACGCAGGGACCATGACCGTTCACTTCATCGGCGCCGGCCCGGGCGCCGCCGACCTCATCACCGTCCGCGGCCGCGACCTGATCGCGCGCTGCCCCGTCTGCCTGCATGCGGGCTCCCTCGTCGCCCCCGAGATCCTGGGCTGGTGCCCGCCAGGCGCCCGCATCGTCGACACCGCCCCCCTCGACCTCGACGCCATCGTGGCCGAATGCGCGGCCGCCCACGCGGCGGGCCAGGACGTCGCGCGCCTGCACTCCGGCGACCTCTCGATCTGGAGCGCTCTGGCCGAACAGACCCGCCGCCTGACCCAGGCCGGCATCCCCTTCACGGTGACGCCGGGCGTGCCGTCCTTCGCCGCCGCCGCCGCGCTCCTGCGGCGCGAACTCACCGTGCCGGGCCTCGCCCAATCCGTCGTGCTGACCCGGACCTCCGGGCGCGCCAGCGCGATGCCGGAGCGCGAGACCCTGGCGGCCTTCGCGAGCACCGGGGCGACGCTGGCCCTGCACCTCTCGATCCACGTCGTCGACGCGGTGGTCGCCGAGCTGAGTCCGTTCTACGGAGCGGATTGCCCGGTCGCGGTGGTGTTTCGCGCCACCTGGCCCGACGAGCGGGTGCTCACCGGAAGCCTGGCGACGATCGCGGGCCAGGTGGCGGAGGCGGGGCTGGAGCGCACGGCGCTGATCCTGGTCGGCCCCGCCCTCGACCCGGCGGAGTTCCGGGAGAGCGCCCTGTATTCCACCGATTACGACCGGCGCTTCCGGCCGACGGGCGAGACCGCACTGAGCGGGCGCGCGGACGGAGACCCCCGTTGAGCGTGCCCGGCCTCCTCGTCGCCGCCCCGCGCTCGAGCTCGGGCAAGACCACCGTGACCCTGGCGCTGATGCGGGCGCTCGCCCGCCGGGGTCTCGCCGTGCGCGGGGCCAAGTGCGGGCCGGACTACATCGATCCCGCCTTCCACCAGGCCGCCACGGGGCATCCGAGCTTCAACCTCGACAGCTTCGCCATGCCGGAGCCGATGCTCGACGCGGTGGCGGCCCTCGCGGCCACGGATGCCGACCTCGTGGTCGCCGAGGGCTCGATGGGGCTGTTCGACGGCATCGTGGCGCCGGAGGGGCGCACGGGCGCGAATGCCGACATCGCCGCCCGCTACGGCTGGCCGGTGATCCTCGTCCTCGACGTCTCGGGCGCGGCGCAGTCGGCCGCCGCCCTCGCCCTCGGCTGCAGGGCCTACGATCCGCGCATCCGCATCGCCGGGGTGATCCTCAACAAGGTCGCGAGCGCCCGGCACCGCCGCCTCGTCGAGACCGGGCTGAGCCGCATCGGCATGCCGGTGCTCGGGGCGCTGATGCGGGATGCCAGCCTCGTCCTGCCCGAGCGCCATCTCGGCCTCGTCCAGGCCCGCGAGACCAGCGACCTCGAGACCCGCCTCGACCGGCTCGCCGACCTCGCCGAGGCCGGCCTCGACCTCGACGCGATCCTGGCCGTCGCGGCCGGGGCGGCGCCCGCTCCGGGCACGGGCCGCCTGCCGCGCCCGCCGGGCCAGCGCATCGCCATCGCGTCGGATGCGGCGTTCTCGTTCCTGTATCCGCACATGGCGACGGGCTGGCGGGCGGCGGGCGCCGAACTCATCCCGTTCTCGCCCCTGGCCGACGAGGCGCCCCCGGCCGATTGCGATGCCTGCTGGCTGCCCGGCGGCTACCCCGAGCTCCATGCCGCGCCCCTGGCGCGGGCGGATCGCTTCCTCGGCGGCTTACGGGACTTCGCGCGCGCCAAACCGGTGCACGGCGAGTGCGGCGGCTACATGGTTCTCGGCGAGAGCCTGGAGGATGCGGCAGGGGTCACGCACCCCATGGCGGCCCTGCTGCCGGTGGCGACCTCCTACCGGACGCGCCGGCTGCATCTCGGCTACCGGGTGGCGACGCTCCTGGCCGCAGGGTCCCTCGGGGCGGCGGGCGCGCGCCTGGTCGGGCACGAGTTCCACTATGCCAGCGAGCGGAGCGGGCCACCGACGCCCGAGACGGGGCTCGCGGCGGTGACCGATGCGGAGGGCGTGTCCCTCGGACTCGCCGGGCATCGCCGCGGCTCCGTCACCGGCAGCTTCTTCCACTGGATCGGCTAGGCCGCTCGCGGCGAGCGCCTAGCTGGCGGCGACGGCCGCGGGCGCCGCAGCGGCGGGCTCGGGCGCCTGCTTGCCCATCTTCGCGGCCGTCCGCACGATGGCGAGCACGTCGCGTCGCAGCTGATCGTCCTCGATCAGCGCGTAGGCCCGCAGGAGTTCGATGGCACCCTGCGCGCTGAGGAAGCCGAACACGTCGGACTGGGTGCCGCCGACCTCGTCCTCCTCGAAGAACGCCGAGACCGGAACCTCCAGGAGACGGGCGATCTCGCGCAGGCGCCCGGCGCCGACGCGGTTCTGCCCCTTCTCGTATTTCTGAACCTGCTGGAAGGTCACGCCGACGGCGGTTCCGAGCGCAGTCTGGCTCAGACCGCGCGCCTTGCGCAGGGCGGTGATCCTCAATCCGACGAGGCGATCGACGTCGGTGGTCTGCTTAGGCATCATCTCTCGATTCAGTCCCTGTAGAATTTCCCAGCCCCCGCCCGGACCAGCCCCGGGGACGATGAGGTTTGAACGCTTTCGTACGGAGGCGCGCAGGATTCCTTAAGTTCATTCGCCACGAAACCAGCGGAGTCGACCGTCGATAGAACGAGGTGGGGGAGACTATCCTTGTCTGCAGTCAAATGCCACTAGATGTTTACTCCGCATCAGCATCGACCGTGACCGTTCTGACAGCTTGACCACAAAGCCGGCACAAATTGCAAGCCTGACGTTGTATCCGTCCCTCGCCAGTTTCGCTGCACTGCGAACGGGCCGGTCCTCCGCGGATGCGTCACGGATCCGGACCCGGCCCCCGGTTTCAGCGGCCGCATCTCAGCGGGTGGAGCGCGACGCATGCGCCGGGGCGATGACTTTCGGCCGCTGCCGCCCCAGGTTTAGGGTGTCGGACCGGATCGTTCGCGACGCCGAAAAACCCAGGTGGATCATGTATATCGCAATGAATCGCTTCAAAGTCGTCAAGGACGCGACCGAAGATTTCGAGCAGGTTTGGCTCGGGCGCGACAGTCATCTGGGCGAAATGCCGGGCTTCGTCGAGTTCCATCTGCTGCGCGGCCCCGAAGCGGAAGACCACGTCCTGTATGCCTCGCACACGATCTGGTCGTCCAAGGCCGATTTCGAGGCCTGGACCCGCTCGGAGCAGTTCCGGAAAGCCCATGGCCGCGTGCCGTCGACCAAGCCCCTCTACCTCGGCCATCCGCAGTTCGAAGGGTTCGAGACGATCCAAACCGTCGCGCGCTGATTCGGCCACGCAGACCTGATTCGTCGATCGGGTCCGCGCCGCCTTCCGAGACGGAAAACGGCCGTCGATCCGGACAGGATCGGCGCGCCTCGCCCGGGCCGGCCTCGATGCGTCGGAGGCCGCGTGCCCCGGCGCACATGTCGACAGCAAGTCTTCGCGCAACCCTATCCGCCGGACCGGCGTTGCTGGGCAGTGCACAATGCGCCGTGCGGTTTTCGGACCGTTGATCCACGCGCATAGCTCGATAAGAACACTTTCCTTTTTCAAAGACTCTTCAAATTGTCGGCCCTGCGGCGGCTTCCGAGACGCGGCCTGAGCCTGCGCCGGACAGGTTCGGCGGGCTTCAGGCCCGAGACTTGCACCGTTATTCTCGGTTACCATGATTGATTCGTGACTTGGTTCAGATTCGCACAGTCTTCGCATCAGGATGGGACATGGCGCTTCAGATGTTTCATGACCGCATCCCAGCCTCGCTCGAAAAACTCCCGATCTTCCGGACACGCCGCGATGTCTGGGCGGCGCTCCTGCCGCGCCGCAGCCGCACCGCCTTTCGGATCGGCCTCTCGGCCGCGACCGCCCTGGCGGAGATCCTCGTCATCTTCCTCGTCGCGGCGGGCATCGATCTCGCCTACCATGCCGCCTTCGACGGCACCGTGCCGATGGCGGCCCGCAGCGGCAGCTTCGAACTCGCCGCCCTGATCGCGCTCTTCGTCCTGCTGACCAACCTCGTGCGCGAGGACTACAACATCGAGACGCTGCTTTCGCGCCGGCCCCACCTGCGCCGGGCGGCGACTGTCTGGACCGGCGCCTGGGCCATCGTCCTGCTGATCGGCTTCGCCACGAAGACGACCCACGAGTATTCGCGCCTCGTTTCCCTGGGGTTCTTCCTGACCGGGCTGCCGGCGGTGCTGCTGGCCCGCGGGGCGATGCTGCGCGTGGTCCGCAGTGCGGCGGCGACGACCTCCGGCAACACCAACCGCGTCCATCTCGTCGGCTACGAGGAGGACATCGCCCGCTTCTATGCCCACAACGACCCGGAGGCCCTCGGACTTCGCGTGATCGGGACGAGCTACCTGCGCGCCCTCGACCCGGTGGCCGATGCGGCGTCCCGCACCGCCCAGATGTCGGAGGATCTCGATCTGGCCGTCTCCGTGGTGCGCTTCCTGCGCCCGGACGACGTGTTCATCCTGGTGCCGTGGTCGGAGGCCTCGGATATCGAGCGCTGCATCGATGCGTTCCTGCGGGTGCCGGCGGCCCTGCATCTGCGCCCCGGCTCGGTGATGGACCGGTTCCCCGACCTGACCCTCGCCCGGGTCGGCCGCCTCTCGGGCATCAATATCGGGCGCCGCCCGTTGCAGGCCGGCGAGCTGTTCCTGAAGCGCAGCCTCGATCTCGCCCTGGCCCTGGTGGCCCTGGTGCTGCTCAGCCCGCTCTTCCTCGTGGTGGCGGTGCTGGTGAAGATCGACAGCCCGGGTCCGGTGTTCTTCCGCCAGAAGCGCTACGGCTTCAACCAGCAGCCCTTCGGCGTCTTCAAGTTCCGCAGCATGAAGGCGGAGCCGGAAACGGTCTTCAAGCAGGCGACCCGCAACGACAGCCGCATCACGCCGATCGGCCGGGTGCTGCGCCGCTCGAACATCGACGAATTGCCCCAGCTCCTCAACGTCGTGCTCGGCGAGATGTCCCTCGTCGGGCCGCGCCCCCATGCCCTGGCGCATGACCGCAGCTTCGAGAACCGCATCGCGCTCTACGCCCGGCGCCACAACGTGATGCCGGGCATCACCGGCTGGGCGCAGGTGAACGGCCTGCGCGGGGAAACCCTCACCGATCTCGACATGGAGCGGCGGGTCCAGCACGACCTGCACTACATCGACAACTGGTCGATCTGGCTCGATCTGCGGATCATGTTCATGACGGTGTTCTCGCGGCGCGCCTACAGGAACGCCCGCTGAGACGGACCGGTCCGCCCGAACCTCAATCCTCGGCGGACCGGCCGAGACAGGCACCGCACTCGCCCTCCACCTCGAGGATCCGGCTCGTCGGCCGGAACCCGGCCTTGGCCAGGGTGCGGCCGAGCTGATCCTCCACTTCCGGCGAGGTGGTCTCGTCGATGGTGCCGCAGTTCCGGCAGATGAGGAAGACGAGGCCGGCACCGTCCGTGTGGGAATGGCCGCAGGACACGAAGGCGTTGCGGCTGGCGATGCGGTGCACGAGCCCGTGCTCGGTGAGAAAGTCGAGGGCCCGGTAGACCGAGACCGCCGCGACCCGCCGTCCCGGTTCGCTCAGGGCCTCGGCGATGTCGTAGGCGCCCATCGGCCGCGTCTGTCCCGCCACGGCCGCCAGCACGTCGCGGCGCAGCCGGGTGAATTGCAGGTCGCGTTCGCGGCACAGGCGCTCCGCCCGGGCGATCGCCTCCGGCGCCCCGCCGCAACCGTGGTCATGCGTCGCCGCATGGTCGTGCATGGTCTGCCCCATGAACCCGGGCTGCTGGAAGGACCCGGCCTGTCGGATGAACCCGGCCCGTTGAACTGCCCGAGTGTTACAGTGTATCACCCCAACATAAGCCGGCGCTCCCGTTCGGGCAAATGATCCATCCGTGACCCGACACCCGCGTCCTCCCGTTTCCCCCCGCCCCTCCCTGTTCCAGGCCGGCGCGTCCCTGCGCTTCGCGGTGGCCGCGGTGCTGGCCCTGCTGCTCTGGGGCGCGGTTCTCTGGGCCTCCCGATGAGCGCCGACCTGCCCGGCGCCATCGCGCTCCACGGCCTGACCCTCGGCTACGATCGCCATCCGGCGGTCCATCACCTCGACGGGATCATCCCCCCCGGCGCGCTCCTCGCCCTGGTCGGGCCCAACGGGGCCGGCAAGTCGACGCTCCTGAAGGGCATCGTCGGCGAGATCCCTTGCCTGGAGGGCCGGATCGCGCGACCGGGCCTCGACGACGCCATCGCCTACCTGCCCCAGGCGGCGGAGATCGACCGCAGCTTCCCCCTCAGCGTCCTCGACCTCGTGGCCATGGGCCTGTGGCGCCGCCTCGGTCCCTGGCGGAGCACGCGGCGCCACCAGGGGACGCTCTTGGAGGCCTTGGCCGCCGTCGGCCTCGCCGGGTTCGAGAAGCGCCTGATCGGCACCCTGTCGGGCGGCCAGTTCCAGCGCGCCCTGTTCGCCCGCCTGATCGTGCAGGAGGCCCGGGTGCTCCTCCTCGACGAGCCGTTCACCGGTGTCGACGGACGCACCACCGCCGACCTCCTGGCCCTGGTGCGCGCCTGGCACCGGCAGGGACGCACCATCGTGGCCGCCCTGCACGATCTCGGGCAGGTTCGGAGCCACTTCCCGCAGACCCTGCTCCTCGCCCGGGAGGCGGTGGCCTGGGGGCCGACCGATCGGGTGCTCACGGCCTCGAATCTCGCCCGCGCCCAGAGCCTGTCGGAGGCCTGGGACGAGGATGCGGCGGTCTGCGGCCGCCACGAGGAGACCGGCCCGGCTCACGGCCATGCGCACGCGCATGACGCCGCCCATCCGCACAGCCACGATCACGGGGCTGCGCACGACCGGGACCCCGCGCACGGCCAGAAACCCGCGCACGGCCCAAAACCCGCGCACGACCATGGGCACGCCGCGTGATCGATCTCCTGTTCGGACCCTTCGTCGAATTCGGCTTCATGCGCCGGGCCCTGGTCGGCTGCCTCGCCCTGTCACTCTCGGCCCCGCCCGTCGGCGTGTTCCTGATGCTGCGGCGCATGAGCCTGATGAGCGACGCCATGAGCCACGCGATCCTGCCCGGGGCGGCGGTGGGCTTCCTGGTGGCGGGGCTGTCCCTGCCGGCCATGACCCTGGGTGGGCTCGCCGCCGGCCTCGCGGTGGCGCTGATGGCGGGGCTCGTCACCCGCTCCACCGTGATCAAGGAGGATGCGAGTCTGGCGGCCTTCTACCTGATCTCGCTGGCCGGCGGCGTCCTGCTGGTCTCCCTACGCGGATCGCAGATCGACCTGCTGCACATCCTGTTCGGCAGCGTGCTCGCCCTCGACGATCCGGCGCTCTGGCTGCTCGGGGGCATCGCCACCGTGACCCTGTTCGGCCTGGCGGCGATCTACCGGCCCCTGGTGATGGAATGCGTCGATCCGCTGTTCCTGCGCACGGTCAGCCGCGCCGGCGCCCCGGTCCACTACGCCTTCCTCGGCCTCGTGGTGATGAACCTCGTGGGCGGGTTCCAGGCCCTGGGGACCCTGCTGGCGGTGGGGCTGATGCTGCTGCCCGCCATCGCGGCGCGGTTCTGGGCGGCGGACCTGTCGGGCATGATCCCGGTCTCGGTGCTGATCGCGATGCTGTCGAGCGTGATCGGTCTCAGCGTGTCCTATCAGGCCGATGTCCCGACCGGCCCGGCGATCGTGCTGGCGGCCGGCGGCCTCTATCTCGTCTCGATGATGGTCGGACGCCGGGGCGGGCTCGTCTACCGGCTCGTCCGCGCCCGCCACCTGGAGGCCTGACGGGCCGGGGCCTCAGGACGAAGCCCTAGAGATTGAAGAGGCTCATGAGGCCGGAGATGATGGCGTAGACGAAGCCGGCATTGAGGAGGACGCCCACCGCCCCGATGGCGAGGCCGCCCAGCACCACGACGCCGTCGCGCTCGACGAGTCCGAGGCCGACGAGGCAGATGGCGAGACCGAGGGGAATCTGCCCGACGATCGGCGCGGCGACGATCAGGGCCAGCGACAGCGTGAGCAGGATGAGGCCGATCCCGCGCATGCCGAGGGCCGTCTCGAACAGGCTCATGCGCGGGCGCGACCAGTGCTCGAGGCGGCGCAGCAGCGGCACGGCCCGGTTGGCTGCCCGCTCGACGTCGCTGCGGGCGACGGACCGGCGCAGCAGCGCCCGCGGCAGCCAGGGCGAGGCCATGCCGGCCGTGATCTGGATCGCCACCAGGAGCAGCAGGAGCCCGCAGACCAGCGGGATCGGCGGCGGCATCGGCAGGCAGTTGGGCAATCCGAGGATCACGATGAGGAGCGCGAAGGCGCGATCCTTCAGGACGGCGACGATGTCACCGACTGTCAGCCGTTCCCCTTCCTGCTCGGCGAGCACGGTGAGAACCTCGGAAGTTCTGGCAGCAGGTGACAAGAAAGCTCGGCCATTGGCGACTGTCCTGAGCCGGGCTGTAGCCGAGATGGACGCGCAGGCCAAGCGGCGCATCTGCACGCCGGGACGGCCGCGATTCGCGGCGGCCGGGACGGCGGTGGCCGAACGCGACGGGTGCCTCGGACACGCGCCGTCAATTTAGAGTTGCCAAATCGAAGATTCGTTTCCGTAAGGTGATCAGTGCGCGGAAACATCAACCTATCGGCTGCGCAGAATGCAACCAATATTAGCTTATACCCGGATTTTACCGACCTGAGATTGCATTTCCGGCCTGCCTTCGGAAGATTGAAGCCTTCTTCGAGGTCGAGGCAGACCGCCCGTGGGACCGAAGGCAGGAGATGTTCCAAAACCGGGGCGCGGCCCCGCGATCCTGGCCGGCATGGTCGCCTGGTCCGCCTCCGTCCTCGCTGCGCCGGCCCTGGCCTCCTCGCCCGCCTCGATCCTCCTGTTCGGGAGCCTGGAGGCAAGTCCCTCCGTCTTCGTCACCACGGGCGCGAAGGTGGCGCTGGATCGGCTCGATCGGGAGGGCTTCGTGGCCCTGGGCAGCCTCGGGGGCCAGCAGCGCCGGGAGGGGGCCGTCACCCGCGACACCGCGATCGGTGCGGTCGCGCTCGGCTACCAATGGTTTCACGACTGGGGCGTCGTTGCCGCCTATGCGGGTCCCGAAGGAACGATGGAGGTGGTGTCGGGCTGCGGCTGCGTCCATGCCCTGGCGCCCCGCTTCGGCCTGCGCCTGCACGGCGAGGTCTGGGCCCGCCCCACCGACGCGACCCTACTCACCGCCACGCTGATCGCCGGCACCACCCGCATGAGCGCCTGGGGCCGCCTGTCCTGGGGTACGCGGGGCTGGGGCACGCGGGGCTGGGACGCCTATCTCGGACCCGAAATCTCCCTCTACGGGGACGAGACCGGCTACCGGAAATGGAATGTCGGGCTGCACGCCACGGATTTCGCCCTCGGCCGCTTCAGCCTGCGCCTCTCGGCCGGGCTGCAACTCGCCAGCGATCAGGACCCCGGCCCCTATCTCGGCCTCAGCGTCTGGACCCCTTGGTAGTCCTACGTCCTGGCGGGCCTACCCCTTGATGGAGTCTTGCCCCCGGCGGGGCGGCGGCCCGCGCCGGATCGGGGCGGCGCCAGGTCCAGGTGTCCCTGCTCGACCCTGGGAGCGGAGGGCGCGGCGTCGAGCCCGTCGAGGAAGCGGGCCGCATCCTCGACGATGGCGGCCCGCTTGGCGGGGTCCATGCGCGCCAGGGTGCGGTAGGGCATGGCGAGGCGGGGATTGTCCGCGAGGCGCACGGCGTGCCGGATCAGGAAGTCCCAGTAGAGGTAGTTGAACGGGCAGGCCGCGGCGCCGGTCTTCTGCGCCACGTCGTAGGCGCAGCCCCGGCAGTAATCCGACATGCGGTTGATGTAGGCGCCCGAGGCCGCGTAGGGCTTCGAGCCCATCACGCCGCCATCGGCCCAGAGCACCATGCCGTGGACGTTGGGCAGTTCGACCCACTCGTAGGCATCGGCGTAGACGACGAGGTACCATTCCTCGACCTGCGCCGGCGCGATCCCGGCGAGGAGCGCGAAGTTTCCCGTCACCATCAGGCGCTGGATGTGGTGGGCATAGGCGTGGGTGCGGGTGGCGCCGATGCACTCCCGCAGGCAGTTCATCCCGGTCTCGCCGGACCAGTAGAACCACGGCAGGTCGCGGGTGGCCTCGAGGGCGTTCGAGCCCGCGTAGTCCGGCATCCGCGCCCAGTACAGGCCGCGTACGTATTCCCGCCAGCCGAGGATCTGGCGGATGAAGCCCTCGACGCAGTGGAGCGGGGCCTCGCCCGCGCGGTAGGCGCGCTCCGCCGCCCGGCAGACCTCCTCAGGCGTCAGGAGCCCGGCATTCAGCGCCGGCCCGATCAGCGCGTGGTACAGGAACGGGGCGCCGGCGCGCATCGCGTCTTGGTAGTCGCCGAAGGCGGGAAGGCCCACGGCGAGGAAGTGCTTGAAGGCCGCGACGGCGTCGGTCCGGGTCACCGGCCAGGCGAAGGCGTGGGTCTCGCCGAAGTGATCGGCGAACTCCGCTTCGACGAGGGCGATGACCTCCCGGGTCACGGCATCCGGCGGAAAGGCGATGCGCTCGGGCAGGACGTGCCCCTTCGGCAGGCCCTTGCGATTCTCGGGGTCGAAGTTCCAGCGGCCGCCGACGGGCTCGGCGCCCTCCATCAGCAGGCCGGTCCGCCGGCGCATGCCGCGGTAGAACGTCTCCATGCGCAGGCTCCGGCGATCGCCGGCCCATTCGGCGAAGGCCGCGCGCGGACAGAGGAAGCGGTTGTCGTCGCGGATCTCCACCGGCGGCCCGAGATCGGCGCGCCAGCCTTCCATCATCTCCCAGACCCGCCACTCGCCGGGCTCGGTCACGACGACCCGGTCGACCGCGTGGCGCGCGACCGCCCGCGCCAGTTCGCCGGTGAAGCTGCCGGTGTTGTCCGGGGCATCGAGGCGGACGTAGTCGACGGTGCTGCCCTCCGCCTCCAGCTCGGCCGCGAAGTGGCGCATCGCCGAGAACAGGAACGCGATCTTCTGCTTGTGGTGGCGGACATAGGTCGCCTCCGCCCGGACCTCGACCATCAGCACGACGTCGTGCTCCGGATCGAGATCGGTCAGGGTGGCGATGCGGCGGGTGAGCTGGTCGCCGAGGAGGAAGCGCAGGGTGCGGATGGCCGTCAGGCCCCGCCGTGCCGGCGCAGACGCGCGCGGGCCGGATTCCGGACCCGGCCGGCGCTTCCGCGCCCCGGTCCCTCGGCGACGATGTCCCGCCTCATGCCCGCTCCCAATTCGCTCCCGATCGGGTAGGTATGGCGAAAGCCGGGGACGGGGAGCCGTCGCCGCGCGGGATCGACCGATCCGTGACGTCGCAGGACCGTCGGGAGCCTCATGAAGTTCGCCTTTGCCGGCATCGATTTCCTCGGCGGCGTGTTCGAGGCCCTGACCGGGGCGGGCTGGACGCCGATCAAGCTGTTCACCCGGCCCTGCGACGGGATCTACGATCACAACGAGGCGGTGGTGGCCCAGGCCCGCCGCTACCGCGTGCCGATGCAGATCTCGCGGATACGGCCGGAGGACCTTTCCGGGCTCGCGGAGGCGCATGGCCGGGACTGGGCCCTGGTGGTGGCCGGCTATCCCTGGCTGATCCGGGGCTGGCGCGGCCAGGCGGCCTACGGGCTGAATTTCCACCCCTCCCCGCTTCCCCTGGGCCGCGGGCCCTACCCGCTCTTCAAGGCGATCAGCGACGGGCAGCCGGAATGGGGCGTCACCGCCCACGTCCTGGCCGAGGACGGCTTCGACACCGGCGACATCCTGGCCCAGGAGCGCTTCCCGCTCGCCCCCCTGGAATCGCACGAGACCCTGCTCGCCAAGTGCCAGATGGCGGCGCGCCGCATCGCGGCCGGCCCCGTCGCCCGGGACCTTCCCGCCCTCTGGAGAACGCCGGCCCCCCAGGGCACCGGCTCCTACTGGCCGCGGGTCACGGATGCCGACCGGACACTGGATTTCCGGTCCGAGGTCGAGGCGATCCTGCGCCGCGTCCGCGCCTTCGGCACGATCGAGACGATCGCACGGGTCGGCGAGTCGCGGGTCTACGTGGCGGCCGCCGAGGGCTGGCGGGAGGCGCACCGCCATTCGCCCGGGACGGTGGTGCAGCGCTACCGCCGCCACGTCGTCGTCGCGGCCCGCGACGGCTACATCCAGCTCAACCGCTGGAGCCCCGTCCCGGTCAGCGAGGCCGGGCAGCTCGGGCGGTAGGCTGCCCTATATGGACGCGACGTCTCCCCAGAAGCGACCGAGCAGATCCGATGGCGCGGATGCGCAAGAAGGCCGATCTCCCCACCAAGGTCTGCGTCCAGTGCGGCAAGCCGTTCGCGTGGCGCAAGAAGTGGGAGCGGGTCTGGGACGAGGTCCGCTACTGCTCGGACCGGTGCCGGGCCGAGGCCAAGCGCGCCCCGGCGCGGGCCGCGGCGCAGGACTGACCGGCCTCAGCCGAGGGCGGCGAGACCATCGGGCGTGTCGACGTCCTGGGTGACGCCCGCATCCATCGCGCATTCCAGCACGTCGTCGCGTCCGGCGAGCAGGCGCCCCGCCCCCTGGTCGCCGGAGAGGGCGGCGAGGGCCGGCGCCAGGAGCCCCAGGTTCAGGAGGACCGGGTTGCCGCGCCGGCCGGCATGGATCGGCACCACGGCCGAAGGGGCCGGGTCGGCCCGGCGGAAGGCCTCGGCGAGGTCCGTGAGGTGGCGGGCGGTCACGCGCGGCATGTCGCCGAGGAGCACGATCGCGCCCGCCACCTCCGCCGGCAGGGCCGCCAGACCGGCCTGGAGCGAGGTCGCGAGGCCGCCGGCATAGGAAGGGTTCACGATTCGGACGAGATCGAGCCCGTCGAGGGCGGCGCCGACCCGGTCGGCATGGGCGCCGAGGACCGCCACCACCGGGCCGAGCCCGGAGCCGATGGCGGCCTCGGCCGCGTGGCGCACCAGTGGCCGGCCGGCCAAGGGCTGCAGCAGCTTCGGCGCCGCGCCGAAGCGGGTTCCCCGCCCGGCCGCGAGGAGGATGAGGCCGAGTTCAGGCATCGGCCTCAGGCATCCTCGTCGGCCGGGTCGCCGCCGGAGCGGGGCTGGGGCCGCGACACGATCTCCATCAGGAGGCCGCCGACGCCCAGGGCGACGATGTCGGCCCGGGTCACGGCCAGCCCGGCGAGCAGCCGGTGCAGCACCCAGTCGAAGCCGTTCTCCTTGGGCGAGCGCGCGCAGCCCGGCGCGCCGATGACCGGAACCGCGCCGACCCGGCCGACCAGCAGGAGGTTGCCCGGGTCCACCGGCATGCCGAGGTGGTCCACATGCCCGTCCGCCGCCTCGATCGCAGCGGGAATCACGTCGCGCCGGTCGGCGATGGCCGAGGCGCCGAACACCACCACCAGCTCGGCGCGATCCTCCGCGACCGCCGCCCGGATCGCGTCGGCCACGGCCTCCCGGCGATGGGGCACGCGGGCCTCGGCGACGAGCTCCGCGCCCGTGGGGGCGAGGCGGTGGCGCAGGTTGGCCAGCGTCTTGTCGATGGTCGCGGGCTTGAGGCCGGGCAGCAGGGTCGAGACCACGGCGACCCGGGTCAAGCGGTAGGGCGCGACGGCGAGGGCGCCCGCGGGCGCGGCGCGGCAGGCCCGATCGAGGGCCGCACCCGAGACCGCGTAGGGGATGATCTTGACCGTGGCGACCATCTCGCCGGCCACCACCGGCTTGTAGGGCGCGAGCGTCGCCACCGTGATCGCCTCGTCGGTGCCGTTGACGGCGTCGATGGCGGCCCGGTCGATCTGCAGGAGCCCGGCGGTGGCCGCGTGCAGGTTGCAGCGGCCGGTGAAGGGCGGCTCGCGGTGCAGCTGCGCGCCGGCGAGATGCGCGGCGAGGCGCTCGGCCGCCGCATCCTCGGCCACGTCGCCCGGCTCCAGGGTGACGGCCACGAGTTCGGACAGGCCGGCGGCGGCGAGGCGCGCGGCGTCCTCGGCCGGGATCACCCGGCCCTTGCGCAGGGTCACGTCGTGGGACCGCACCGTATGGGCGGCGATCAGACCGGCGGCCTCGCCGGTGGGGACGGCGCCGAACTTCACGGGGCGGCTCCGGCACGGGGGGTACGCTGCGCGGCGATGATCTGCGCCAGGATCGAGACGGCGATCTCGGCCGGGCTGACGGCCTGGATGGGCAGGCCGATCGGTGCCGCGATCCGCCCGATCTCGGCCTCCGAGAACCCGGCCTGGGTGAGACGGGCGACGCGGGCCGCGTGGGTTTTGCGCGAGCCGAGGGCGCCGACGTAGAAGCAGCCGGCCCGGAGCGCCGCCGCCAGGGCGGGGTCGTCGATCTTCGGATCGTGGGTCAGGGCCGCCACCGCGCAGTAGCGATCGAGGGGCGGGACCGGCCCCGCCAGGGCGTCGTCCGGCCATTCGGCGACGAGATCGATGCCGGGGAAGCGCTCCGGCGTCGCGAAGGCGGTGCGCGGATCGATGACGGTGACGGCCAGGTCGAGGGTACGCGCCATCGGGCACAGGGCCTGGCTGATATGCACGGCGCCGATGACCACCAGCCGCACCGGGGGCGCCTGCACGGTGAGGAAGACGGAGCGCCCGCCCGCCTCGGCGAGGCCGCTCTTGCCGGAGGCGAGATGGCGGGCGAGGAGGTCGGCCAGGGGGTCGCCGGCGATCTCGGCCTCGCGCACCACGCGCTGCACCCCGCCGTCGAGCTCCGTCACCAGGATGGCGGCCCGGCGCGCGGCGCGCTCGGCATTGAGGACCGCGAGGGTTTCGAGCTGCATGGCGCCGACTCAGGCCACGGGCTCGACGAAGACGCGGATGCGCCCGCCGCAGGACAGGCCGACCCGCCAGGCGGTCTCGTCGGCCACGCCGAATTCGATCACCCGCGCCTGGCCGTCGGCGATCGCCTCCAGGCCTTCGGTGATCACCGCGCCCTCGACGCAGCCGCCGGAGACAGAACCGAGGAAATTGCCCTCGCCGTCGACCACGAGATGGCTGCCCACCGGCCGCGGCGCCGAGCCCCAGGTCTCGATGACGGTGGCGAGCGCCACCGCGCGACCCTCGCGCCGCCAGGCTTCGGCCGCGCCGAGGATGTCGTTGTCGGTGGAAAGCATGGCCCTGACGAACTCCGGCGCGGGCTCGGACCCGCTGCGTGGAACATGGATGGAAACCCGGGAGAAGTAGGTAAGGTCCCGCGCAGCCGCGGCAATGCGAGCCTCATGGGGCCGACATCCGGGGCGTGACTTCCCGCACCGGCCGGGCACCCCTATCGTGGGGCCACGTCACCTGCCTCGATGGACCCCGCGCCCCGATGCCCAGCCTCCGTGCCACCGCCTGTGCCCTCGCTCTCGCCGGCCTGCTGATGGGTTCGACGGCCGGCTCCGTGGAGGCCCAGGTCCGGATCGGGCTGTCGGCCCCGCTGACCGGCCCGGATGCCGCCTTCGGAGAGGGGCTGCGGCTCGGGGCCGAGCGGGCGGTGGCCGATCTCAACCGGGGCGGTGGCGTCAACGGGCAGCGCCTCGTCCTCGTGGTGGCCGACGATGCCGGCGACGGCAAGCAGGGCCTGGTCGTCGCCCGGCGGTTCGCCGCCGAGCGGGTCGGCCTCGTCGTCGGCCCCTTCGGTGCGGGCGTCGCGGCCCTGGCCATGCCGGTCTACGAGGAGGCCGGCATCGTCGCCGTGACGCCGGGCACCGGCTATCCCGGGCTGACGGCCAAGGGCCTGTGGAACGTGTTCCGCACCGTGCCGAACGAGGCCGAGCAGGGGCGGCTCGCCGGCGCCTACCTCCTCGGCCGTCATGGCGGCCAGCGCATCGGCCTCGTGCACGACAAGAGCCCGTTCGGGCGCGGCCTCGCGGAGGGCGTGAGCCGCGCCCTGAAGGCCGCCGGCCAGCCGGAGGCCGCCTTCGAGGCCCTGACCCGCGGCGAGCGGGACGTCTCCGGGCTGGCCGCGCGCCTGAAGCGGGCGCGGGTCGAGGTCGTGTATTTCGGGGGGCTCGCTCCGGATGCCGCCGTGCTCCTGCGCGGCCTGCGCGACGCCGGCGTAACCGCGCCCCTGGTGGGCAGCGACGGCCTCCTCGACCCGGCCTTCCCGCAGGCGGCCGGCCCGGCGGCCGAGGGCACGGTGATGACCCTGACGCCCGAGCCGCCCAGGCTCTCCGAGTCGAAGCTGCCCGAGCCCAGGCTGCCCGACGGGAAGGCCGCCAGGGTGCCGCGCACCCCGGAGGCGAACGCCGTGGCCGCCCAGGCCTACGCGGCCGTCGAGGTCCTGCGCCAGGGCATCCTCGGCGCCGGATCGGGGGACGGCCGGGCGGTAGCCGCCTACCTGCACCAGGGCCGTTCCCTGCGGACGATCCTCGGCGACCTCGCCTACGATGCCAGGGGCGACCTCAAGCCCGATCCCCGCCGCCCGGCCACCATCCTGCAGGCCTGGAAGCGGACCCCGGACGGGCGGATCGACTACGTCGGCAACGACGTCACGCCCTGACGGGGCGCCGCGGCCGTCGGCGGCACGGCCGGAGGCGGACCGCGGCGATCTCGCGGGCCGCGATGTGCGAAAGCGCGCGCCGAATCCTGGTCTTTCCGAAACCTTGTCGAATCCTCGCCGAATCCTCGCGCGGATTGTGCCGGCTTGCTCACCGGTCCGAATCGGGAAAAGCTTGCTTCCGGCCGGCCCGGACATTATGTCGGGGCAACGCTCGCCGGTGTTGCGCATCCGATGGGATCGGACCCGCCGCCCGCCGCGTTTTGCCGAACGGCTTCGTTTTGTGTCCCGGGTCGCCCCTTTTCAGGCCGTCCGGCTGGAGAGTGTGGATGGCGAAAGAAGAGTTGATGCAGTTCGACGGTCTCGTGATCGAGATCCTGCCGGACGCGCGCTACCGCGTGCAGCTCGATCAGGGCCACGAGATCGTGGCCTACACGGCCGGCAAGATGAAGAAGAACCGCATCAAGACTCTGGCCGGCGACCGTGTCACCGTCGAGATGTCTCCCTACGACCTGGAGAAGGGCCGCCTCGTGTTCCGGCACAAGGACGAGCGCTCCGCCGGTCCGCGTCCGCCGATGCGCGGCCAGTTCCGCCGCCGCTGACCCGAGCGGCGCGACTGGACTTCCCAAATCGCAATGATCCAGGCGCGGCAAGGCTTTCTACGCGGCAAGACTCGGTTCCCCGGGCCTTGCCGTCCGTGTTTGGCGCGGACGGCAACGGGCCTGCAGTCGCATGGCGGACGTTCACCGGAGCCCGCGGCCGATACCTTGCCGTTGACCCACGTGCGCCAACGGCGCAGTCTGAGGTATGGCGAGCGCCCTTCATACGGTCATCGAGACCGAGATCTACCTGCGCTCCGCCGAACGCGTGATGACCGAGGCCGAGCGCAGCGCGGTCGTGAATTTCTTCGCGGCGCATCCGCAGGCGGGTGATGCGATCCCGGGGACTGGTGGCCTTCGGAAGGTTCGTGTTCCCTTGGCAGGACGTGGCAAGCGCGGCGGCGCCCGCGTGATCTCGTACTTCGTCGGCCCCAAGGGCGTGTACCTGCTCCTGGCCTACGCGAAGAATGACCAGGGCGACCTGACACCCGATCAGGCCCGCACCCTTGCCCGTCTCGTCGAGACCTTGTTCTAAGGAGTAGAGCGATGGACGAAGCGATGTTCGCCGAGTTGACGCTGAGCCTGACGCAGGCGGCCGCCCATGCGCGCGGGGATATCGCAGCCGGGTGCGCCATCCACGTTCCGCAGGACATCGACGTCGCCGCGATCCGAAAGGCGACCGATCTCTCGCAGGATGCCTTCGCCCGTCGGATCGGTGTCGCCGTCGGCACCCTGCGGAACTGGGAACAGCGCCGGCGCCAGCCCGAAGGACCGGCCCGCGTGCTGCTGGCGCTCCTTCAGCGCAATCCTCGCCTCGTCGAGGAAACCCTAGGCCAGGCGACCTGAGGTCCACGTCCCAGGCGCCTGGGGCGACCGCTCCGCCTACTTCCCGAACCGCTCGAATTTCGGGAAGCTCCGGGTCATCAGCGTGCCGGCCTCGGCCCGGTGGCCGATCCACTTCTCCAGGATGCCCGCATTGGCGAGCCGCGCCTCGCCGCCCGCTTCGCGCCAGGGCAGGCCCTCGGCCAGGGCGAAGACGTGGGCGTCGGTGAGGGTGGTCTGGCGGCAGCGCTGCAGGCGGACGCCCTTGCCGCGCACCATCTCGGGCAATTCGCTCAACGGGAAGACCAGCATCAACCGGTCGGCGCTGCACACCGCCACGTGGTCGCCCGCCGCCGGCACCAGCACGGCCGCGGTGGCCGGTGCGTCGAGGCCCATGATGCCCTTGCCCTTGCGGGTGTTGGCGACCAGCGCGTCGGCCGGCGCCAGGAAGCCGCGCCCGTCCGTGGCCGCCAGGAGGACCTTCGCCCCGGGCTGGTAGGGCATGGCCGCCACGATCTCGGTGCCGTCGTCGAAATCCACCATCAGGCGGATCGGGTCGCCGAAGCCGCGCCCGCCCGGCAGCTTGGCGGCCTCCAGGGTGAACACCTTGCCGTTCGAGGCCAGCACCAGGATCTTGGCCGTGGTCTCGCTCGGAAAGGCGAGCTTGAGGCCGTCATCGCCCTTGAAGGCGACGCCGGACAGGTCGGCGACATGGCCCTTGAGCGCCCGGATCCAGCCCTTGTTCGAGACGATCACGGTGATCGGCTCGCGCTCCACCATGGCGGCGGTGAAGTCGATGCCGGCCGTATCGGGCGGGTTCTCCAGGGTGGTGCGCCGGGCGCCGATCTTGGTCTCGGGGCCGAAGGTCTTCTTCACCGCGCGGATCTGCTTGGTGATGTCGGCCCATTGCAGCTTGTCGGAGCCGAGCAGGCCCTCGATCCCCTCCTTCTCCAGGGTCAGCGCGTCGAGCTCGCGTTTCATCTCCATCTCCTCGAGCTTGCGCAGGGAGCGCAGGCGCGTGTCGAGGATGGCGTTGGCCTGGATCTCGGTGAGCTCGAAGCGCTTCATCAGGGCGGGCTTTGGCTCGTCCTCCTCGCGGATGATGCGGATCACCTCGTCGAGGTCGAGATAGACGATGAGCAGGCCGCCGAGGATCTCCAGGCGGCGGTCGATCTGGCCGAGGCGGTGGCGCGAGCGGCGCTGGAGCACGACGCGGCGGTGGTCGAGCCACTCGCGCAGGGCCTCGGCGAGGCCGATGACCCGGGGCACGAGCCCGCCCACCAGCACGTTCATGTTGAGCGAGATGCGCGATTCGAGCTCGGTGAGCCGGAACAGCGATTCCATCAGGATGACCGGGTCGACGTTGCGGGCGCGCGGCTCAAGAACGATGCGCACGTCCTCGGCCGATTCGTCGCGCACGTCGGCCAGGAGCGGCAGCTTGCGCTCCTGCAGCAGCTCCGCGAGCTTCTCGATCAGGCGCGCCTTCTGCACGCCGTAGGGGATCTCCGTGACCACGATGGTCCAGGTCCCGCGCCCGAGATCCTCCTTGGCCCAGCGCGCCCGCACGCGAAAGCCGCCGCGCCCGGTGCGGTAGGCCTCGGTGATCGATTCGGCGCTGTCGATCAGGATGCCGCCGGTGGGGAAGTCCGGTCCCTTCACGAAGGTGAGGAGCTGGGCGGAGGTCGCCTCCGGATGGGTGATGAGGTAGAGCGCCGCGTCGCAGAGCTCGGCCGCGTTGTGGGGTGGGATCGAGGTCGCCATGCCGACCGCGATGCCCTGGCTGCCGTTGGCGAGCAGGTTCGGGAAGGCGGCGGGGAGCACCACCGGCTCCTCCTCCTGCCCGTCGTAGTTCGGGCGGAAATCCACCGAATCGTCGTCGAGGCCTTCGAGGAGGAGGCGCGCCACCTCCGTCATCCGGGCCTCGGTGTAGCGCTGGGCGGCGGCGTTATCGCCGTCGATGTTGCCGAAATTGCCCTGGCCGTCGACGAGCGGGTAGCGCTGCGCGAAATCCTGCGCCATGCGCACCAGGGCGTCGTAGGCCGCCGTGTCGCCGTGCGGGTGATACTTGCCGATGACGTCGCCGACGATGCGGGCGCATTTCTTGAAGGCCGAGGTCGGGTCGAGCTTCAGGAGCCGCATGGCGAACAGGATGCGGCGATGGACCGGCTTCAGCCCGTCGCGGGCATCGGGCAGCGCCCGGTGCATGATCGTCGAGAGCGCGTAGGCGAGGTAGCGATCCTCCAGCGCGGTCTTCAGCTCGACGCTCTCGATGCCATCGGGATTCGATGGCGGCTCGAAGGGCTGGCCCATCACGAACTCCCGGGCCGCAACCGACCCAAATCAGAACAAAGCACGAACAGAATTTAGGCGTTCCGCGTGCCCAATGCAACGAAGCGTGCGCGCTCCTCGGGCACGGGGATCGCGCGCGGTCCCCAGATGTGCTGATCGAGGAAATACCCCGTCAAGGTAAACCCCTCGGTAACGTCTCGGGCGTCCGGAGTCATCGGCAGCCCCGCGCCGGGCGGGCGGGCGCGCAGGAAGTCCGGCAGCGCCAGCAGCCTGTCGCGATAGGGCTCGCCGGCCGAGGCGCTCACCGCCCGCCCGCTGCGGGGCGAGACGTAGATCAGGGCGTCGTTGCCCCCCGTGGCGGCGCAGGCCGCGAGGTCGAGCCCGAAGCCGAGCTCGGCCAGGATGGCGAGCTCGAAGCGCACCATCAGCGGCGGGGCGATGTCGGGGTCGTGCAGGTGCGCGACGAGGAGGCCGGCGGCCTCGAACAGCTCGGGATGGGGCTCGCGCTCGGGCAGCAGGCGGAGCAGGCCGGCGAGGTGGCTCATGCCGTAGAGGGCGAGCCCGGAGCCCATCAGCCGGGCGGCGACGGATTCCACCGGCTCGACCGCGAAGGCGCCCAGGCTCTCGTCGAGGCGCGCCCGCCAGGTGGCCTGCACCCGATTGCCGGCCTGGAGCACCGGCTGCATCCGGCGCGAGCGGCCGCCATGCACGAGCCCGAGATGGCGGCCGTGCTCCCGGGTCAGGAGTTCGAGGATGACGCTGGTCTCGCCCTGGCGGCGCAGGCCGAGAACCAGGGCCTCGTCGGTCCATTGCATGGCCGTGTCTTACGGCGCCCGCCGGGCGATGCAAACGCGACGCGATGGCTTCGGTTGCATGCTGAGCGCCGTTCCCGCCCTGCGAGAATCCGGCTAGGCTCGATGCGACGCCGAATCGAGGTCGCCCGCAATGTCCTTTCCCGTGCCCGCACGCCGCGGCACCCGCGCTCGGGCCCTCGCCGCCCTGGTGCCCCTCGTCCTCGCCGGCTGCAGCCCCCGTACGCCGGTCCCGACGCCCGCCGCGACCGCCCCGATCCGGGAGCGCCTCGCCGCCCTCGCGCTGAGCCGGACCGAGTTCGGTTCGGTTTCGCTGATCCCGGTCCGCTTCGTGCAGAGTCGGGTCTCCGGGCCCTTCCTCGACGAGGGACGCACCCTCTACTGCGTGTCGAGCCGGATGCGGGGCCGCACCTTCGGCAAGGCGGAGCGGGTCAAGATCGTCATCCAGGAGAAGGCCGGAATCCTGACCGTCATCGACGAGGACAAGGAAGCCTGCGACTACCACCGCACCGAGCCGCTGCCCGAACTCGAGGCGATGGCCGCCGCCAAGACCTGAAGGCCAAGACCCGAAAGCCAAGACCCGAAAGCCAAGACCCGAAAGCCGGCGCGGGAGACCGCCGCCACGGCGTGTCGGATCTCGCGAGGGGCCACGTCTTGAGGGGCCACGTCTTGAGGGGCCACGTCTTGAGGGGCCACGTCTTGCGCCCCGGGCCGCCCGGTGGTTCGCTGCGACCATGCCGGACCCGTCCCTCGACCTGACCCTCGACCTGATCGCCCGCGCCCATCCCACGCCGGTGGCGGACGACGCCACCGCCCTGGCCCTGATGACCGATGCCGAGCTGGCGCCGGGCCTCGCGGCCGCCTTCGCCGCCCGGCCGCTGCCGGCGGAGGGGCTCTGGGTGTTCGGCTACGGCTCGCTGATCTGGCGGCCGGAATTCACCTATTCGGAGCGCCGGGTCGGCACCGTCCACGGCTACCACCGGCGCTTCTGCCTCCTGCAGCGGCGCTTCCGCGGCAGCGTCGACCATCCCGGCCTGGTCCTCGCCCTCGACGCAGGCGAGTCCTGCGACGGGGTCGCCTTCCGGCTCACCGGCGACGAGGCCGCCGAGACCCTGCTGCCGGTCTGGCGCCGCGAGATGCGGGGCAACGGATACATCGGCCGCTGGGTGACGGTGGAGACGGCCGCAGGCCCGATCCAGGCGCTCACCTTCGTGGTGAACCCGGACAGCGACCGCTATACCGGCCCGATCTCGGACGCCGCGATCGCCGACCGGATCGCCTCCGGCGCCGGCCATCTCGGTCCCAGCGCCGAGTACCTGTTCCGCACGGTCTCCGCCTGCCTCGCGGAAGGGATCCGCTGACCGCACCTGCTGACCCTGCAGCGGATGGTGGCCGAGCGGCTCCGAGCGCGGCTCCCTGCCGGAGAACCGGTGGGGGCGCCCGGCTCCTGAGATCCGGGCGTTCGGACCGGCCCGGCAACCGCGGACGGGATCCCGAGCGAAACCGCCGTGAACGCCGGATCCCGGCGGGTCGCGGGGCGGGTCACGCGCGACGCCGCAGGCCCTGACCTCGGATCGTCCTGAGGCGACGCTTCGCGAGACTATGTGCGTCGCGGCAGGATATTGAATGAACTAAATCAGCTCAACATGCCTGCAGAGAGAGGTTCGTCTCTGATTTCATACTTATTTATCCGTTTGCGCATACAGGTGAGAGGGCAAACTATTCCCCCGATCGGACCACGTCGATGAAACTCGGTATCCGCGCTCGCCTCTATGCAGGTTTCGGCAGTCTGATCGTCATCACCGGCGGGATCGGCGTCACCTCTCAGTATCAGCTCGGCTCCGTCACGGAGGATTATGCGCGGCTCACCCGCCTCGAGGAGGGGGCACGCAACGTCTTCTCGGTGAACGGCCTCGGAGAACGCCTCTCCGGCCAGGCCCTGGAGTTCCAGGCGCACCAGAAGCCCGATCAGGTCGGCCAGATGGAGCAGACGCGCCAAGCCATCACCACCCTCCTTCAGCGGCAGGTCGACATCGCCGTCTCCGACGAGCGCCGCGCGATCTATGCCGGCATGCGCGACGAGTCCGCGGCCCTGAAGGACGATATCCAGCGCCTCGGCCAGGCCGGCCAGGCCCTGGCCGAGAGCAAGGCCAAGCTGTTCAAGACCGGAGACGAGCTGACCCGCGCGACCGGCCTGCTGATCACCGGCATCCGGCAGGGCGGATCGGCGGCGCTGGTCACCCAGGCGGCGAACGTCGACAGCGCGGTGCTGCTGATGCGGGTCGCGAACTGGCGTTTCCTGGCCACCCGCGACCCGCAGGGTCCGGCGACCTTCGCGGCGAACAGCCTCAAGGCCGATGCCGCCCTCAAGGCCCTGCGGGATCTCGATACCGGCGGCGAGTTCGCGCGGCCGATCCGCCAGCTTCAGGACACGGTCGGCGCCTATATCGGCGCCTTCAATGCCGCCGCCGCCGCGCTGGAGTCGATGCGGACCGCCTACGACGACAACCTCAAGCCGCATGCGACGACCCTGATGCAGACCGGGCTGAGCGTCCGGGCCAAGATCGAGGTGGCGGTCACCGAGATCACCGCCGCCACGCAGGCGAGCGTCGACCGCGCCCGCACCCTGCAGATGGGCCTCGTCGCCCTCGCACTGGCGCTCGGCGGCGCCCTCGCCTTCCTGATCGCGCGCAGCATCATCGGTCCGATCTCCGGCATGACGGGGGCGATGAGCCGGCTCGCCGCCGGCGAGACGGCGGTCACCGTGCCCTCGCAGGATGCGGTGGACGAGATGGGCCAGATGGCCAAGGCCGTCGACGTGTTCCGCCAGAACGCCATCGCGCGCATCGACCTGGAGGCGCAGCAGGTCGCCGCGCAATCGGCGCGCCAGCGCCGGGCCGACCGGGTCGACGGGCTCGTCCGGAGCTTCGAGCACACCATCTCGGGTGCGATCGGCATCGTCACCTCCGCGGCGACCGAACTCGACGCGACGGCGCGCTCGATGACCGAGGTGGCGGCGAGCACCAACGGCCAGGCCGTCGCCTCCAGCGCCGCCGCCGAGGAGACCTCGGCGAACGTACAGACCGTGGCGGCGGCCGCCGAGGAGATGGTCGCCTCCCTGCAGGAGATCGAGCGCCAGGTTCAGCAATCCAATGCGGCCGCCGGGGCCGCCGCCCGCGACGCGGAGGCGACGGACGTCGCCATGGGCAGCCTGATGCAGGCCGCCGACCGCATCGGCGAGGCCGTGACGATGATCTCCAGCATCGCCGGGCAGACGAACCTGCTGGCGCTGAACGCCACCATCGAGGCCGCCCGGGCCGGCGAGGCGGGCCGCGGCTTCGCGGTGGTCGCGGCGGAGGTCAAGGAACTCGCCGGCCAGACCGCGCGGGCCACCGACCAGATCGGCGGCCAGATCACGGCGATCCAGCAGGCCACGGCCCAGGCCGTCTCGGCGATCCGCCAGATCGGTCAGACCATCGTCTCCGTGAACGCGATCACCGAGAGCATCGCCGCGACGGTGGTGGAGCAGACCGCGGCCACCGGCGAGATCTCGCGCAACGCGGCCGAGGCGGCGCGCGGGACCCAGGACGTCTCGATGAACGTGGCCCGGGTCCTGGCCTCCTCCGGCGAGACCGGTTCGGCGGCCCAGCAGGTGCTGATGGCGGCGGGCGAACTCTCGGTCCAGTCGGTGAACGTGCGCCAGGAGGTCGAAGGGTTCCTCGCGGCGATCCGCGCGGCCTGAGGCACCGCGTCGGTCGGGTTCTGTCCCCGGCCGACGCGCCCGTCCGGAAAGTCCGGGCGCCCGCCTCGGGACGGCGCCTCAGTTCACCTCGACCTGCACCACCCCCGGCACGGCCCGGAGCGCCCCGGCGATCTGGGGCGTGGCCTGGTAGCGGCCCGGCAGCTTGACCTCGACCTCGCGGGCGCCGTCGAGGAGCAGGATGAGGGAGACCTCGCCCTCGCCGCGCACCTGAAGGCGCTGCTGCACGCTGGGGATCGGGCGCTCGTCGCGCAGGTAGACGCGCATGCCCTTCTGGTGGCGGGCCACCGCCACGTCGAGGGGCTCGGCGGTCATGATGCGGGCGCGCACGTCCTCGCCCTCCAGGTTGGCCTGGAGCTGGAGCACCAGGGGGCGCCCCGGCTCCAGGATCTCGCGGTACTGGCCGAGGCCTTCCGAGAAGATGATCGCCTCGAAATGCCCGGTCTGGTCCGAGAGGATGACGATGCCGAGCTTGTTGCCGGTCTTGGTCCGGCGCTCCGAGCGGTCGAGGACCGAGGCCGCGACGCGGCCCACGCTGGTGGTGCCGGCCCGCACCGCCCGGCAGAACTCGGCCCAGGTCTGGACCCGCAGCTTGCCGAGGAGGTCGCCGTACTCGTCCAGCGGATGGCCCGAGAGGAAGAATCCGATCGCGTCGTATTCCTTCTTCAGCTTGTCGGCCATCGGCCAGGGATCGTAGGGCGGCACCCGCAGGGTGACGTCCGCGGCGGTGATCCCGCCGAACATGTCGTCGATGCCGGTGCTGGCCGCCTCCGCGGCCCCCTGGGCGAGCTTCATCATCGGCTCGATGGCGGCGCAGGCCCGGGCGCGATCCGGCTCGATGGTGTCCATGGCCCCGGCCGCCACGAGGTTCTCCAGGGTGCGCTTGTTGAGCATGCGCGGGTTGAGGCGGCGCGCGAGGCAGGCGAGATCCTTGAAGGGCCTGTCGCCCCGGGCCTCGATCAGGGCCTCGACCGCGCCCCGGCCCACGCCCTTGATCGCCGCCAGCGCGTAGTGGATGCAGCCGTCCCGCACCTCGAAGCCGACGCCCGAGGTGTTGATCGAGGGCGGCTCGACGGTGATCTTCAGCCGCTGGGCGTCCTGGCGGAACTCGGCGAGCTTGTCGGTGACGTCGATGTCGAGCTGCATCGCGGCGGCCAGGAACTCCACCGGATGGTTCGCCTTCAGGTAGGCGGTCTGGTAGGTCAGCAGGGCGTAGGCGGCGGCGTGTGACTTGTTGAAGCCGTAATCGGCGAACTTGGCGAGCAGGTCGAAGATCTCGTTGGCCTTGGCCTTGGTGAGGTCGCGCTCGACGCAGCCCTTCACGAAGCGGTCGCGCTGGGCGTCCATCTCGGCCTTGATCTTCTTGCCCATGGCGCGGCGGAGCATGTCGGCCTCGCCGAGCGAGTAGCCGGCGAGCACCTTGGCCACCTCCATCACCTGTTCCTGGTAGACGATGATGCCGAAGGTCTCCTTGAGGATCGGCTCCAGCTTCTCGTGCGGGTACCAGCTCGCCTCGTTGCCGGCATCGCGCCCGAGCTTGCGCTCGCAATAGACCGGGATGTTGGCCATCGGGCCCGGGCGGTAGAGCGCCACCAGGGCGATGATGTCCTCGAAGCGGTCGGCCTGCATCTCGACCAGCGCCTTGCGCATGCCGGCCGATTCCACCTGGAACACGCCCACCGTCTCGCCGCGCTTCATCGGCGCGTAGGTCGCCGCATCGTCGAGGGGCAGCGAGGCCAGGTCGACGATGATGCCGCGCTTGGCCAGGAAGTCGGTGCAGCAGCGCAGCAGGGTCAGCGTCTTGAGGCCGAGGAAGTCGAACTTCACGAGGCCCGCGGCCTCGACCCACTTCATGTTGAACTGGGTCACCCGCATGCCGGTCTTCGGATCGCGGTAGAGCGGCACCAGCTGCTCCAGCGGTCGGTCGCCGATGACGACGCCGGCGGCGTGGGTCGAGGCGTGCCGGTGCAGGCCCTCGAGCTTCTTCGAGATCTCCATGAGGCGGGCGACGATCGGCTCCTCCTCGATCGCCTGCTGCAGCTTCGGCTCGCCCTCGATGGCCTGGACCAGGGTGACGGGGTTGGCCGGGTTCTGCGGTACGAGCTTGGTAAGCTTGTCGACCTGCCCGTAGGGCATCTCCAGGACGCGGCCGACGTCGCGCAGCACGCCGCGGGCCAGCAGGGTGCCGAAGGTGATGATCTGCGCCACCTGCCGCTCGCCGTAGCGCTGCTGCACGTACTGGATCACGCGCTCGCGGCCCTCGACGCAGAAGTCGATGTCGAAATCCGGCATCGAGACGCGCTCGGGGTTGAGGAAGCGCTCGAAGAGCAGGCCGAAGCGGAGCGGGTCGAGATCGGTGATGAGGAGCGACCAGGCCACCAGGGAGCCGGCGCCGGAGCCGCGGCCCGGACCCACCGGGATGTCGTGGTCCTTGGCCCACTTGATGAAGTCCGACACGATCAGGAAGTAGCCGGGAAACTTCATGCCCACGATGACGTCGAGCTCGAAGGCGAGGCGGTCGCGGTAGACCTGCTCGGACATGCCCGGCGCGGTGCCGTGCTGGGCGAGGCGCAGTTCGAGGCCGGCCTCCGCCTGCCGGCGCAGCTCCGCCGGCTCGTCGAGGGGCGGCGCCGCCGCGACGGCGGGAACGGCCTCGGGCGCGGCGGCGTCGAGGGCGGCGACGACGCCGAAATTCGGCAGGATCGGCTTGCGGGTGCGCACGCGGTAGGCGCAGCGCATGGCGATCTCGACGGTGGCGTTCAGGGCGTCCGGCAGGTCGGCGAAGAGCGCGGCCATCTCGGCCCGGGTCTTGAAGCCGTGGCGCGGGGTCAGCCTGCGGCGGCGGTCGTCCGAGACGAGGCGGCCATCCGCGATGGCCAGCAGCGCGTCGTGGGCGTCGTAGTCGCCCTCGCGGGCGAAGAACGGCTCGTTGGCCGCCACCACCGAGAGGCCGTGGCCGTCGGCGAGCCGCAGCAATTCCCGCTCGACCACGCGCTCGTCGGCGAGGCCGTGGCGCAGGATCTCCACGTAGAGGGTGTCCTCGCCGAAGGCCGCGCGCAGCTGCGCCAGGCGGCCGGCGGCGAGCTCGGCCCGGCCCATCCTGAGGGCGCTGTCGAGGGGTCCCGTGGAGCCGCCGGTCAGGGCGATCAGGCCGGCGCTCGACTCGGCGAGCGCCTGGACGGTGACCCGGGGCGCGTCGCCCAGAGCGACGTCGAAATAGGCCCGGCTCGCCAGCCGCAGCAGGTTGCCGTAGCCGGTCTCGTCCTGGGCCAGCAGCACGACGTTGGCGCAGGACGCCTGTGCCTGCCCGATGCGCGCCATCGGGTCGGGCGCCTCGAAGGCCACGGTGAGCTGGAGGCCGGGGATCGGCTGGATGCCAGCGCCGGCGGCCTTCTCGGAGAATTCCAGCGCGCCGAACAGGTTGTTGGTGTCGGTGAGCGCCAGCGCCGGCTGCCGGTCGGCCAGGGCGGCCTTCACGATGTCGCCGACCTTCAGGGCCCCTTCGAGCAGGGAGAACGACGAATGGACGTGGAGGTGGACGTAAGCCGGGTCTTTGAGGATGCGCGCCATCCCTGCACCAGAGCGCCTCGCCGTGAAGGAATCCATGCCGGACCGCCGGCCGCCCGCGGTTTGGCTGTGGAGAGTTCCGGTCTGTGCCCGGACCGCAACGCTATCGCAAGGGCGCCAATGCGACAGCCCAGGCGGCGATGGACACCGCCAGGAGCCCGAAGGCCATGAACTCGACCGCACCCGTCAGGATCATCCGCTTGAACATGGGCCTCGCCTTTCGTTGACGTCCCGAGTTTTGTTCTTGTTTTGTTCTATGTAAAGCGAAAGTCTTCGAGCTTCTGAATCGTAGTTAAGGCTTGGTCAATATCGTCGACTTGGCCCAGGATCACAGATCGGCCCAGAACGCTCAAACAAGGCGTCGGACTCTCGATCACCAGAGATCGTCCGCGTGGAGCGCCCATCCGCCCCGTCAGGGCAGTTGCTCGATCAGCCCGTCCCGGATCGTCACCCGCCGGTCCATGCGGGCGGCCAGATCCATGTTGTGGGTGGCCACGAGGGCGGCGAGGCCGGAGGCGCGCACCAGCGAGACCAAGATGCCGAAGACGTGGGCGGCGGTGTGCGGGTCGAGATTGCCGGTGGGCTCGTCGGCGAGCAGCAGGCGGGGTCCGTTGGCCACCGCGCGGGCGATGGCGACGCGCTGCTGCTCGCCGCCCGAGAGCTCGGCCGGACGGTGCAGGAGGCGCTCCTTCAGGCCGAGGAAGCCGAGGAGCTCGCTCGCCCGCGCCCGCGCCTCGCGCTGCGAGAGCCCGCGGATGAGCTGCGGCATGACCACGTTCTCCAGGGCCGAGAACTCCGGCAGGAGATGGTGGAACTGGTAGACGAAGCCCATCTCCTCGCGGCGCAGGCGGGTGCGCTCGGCATCCACCATCGCGGCGGTCGGGCTGCCGCCCACGTAGATCTCGCCGCCATCGGGCCGCTCCAGCAGGCCGGCGAGGTGCAGGAGCGTGCTCTTGCCGGCGCCCGAGGGCGCCACCAGGGCGACGAGTTCGCCCGGCCAGATCGCGAAATCCGCCCGACGCAGGATCTCGAGGGCGCCGGCCCCTTCGCCGGCCCCTTGCGCGTAGCGCCGCTCCACCTTGGCGAAGAACAGGGCCGGGACCGGCTGCGCGCCGGGCGCCTCGGCTTTCGTGGTCATGGATGTTCGGGCCTCAGCCGTAGCGCAGGGCCTGCACCGGATCGAGCCGGGCGGCGCGCCACGAGGGATACAGCGTCGCGATCAGCGACAGGGCGATGGAGGTGACGACCACCACGGTGATCTCGTTGGCGTTCATCTCGGCCGGGATCTCGGCGAGGAAACGCACGGTGGGGTCCCAGGCGGAGGGGAACAGCACCCGCTGGATGCCCTTGATGTTCATCGTGATCAGGATGCCGAGCGCCAGGCCGCTCAGGGTGCCGACCACGCCGATCAGCGCGCCGTTGATCAGGAACACCCGCATGATGGTGCCGGGCGTCGCCCCCATGGTGCGCAGGATGGCGATGTCGCTCGACTTGTCGCGCACCAGCAGGATCAGCCCCGAGATGATGTTCAGGGTCGCCACCACGACGATCAGGCTGAGGATCAGGAACATCACGTTCCGCTCCACCTCCAGGGCGCCGAAGAAGGTTCGGTTGCGCTGGCGCCAGTCGGTGAGGAGAACCGGTCGCTCGGCCGCCATCTCGAGGTCGGGCCGCATCGCGCCCACCGCCTCGGCATTGTCGAGGTAGATCTCGATCAGGCTGACATCGGCGTCCCGGTTGAAGAAGGCCTGGGACTCGGTGAGCGGCATGAACACGAAGGTCGAGTCGAACTCGGTCATGCCGATCTCGAAGATCGCCTTGATGGTGTAGCCCTTGGTGCGCGGCGCCGTGCCGAAGGGGGTCGAGGCGCCCTTCGGCGTCAGCAGGTTGATCTGGTCGCCGGCCTGGACGCCGAGGGATTCGGCCAGGCGCCGGCCGATGGCGACGCCCGAGCCGTCGTCGAAGCCCTCCAGGCTGCCGCCCTTGATGTTGCTCGCGATGGCGCCGATCTTGTCGAGGTCCTCGCCCCGGATGCCGCGGACCAGCACGCCGCTGCCGGCGCCGCCATAGGGCGACGAGGCGAAGGCCTGTCCTTCCACCAGGGGGATCGCGGCCCGGACCCCGGCGACCTTCGACAGGCGCTCGGAGAGGTCGGAATAATCGGTGAAGAGCTTGTCGATCGGGGCGACGAAGACGTGGCCATTGATGCCGATGATCTTCGACAGGAGCTCCGTGCGGAAGCCGTTCATCACCGAGAGCACGATGATCAGCGTGGCGACGCCGAGGGCGATGCCGAGGAGCGAGAAGAACGCCACCACGGAGACGCCGCCGCCCCGGCGCCGGGCCCGCAGGTAGCGCCCGGCGATGATCCACTCGAACCCGGCGAAGGGTGGCGTGCTTCCGCGCCGGAAGCGGGCGCGAAGGCCCGCGAGCCTGTCCGTCAGGGTCGCCACCATGGGGGGCCTCAGAGCCGCTTCAGGCGGGCGAGAAGGTCGATCGGGGCGACGCTCTCCCGCTCGCCGCCGGCCCGGCGCTTCAGCTCGACCTTGCCCTCCGCGAGGCCGCGCGGTCCGACGATGACCTGCCAGGGCAGGCCGATGAGGTCGGCCGTGGCGAACTTGGCGCCCGGCCGCTCGTCGCGGTCGTCGTAGAGCACGCTGAGGCCGGCCGCCTCCAGGGTGGCCTGGATCTCGCCGCAGGCGGCGTCGGTGGCGGCATCGCCGGTCTTGAGGTTGATCAGGGCCACGTCGAAGGGCGCCACCGCGTCGGGCCAGATGATGCCGGCCTCGTCGTGGCTCGCCTCGATGATCGCCGCCACGAGGCGGCTCGGGCCGATCCCGTAGGAGCCCATGTGGACCGGGCGCTCGACGCCGTCGGGACCGGTGACCTTGGCGCCCATGGGCTCGGAATACTTGGTGCCGAAGTAGAAAATGTGCCCGACCTCGATGCCGCGCGCGGCCATCTGCTTGTCGCCCTGCACCTCAGCGAAGGCCGCCGGCTCGTGCATCTCGGAGGTGGCGGCGTAGAGCGAGGTCCAGCGGTCGACGGTGCCCTGGAGGGCGGCGACGTCCTCGAAATCGGTGGTGATCGGGGGGATCTCGAAGTCGAGATACTGGCTGTCGCAGTAGACCTCGCTCTCACCGGTCTGGGCCAGGATGATGAACTCGTGGCTGAGGTCGCCGCCGATCGGACCCGTATCGGCCCGCATCGGGATCGCCTTCAGGCCGAGGCCCGCGAAGGTGCGCAGGTAGGCCACGAACATCCGGTTGTAGGCGTGGCGGGCGGCGGCCTGGTCGATGTCGAAGGAATAGGCGTCCTTCATCAGGAACTCGCGCGAGCGCATGGTGCCGAAGCGCGGCCGGACCTCGTCGCGGAACTTCCAGGAGATCTGGTAGAGGTTCTTGGGCAGGTCCTTGTAGGAGCGCACGCTGCCGCGGAAGATCTCGGTGACGACCTCCTCGGCGGTGGGGCCGAACAGCATCTCGCGGTCGTGGCGGTCGGCGATGCGGAGCATCTCCTTGCCGTAGGCCTCGTAGCGGCCGGATTCCCGCCAGAGCTCGGCCGACTGGATCGTCGGCATCAGGATCTCGATGGCCCCCGCCCGGTCCTGCTCCTCGCGGATCACCGCGCAGACCTTGTTCAGGACGCGCAGGCCGAGCGGCAGCCACGCATAGATGCCGGCCGCCTCCTGGCGCACGAGCCCGGCGCGCAGCATGAGGCGGTGGGAGACGATCTCGGCCTCCTTGGGCGTCTCGCGCAAGGTCGGCAGGAAGTAGCGGGAGAGACGCATGGAAGGCCCTGGAAACAGCGCGCCAGCGGGTCGGCGGCGCGCCCCGGCACACAACACATTGCATCGGGAAAACACAAGCGCGGACGGGTGACATGGGTCCGCAGCGTGGCGTTTCGTCTCCGAAGTCGCGGCTCGGTCGCGCGAAAGCTTGCCCGCCATTCCGGTAGAAAAGCGCAGGAATGTCTCACGAGGCAGGTGACAATGAGAATTGTTGTTCCTATAAGCGCGTCCGTGATGATCGCGCCGCCAAGCAGTGGCGCCACACGGTCCGAGTCTCGGGAGGAATTTCAGCCGCCACGCCGTCAGCAATGCGTGAGACAATCGAGGCTGAGCGAACGACCATCTTCATAAAAGCAAGGCTTAGGCCTTGCTTTTTTTATGGCTGAACGCTTGCGCGGGGCTGTGGCCGACTCGCGGCGCCCCGGCTCGATGCCCTCGACGTGTGATGTGCAGGTGTGCCCTCGCCCACCCGGCCTTTCCAATCCTCGTCTGGGCGTCTGAACGAGCGACCTTCTGATAAACGCGTAACGAAGGTCGCGCGACGGCGGAGGCGAGACACGCGGCGACTCCCTCTCCTGTCAGGAGAGGGGACCCGTGCCGCCCACGAGATATCGGAATCCGGTCGCCCCAGACGGGGCCGTGTCACGCTGCAAGGTCTGAACCCCGTGGCCCGGGGGCCCCGTCCAACCGCGCCGACCGGCGCAAGGCTCTCGTCGCCCTAAAGCCCCGCCAGCTCGAAGACCTGAACCGCCACCAGGAAGACGACGCTCGCCAGGACGGAGGTGAGGATCGCCTTCTCGCGCAGGCGGGGGGCGGCGGGCGCCCCCGGATCCTGGCCGGGCACGATCCGCTCCGGGTCGGTCTCCACCTGGTTGCGCAGAGGCAGGATGACGAAGAGCAGGGTCCACCAGACCACGAAGTAGAGGGCGAGCGCGCCGAACACGGTGAGCTTGAACAGGCCCACCGCGAGCACGACCACCGCGACGAGCACCACCACCATCACCGCCAGGGTGCGCAGGGTGGAGGCCGCCAGGGTCTGGAGGATGGCGCTCATCCGGGTCAGACCTGCTCCAGCTCGACCAGCGTGCCGAGGAAGTCCTTGGGATGCAGGAACAGCACGGGCTTGCCGTGGGCGCCGATCTTCGGCTCGCCGCTGCCGAGGACGCGGGCGCCCTGGGCCTTCAGCTGGTCACGGGCCGCGATGATGTCGTCGACCTCGTAGCAGACGTGGTGGACGCCGCCATTGGGATTGCGCTCGACGAAGCTCTCGATGGGCGAGCCCTCGCCCAGCGGCGACATCAGCTCGACCTTGCTGTTGGGCAGGTTGACGAACACCACGGTCACGCCGTGCTCGGGCTGCGGCAGCGGCTCGGTCACGGTGGCGCCGAGGGTGTCCCGGTAGATGGCGCAGGCGGCGTCGAGATCGCGGACCGCGATGGCGACATGGTTCAGGCGTCCGATCATGGTTTGCTCCCTTTCCTTCCGAAACCGTACCGCCACCCCTCCCCCGTCGAACCGGGCGATGTTCGACGGCATCGCGGTGTCATTCCGGGGCGCCGCAGGCGAGCCTGGACCCGCAGGGGCGCGCCAGCGGCGTGCGATCCAGAACCGCCGACGGTGGAACGTCCTGCAGCACCGGCGTGTCTGGATCCCGGGCTCCGCTGCGCGGCCCCGGGATGACGGCGCGCTGCGCGAGGGCGTCTCACGCAACACGCCGTATCGAGCGGCGTCTCTCCCCCGCGGAGGGGGAGGGTTCGGTCGCTAAACCTCGACCACCTGGACGTGGCAGGCGGGCTTCTTGCCCCAGACCTCGTTGACCCCCGAGCGGATCGCGCGGTCGACGGCCTTCTCGACGCCCTCGGCGTCCTTGCGCTTCTGCTTCGACAGGCCCGAGAGCGTGCGCGACACGCACTCCACGACGACGTCGAGCATCGCCTGGCCGTTGCGGCCGCGATTGGGCAGGCCGATGATGTCGATCGCGGGCTCGCCCAGGATCTCGCCCTGGACGTCGATGGCGATGGCCACCGAGACGAGGCCGGCCTGCGAGAGCTTGCGGCGCTCGGGAATGGCCCGGTCCTTGGCGTCGATCAGGACGTTCCCGTCCTTGAACAGGCGCCCGGCCTTGACGTGGTCGACGATCTCCGGCGTGCCGGGCGCGAGGCGCACGACGCTGCCGTTGCGGGCCTTGACGATGTTCGGCACGCCCTGGGCCCGGGCGAAGCGCGCGTGCTCGTCGAGGTGCAGGGCCTCGCCGTGGACGGGGATCGCCGTCTGCGGACGGGTCCAGGCATACATCTCCGCCATCTCGTCGCGCCGGGGATGGCCCGAGACGTGGACGAGCTTCGTGCGGTCGGTGACCACCTCGATGCCGGCATTGATGAGGTCGTTGATGATCGCCCCGACCGCCCGCTCGTTGCCGGGGATCGCCCGCGACGAGAAGATGACGCGGTCGCCCGCCGCCAGGGTGATGTCGGGATGGTCGTCGCGCGAGACCCGGGCGAGCGCGGCGCGCTCCTCGCCCTGCGAGCCCGTGAGCAGGGCCACGACCTTGTCGCGCGGCAGGTAGCCGTAGCTGTCCGACGAGCGGAATTCCGGCAGGCCGTCGAGGAATCCGCATTCGCGGGCGACCGCGATGACGCGGTCCATGGCGCGGCCGACGGCGATCACCTCGCGTCCGCAGGCCTGGGCGGCCTCCGCCACCGCGCGCATGCGGGCGACGTTGGAGGCGAAGGTCGTCACCGCGACCCGGTGGGGCGCGTCGGCGATGAGCTCGCGCAGGGTGGCGGCGACCTCGGCCTCGCTCGGGGAGCGCCCCTCGCGCACGACATTGGTCGAATCGCTGATCATCGCCAGGATGCCCTCGTCGCCGAGCGCCCGGAAGGCGCTCTCCGAGGTCACGTCGCCGAGGATCGGGGTCGGGTCGAGCTTCCAGTCGCCGGTATGCAGCACGAGGCCGTGCGGCGTGCGGATGGCGACCGCGTTCGACTCGGGGATCGAGTGCGAGACGGGGACGTACTCGATCTCGAACGGGCCGACCTGGACCCGGCGGCCGGCCTGGATCTCCTTCAGGATGACCTTGGGCGCGCCCGGCTCGCTGAGGCGGCGGGCTTCCAGCAGGTTCTTGGCGAAGCGCGTCGCGTAGACGGGCGCCTTCAGCTTGGGCCACAGCTCGCCGATCGCGCCGATATGGTCCTCGTGCGCGTGGGTGATGAAGATGGCCAGGAGGTCGTCCTTGCGCTCCTCGATGAAGCTCAGATCCGGGAACATCAGGTCGATGCCGGGGAATCCCTCCTCGCCGGCGAAGCCCATGCCGCAATCGACCATGATCCACTTGCGCCGCTTCGGGGGGCCGAAGCCGTAGAGCGCCGCGTTCATGCCGATCTCGCCCACGCCGCCGAGCGGCACGAAGACGAGTTCGTCTTGTCCTGTCGTCATTGTCCGTCCAAACCTCAAGCCGCCGTCGCGGCCGTTCCCAGATGCACCTCGCCCGCCGTCACGGTCCGTCGCGTCCCATCCTCCGATCGGACCACGAGCCGCCCCGCCTCGTCGATCGTCTCGAAAATTCCGTGTACGAGGGTGTCGCCTGTCCGCACCGAAACCGGCGCGCCGATCCCGGCCGCGTCAGCGATCCAGCGCTCGCGGATCCTCGAGAATCCGCGGCCACACTCCCAGAGTCGCGCAGCGTCGACGATTCCGTCCGTCAGGGAGACGAACAGATCCTCGGCGCGCGTGTCGTACTGCATCTGCCTGAGGCACGTGGCGCGATAAGGCAAGCCCTGTGGCGCCGCCGCGACATTGACACCGAAGCCCATCACCACCGCGCGGCGCCCGCCGGGGCGATTCTCGGCCTCCAGCAGGAGCCCCGCCAGCTTGGCGCCCGAGGCCAGCACGTCGTTCGGCCATTTGAGCCGGCACCCGGCGACGCCGCAGGCCGCGAGGGCCGAGGCCAGGGCGATCCCGGCGACGAAGCCGAGGGTCGGCACCAGGCCGGGCTCGACGTCCTCCACGGGCCAGAGCAGGCTGGCCGTCAGGTTTCCAGGCTCGGAGAGCCAGGCGTTGCCCCGGCGGCCCCGGCCGGCCTCCTGCCGGTGCGCCACCACCCAGAGCGGCCCGGCCTCGCCGGCGCGAAAGCGCTCCAGCGCCTCGGTGTTGGTGGAGCCGAGGCGGTCGTGGACGTGGAGGCGGTGTCCCTCCCCCCGCGCCAGGGTGCCGAGCGCGTAGCCGCCCAAGGACCTAGAACAGCGACTTGGCGGCGGCGCCGGCGGCCCCGACGAGAGGACCCGGGACGATCCCGAGCAGCACCACGACCAGGCTCGCCAGGGCGAGGACGATGCGGGGACCCGGGGCCATCGGCTCGTAGGCCGCCACCGGCTCGTCGAAATACATCACCTTGACGACGCGCAGGTAGTAGAACGCTCCCACCACGCTGGTGACGACGCCGATGACCGCCAGGGTCACGAGGCCGGATTGGATGGCGGCGAGGAAGACGTAGTACTTGGCGAAGAACCCGGCCAGCGGCGGGATGCCGGCCAGCGAGAACATCATCGCGGCCAGGCAGAAGGCCATCACCGGATGGGTGCGCGACAGGCCGGCGAGGTCGTCGACGGTCTCGAACATCTGGCCGCCGCGCCGCAGCGACAGCAGCACCGCGAAGGCCCCCAGCGTCATCGCCAGGTAGATGATCATGTAGACCACCACGCCGCTGACGCCCGCCTGCGAACCGGCCGCGAGGCCGACCAAGGCGTAGCCGACATTGCCGATCGAGGAATAGGCCATCAGGCGCTTGAGCGAGCGCTGGCCGATGGCGGCGAAGGAGCCGAGCGCCATGGAGGCGATCGCCACGAAGACGATGATCTGCTGCCAGACCGCGGTCACGTCCGGGAAGGCGCCGATGAAGATCCGTACCGTCATCGCCATGGCGGCCATCTTGGGCGCGGAGGCGAAGAAGGCGGTCACCGGCGTCGGCGAGCCCTCGTAGACGTCGGGCGTCCACATGTGGAACGGCACGGCGGCGAGCTTGAAGGCGACGCCGGCCGCCACGAAGACGATGCCGAGCACGATGCCGAAGCCCGCCGTGCCGTCGAGGGCCGCGACGATGCCGGGGAACGAGACCGTGCCGGTGAAGCCGTAGACCAGGGAGGCGCCGTACAGGAGCATGCCCGAGGAGAGCGCGCCGAGGACGAAGTACTTCAGCCCGGCTTCCGTGGATTTCAGGTTGTCCCGGTGGAAGGCCGCGATGACGTAGGCGGCGAGGGATTGCAGCTCCAGGCCGAGATAGAGCGCGATCAGGTCGTTGGCCGAGGCCATGACCATCATGCCGATGGTGCAGAGGAGCAGCAGGATCGGGAACTCGAACCGGTCGATGCGCTCGCGCTGGAAGTAGTCGCGCGCGAGCAGGATCGAGGCCGCCGAGCCCAGCAGGATCAGCGCCTTCATCACCTTCGAGAAGTTGTCGACGATGAAGGAGCCGTTCAGGGTGGTGACCTTGGCCCCCGACTGGGACATGACCGCGAACAGCGCGACGACCAGCAGGATCAGCGCGCCGACATTGACGCCCTCGGCGGAGCGCTCGCCCCGGAACGCTCCGTAGAGGATCAGCACCAGCACGCCGATGCTGAGGATCAGCTCCGGCAGGGCGGGCCCGAGCGCGGGCATGACGATCTGAGCGGCGTTCATCGGGTCAAGCCTTCAGCGCGACGCGGGCGGCAGGGTGGCCGCGGCGGTCTGCGTGTTCGAGAGCGCGGTCCGCATGCTTTGCATCAACGCTTCCGTCGAGGGCGCGAAAGTGTCGAGCACGGGGGCCGGGTGGACGCCGTAGTAGATCGTCAGCGCGACGAGCGGCGCGATGATGATCTTCTCGCGCAGGTCGAGATCCAGGATGCCCTGGAGGCTGGGCTTCTCGAGCTTGCCGTAGATCACCCGGGCGTAGAGCCAGAGGGCGTAGCCGGCCGACAGGATGATGCCGAAGACCGAGAAGAACGCCACCGTCGGGTTGGCCCGGAAGGCCCCCATCATGGCGAGGAACTCGCCGACGAAGCCGGAGGTGCCGGGCAGGCCGACATTGGCCATGGTGAAGACCATCATGGCCGCCGCGTAGAGCGGCATCCGCTTCACCAGGCCGCCATAGGCCGCGATCTCGCGGGTGTGCATCCGGTCGTAGACCACGCCGACGCAGACGAAGAGCGCGCCGGAGACGATGCCGTGCGAGATCATCAGGAAGAGCGCGCCCTGGATGCCCTGCTCGTTCATGGTGAACAGGCCGAGCGTCACGAAGCCCATATGCGCCACCGAGGAATAGGCGATGAGCTTCTTGATGTCGGTCTGCATCAGCGCGATCAGCGAGGTGAAGATGATCGCGATCACCGAGAGGGCGAACACCATCGGGGCGAAGGCGTGGCTCGCATCCGGGAACATCGGCAGCGAGATCCGGATGAAGCCGTAGCCGCCCATCTTCAGGAGGATGCCCGCCAGGATCACCGAGCCGGCGGTGGGCGCCTCCACGTGCGCGTCGGGCAGCCAGGTATGGACCGGCCACATCGGCATCTTCACCGCGAAGGAGGCGAAGAAGGCCAGCCAGAGCCAGGTCTGCATCTCCACGGGGAAGCGGGTGTGCAGCAGGGTCGGGATGTCGGTGGTGCCGGCGTGCCAGTACATCGCCATGATGGCGAGCAGCATCAGCACCGAGCCGAGCAGGGTGTAGAGGAAGAACTTGAAGCTGGCGTAGATGCGCCGCTTGCCGCCCCAGATGCCGATGATGAGGAACATCGGGATCAGGCCGGCCTCGAAGAACAGGTAGAACAGCACCAGGTCGAGGGCGCAGAACACACCGATCATCGTCGTCTCGAGGACGAGGAAGGCGACGAAGTACTCCTTCACCCGGGTGTTCACCGAGAGCCACGAGGCGCCGATGCAGAACGGCATCAGGAAGGTGGTCAGCAGGATCAGCGGCATCGAGAAGCCGTCGACGCCGAGCTTGAACCGGGTGGCCTCGCTCAGCCAGGCATGGGTCTCGACGAGCTGGAAGCTCGCGGTGGTCGCGTCGTAGCGGCCCCAGGCCACCAGCGAGAGCAGGAAGGTGGCCAGCGTGGTGATGAGCGCGGCCCAGCGGGCGTTGCGCTTCGAGGCCTCCGTCTCCTCGCCCAGGGTGAGGATGAAGGCCGCGCCGCAGAGCGGCACGATCAGGAGGCCGGAGAGGATGCCGAGGCCGAACATTAGCGGGCGCTCCGATGCGTGACAGCGGCCATCAATGGGCGACCTTGGGCAAGCCGGTCAGCATGTACCAGCTGATGAGGGCGGCGACGCCGACGAGCATGACGAAGGCGTAGTGGTAGACGTAGCCGGTCTGGAAGCGGACCACGCCGCGGGTCACGTCGAGGACGCGGGTTGCGATGCCGTCCGGCCCCATGCCGTCGATGACGCGGCCATCGGCCTCCTTCCAGAGGAACTTGCCGAAATCCTTGGCCGGACGGACGAAGATCCGGTCGTAGAGCTCGTCGAAGTACCACTTGTTGAGCAGGAACCGGTACAGGCTCGGCTGCTGCGCGGCGAGCTGGCCCGGCAGTTCGGGCCGGCGGATGTACATCCAGTAGGCCAGCACGAAGCCGATCAGCATCATGATGAAGGGCGAATAGGCCACCAGCGCCGGCACCGCGTGGATGTCGTGCATGATGTGGTTGTCGGGGCCGTGTCCCAGGGCGTGGCCCCAGAACGATTCCATGCCCTCGCCGATGAAGCGGTTCTTGAAGATCAGGCCGGCGAAGAGCGCGCCGAAGGCCAGGATGCCGAGCGGGATCGTCATCACCAGCGGGCTCTCATGCGGCAGGATCGCATGCGGGGTGTGCGCATGGTCGTGGTGCTCGATGGCGCTGTGCGAGGCCGGCTCGACGTCGTGGCCCTTGTCGTCGTGGGCGACGCCCTCGTGGTGCCCCGGCGCGCCGTCGGCCTGGGCCGCGGTCGCCGGATGCGCGGCGGCCCCGGCATGCGCCACCGCGTGGTCGTCGTGGTGCGCCCCGTGGCCGGCCCAGCGGGCGGGGCCCTCGAAGGTCATGAAGAACAGGCGCCAGGAGTAGAACGAGGTCATCAGCGCGGCGACGACCGTGCACAGGAAGGCCAGCGTGTGGCCCGGCCGGGTCGAGGCGTAGGCCGCCTCGATGATCGCGTCCTTGGAATAGTAGCCGGCGGTGAAGGGGAAGCCGATCAGCGCCAGGGTGCCGATGGTCATCATCGCCGAGGTGAAGGGGATGTAGCGGCGCAGATTCCCCATGTTCCGCATGTCCTGCTCGTGGTGCATCGCGTGGATGACCGAGCCGGCCCCGAGGAACAGCAGCGCCTTGAAGAAGGCGTGCGTGAAGAGGTGGAACACGGCGGCCGAGTAGGCGCCGACGCCGAGCGCCACGAACATGTAGCCGAGCTGCGAGCAGGTCGAGTAGGCGATGACGCGCTTGATGTCGTTCTGCACGAGGCCGATCGTGGCCGCGAAGAACGCCGTGATGCCGCCGATGACCGTGACCACGACGAGGGCGTTGGGCGCGAGCTCGAACAGCGGCGACAGGCGCGCCACCATGAACACGCCGGCCGTCACCATGGTGGCGGCGTGGATCAGCGCCGAGACCGGGGTCGGGCCTTCCATCGCGTCGGGCAGCCAGGTGTGCAGCAGGAACTGGGCCGACTTGCCCATGGCGCCCATGAACAGCAGCAGGCAGGCGAGCGTCAGCGCGCTCCAGTCGTAGCCGAGGAAGTGGAAGGTCGCGTCCTTGATCTCGGGCGCCCGGGCGAAGATGCCGTCGAAGGCGATGGAGCCCGTGAGCACGAAGACGAGGAAGATGCCCAGCGAGAAGCCGAAATCGCCGACGCGGTTGACGATGAAGGCTTTCATGGCGGCGGCGTTGGCCGAGGGCTTCTCGTACCAGAACCCGATCAGCAGGTAGGAGGCGAGGCCGACGCCCTCCCAGCCGAAGAACATCTGCACGAGGTTGTCGGCCGTCACCAGCATCAGCATGGCGAAGGTGAAGAGCGAAAGGTAGGCGAAGAAGCGCGGCCGGTGCGGGTCCTCCGCCATGTAGCCGATGGAGTAGAGGTGCACGAGGGTCGAGACCGAGGTCACCACCACCAGCATGATCACCGTCAGGGTGTCGACGCGGAAGGCCCAGTCGACCACGAGGTCGCCGGCGGTGAACCAGGTCGCGACCTGCACCCGGGTGGCGTGCTCGGTGCCGGGCACCTCGAGGAAGGCGCCCCAGGACAGCAGCGCCGAGAAGGCGAGGAGGCCGGTGGTGATGCCCTCGCTGAGCTTCGGGCCGAGCTGGCGGCCGAACAGGCCGGCGAGCAGCGCACCGACGAGCGGGAGGAAGACGATCGCGTGATACATCGCTGGCTTGTCCGGCCTCCTGGGGTGCGCCCGGCCCCCGCGCGACGCGCAGGGGAGCCGGGGCGGCGCCCTGTGGGGTTCGTGTCACCGCCCTGGCGGCGCGAGGACCGCGCCGCCGGGCGTCGAAGGGTGTTCGCCTCGGGTCCCGATCAGCCCTTCATCATGTTGACGTCCTCGACCGCGATCGAACCGCGGTTTCGGAAGAACACGACGAGGATGGCGAGGCCGATGGCCGCCTCCGCCGCCGCCACGGTCAGCACGAACAGGGCGAAGACCTGTCCGGTGATGTCGTTGAGGTGGGTGGAGAAGGCGACGAGGTTGATGTTCACCGCGAGCAGGATGAGCTCGACGGACATCAGGATGACGATGACGTTCTTGCGGTTCACGAAGATGCCGAGCACGCCGAGCGTGAACAGGATCGCGGCGACCGTCAGGTAATGGCTCAGGCCGATCATCGGATGACGCTCCCGCTCTCTGCCGTTCGAGGTCCGCCGGCCATCAGACTTCCACGCCCTGGCGGGAGGGCACCTTGCGGGTCTCCACCGCCATGCCCTGGGTCCGCGCGTTCTGGACGTTGATGTTCTGGCGCTTGACGCCGGGGCGGTCGCGCAGGGTCAGCACGATGGCGCCGATCATCGCGACCAGCAGGATCAGGCCGGCGAGTTGGAAGAAGAAGACGTAGTCCGTGTAGAGCACCCGGCCGAGCGCCTGGGTGTTCGTCACCGACTCGGCGCTGGCGACCGGCCCGAGTGGGGCCTGCACGAGGCCCGGATCGATGGTCCAGGAGCCGACCACGAGCAGCAGCTCGATCAGGAACACCGCGCCGATCAGCGCGCCGATGGGCAGGTATTGCTGGAAGCCCTGGCGCAGCTGCGCGAAATCCACGTCGAGCATCATCACGACGAACAGGAACAGCACCGCGACGGCGCCCACGTAGACGACCACGAGGATCATCGCCAGGAACTCGGCGCCCATCATCACGAACAGCCCGGCGGCGTTCACGAAGGCCAGGATGAGGAAGAGCACGGAGGCCACGGGATTGCGCGAGGCGATCACCATGAAGCCCGAGGCGATGGTCACACCTGCGAACAGGTAGAAGAAGGCAGCGGCTGCGCTCATGCGATTCTAGAGATCAGCCGTCCCGAGGACGGCCCCTTCTGCCGAAATTGTGCCACGGCCCACCGGCCGCCCGTCTATAGAACCCACCCCTGCGGTGCACAACCGCCTCGGCGGTGTCCGGCCGGCTCCGTGGGCACGGAATCGGCCGGCTGTCTCATCCGCACCCGGCGAACGCCGTCCGCTCAGCGGTAGGGCGCGTCCACGGCGAGGTTGCGCGCGATCTCGCGCTCCCAGCGGTCGCCGTTCAGGAGGAGCTTCTCCTTGTCGTAGAGCAGCTCCTCGCGGGTCTCGACCGAGAACTCGAAGTTCGGCCCCTCCACGATCGCGTCCACCGGGCAGGCCTCCTGGCACATGCCGCAATAGATGCACTTGACCATGTCGAGGTCGTAGCGGGTCGTGCGCCGGGTGCCGTCGTTGCGGCGCGGGCCGGCCTCGATGGTGATGGCCTGCGCGGGGCAGATCGCCTCGCAGAGCTTGCACGCGATGCAGCGCTCTTCGCCGTTGGGATAGCGGCGCAGGGCGTGCTCCCCCCGGAAGCGCGGGCCGCGATGGCCCATCTCGAAGGGGTAGTTGATCGTGGCCTTCGGCTTGAAGAAGTACTTCATGGCCAGGACGAACCCGGACGCGAACTCCTTGAGCAGCAGACCCTTAGCGACCTGATCGAGCTTCATGGCTCGGATCTCCGTGAGGGGTTGTCAGGCGCCCGGCGCGAGGCCGGTGAGCTTGAGGACAAAGGCGACGACGATGACCGAGACGAGCGAGAGCGGCAGGAACACCTTCCAGCCGAGGCGCATGAGCTGGTCATAGCGGTAGCGCGGCACCATGGCCTTCACCATGGCGATCATGAAGAACAGGAAGCTGGCCTTGAGGGCGAACCAGATCAGGCCCGGCACCCAGGTGAAGGGCGCGAACGGGATCGGCGAGAGCCAGCCGCCGAGGAACAGCACCGTCCCGAGGGCGCACATGGTCATGATGGCCACGTACTCGCCGAGCATGAAGAGCAGGTACGGCGTCGAGGAATACTCGACCATGTAGCCGGCCACGAGCTCCGATTCGGCCTCCGGCAGGTCGAAGGGCGGGCGGTTCGTCTCGGCCAGCGCCGAGACGAAGAACACCACGAACATCGGGAACAGCCAGAGCCAGTACCAGCCCAGGATGCCCAGGGACGTGTCCTGCGCCATGACGATGCGCGAGAGGTTCAGGGAGCCGGCGCAGAGCAGGACGCAGATGATGACGAAGCCGAGGGAGACTTCGTAGGAGATCATCTGCGCGGCCGAGCGCAGGGCGCCCAGGAAGGCGTATTTCGAGTTCGAGGCCCAGCCGCCCATGAGGACGCCGTACACGCCGAGCGACGAGATCGCGAAGATGTAGGTGATGCCGACGTTGAGGTCGGCGATGGCCCAGCCCTCGGCCAGGGGAATCACCGCCCAGGCGGCCAGCGCCAGGGTGGCGAAGACCAGGGGGGCCAGCAGGAACAGCGCCTTGTTGGCGCCGGCCGGGATGACCGGCTCCTTCAGGACGAACTTCAGGAGATCGGCGAAGGACTGGAACAGGCCCCAGGGCCCGACCACGTTCGGGCCGCGCCGGAGCTGCACCGCCGCCCAGATCTTGCGGTCGGCGAGCAGGGCGTAGGCGATGAAGACCAGCAGCAGTGCCAGGAGCACGAAGCTCTTGAGCGCCAGCAGCAGGACGGTGCCGAGGATTTCCCAGAAGGTCATCGCAGGAGATCCTTATTCGGCCGCTTCGAGGCCGCGCACCCGCGCGAGGCTCGAACATTCGGCGAGCACGCGCGAGGCGCGGGCGATCGCGTTGCTGAGGTAGAAGTCCGGCACCGCCGCCGCGAAGGCGGTCCGCGTCGGTTCGCCGCTCAAGGCCGACAGCCGCTCCACCGCGGCCACCACGTCGCTCGGCGCGATGGCGTCGAGGGTGGCCAAGTGCGGATGCTCGGCGTAGAGCGCCCGGCGCAGGGCTCCCAGCGAATCGAACGGCAGGCGCTTGCCCAGCACGTCGGACAGGGCGCGCAGGATCGCCCAGTCCTCTCGGCCGTCGCCCGGCGGGAAGCCGGCTCGGTTGGTGGTCTGCACCCGGCCCTCGAGGTTGACGTAGGTCGCGCTCTTCTCGGTATAGGCGGCTCCCGGCAGCACGACGTCGGCGCGCGTGGCGCCCTGGTCGCCGTGGGTGCCCTGGTAGATCACGAAGGCGCCCGGTCCCACCGCGACCTCGTCGGCACCCAGGTTGTATACCACGTCGAGGGAGCCCCCCTGCGCGATCCCCGCGAAGTCGAGACCGCCCTCCCCCGGCACGAAGCCGAGGTCGAGGGCGCCGACCCGGGCGGCCGCGGTCTGGAGCACGCCGAAGCCGTTCCATTCCGGCGTGACCGCGCCGATGTCCCGGGCGAGCCTCGCCGCCGCGGCGAGGATCGCGGAGCCGTCGGGCCGGGCGAGCGCACCGGTGCCGACGATGATCAGCGGCCGGCTCGCGGCCTTCAGCGCCTCGGCGAAGCTGTGCTGACCGGAGGCCAGGTCGGCCAGGGTCTCCGGTCCGGCACCCAGATAGGTGTGTGGATAGGTTAGGTCGACGGGCTCGCCGATCAGGCCGACCGCCAGTGGACCCATGCGCCAGCGCTTGCGGATGCGCACGTTGAGGAGCGAGGCCTCCAGGCGCGGGTTGGTGCCCACGAGCAGGATGGCGTCCGCCTCCTCGATCCCGGCGATGCCGGTGCCGAGGGTGTAGGCGGCCCGGCCCCAGGCCGGGTCGATCGCCTCGCCGGCCTGACGGCAATCGAGGTTCGTCACCCCGAGGGCGGTCATCAGCGCCTTGAGGGCGTAGATCTCCTCCACGCCCGGAAGGTCACCCACCACCGCGCCGATGCGCTTCGGGTCTGTGCCCTTCACCCGGGCGGCGATGGCGGCAAACGCCTCTCCCCAGGAGGCGGGGCGCAGGCGGCCGTTCTCGCGCAGGTAGGGCCGGTCGAGGCGCTGGGTGCGCAAGCCGTCCACGGCGTGGCGGGTCTTGTCGGAGATCCACTCCTCGTTGATTCCCTCATGCACGCGCGGCTCGATCTGCATGACCTCGCGGCCGCGGGCATCGACCCGGATGGCGCAGCCGACCGCATCCATCACGTCGACGGATTCGGTCTTCGACAGCTCCCAGGGCCGGACCTCGTAGCTCTGCGGCTTGTGGACGAGGGCGCCCACGGGGCAGAGATCGGCGACGTTGCCCTGAAGCTCGGACCCCATGGCGGATTCGAGGTAGCTCGTGATCTCCATGTCCTCGCCGCGCCCGATGGCGCCGAGGTCCGGCACCCCGGCCACCTCTGCCAGGAAGCGGACGCAGCGGGTGCAATGGATGCAGCGGTTCATGGCGGTCCGCACCAGCGGGCCGATATACTTCTCCTCGACGGCGCGCTTGTTCTCGCCGTAGCGGGTCGAGTCGACGCCGTAGGCCATCGCCTGGTCCTGCAGGTCGCAATGGCCGCCCTGGTCGCAGATCGGGCAATCGAGCGGGTGGTTGATGAGGAGGAACTCCATCACCCCTTCGCGGGCCTTCTTGGTCTGACCCGAGCGCGTCAGCACCTCCGGCGGCTCGCCATTGGGCCCCGGCCGGCAATCCTTCACCGCATAGGCGCAGGAGGCCACCGGCTTCGGCGCGCCCTTGAGCTCCACGAGGCACATCCGGCAATTGCCCGCGATGGACAGCCGCTCGTGGAAGCAGAAGCGCGGGATTTCCGCGCCTGCGGCCTCGCAGGCCTGGAGCAGCGTGTACTCCGCCGGAACATCGACCTCGGTGCCGTCGACGACGATCTTGGTCATGCGTGGGTCTCGGTCTCGAAACTTAAGGACGGGGCGAGGGGCGGATCACTCCGCCGCCATCGGCACCGGATCGGAATGCGGGTTGGCGCTGTAGCGGTCGATGCGCTTCTCGATCTCGGGGCGGAAGTGCCGGATCAGGCCCTGGATCGGCCACGCCGCCGCGTCGCCGAGCGCGCAGATGGTATGACCCTCGATCTGCTTCGTGACATCGAGGAGCATGTCGATCTCGCGGCGCTGCGCCCGGCCCTCCGCCATGCGCAGCATCACGCGCCACATCCAGCCCGTGCCCTCGCGGCACGGCGTGCATTGGCCGCAGGACTCGTGCTTGTAGAAATAGGCGATGCGCGCGATCGCCGAGACGATGTCGGTGGACCGGTCGAGGACGATCACCGCCGCCGTGCCGAGGCCGGAGCCGAGGTTCTTCAGGGTGTCGAAGTCCATCTTGGCGTCGATGATCTGCTCGGCCGGGACCAGAGGCACCGAGGAGCCGCCGGGAATGGAGCAGAGGAGGTTGTCCCAGCCGCCGCGCATGCCGCCGCAATGCTTGTCGACGAGCTCCCGGAAGGTGATCCCGAGCTCCTCCTCGACGTTGCAGGGCTTGTTGACGTGACCCGAGACGCAGAACAGCTTGGTGCCGGTGTTGTTCTTGCCGCCGAGGCCCGCGAACCAGGCGCCGCCCCGGCGCAGAATCGTGCCCGCGACCGCAATCGACTCGACGTTGTTGACCGTCGTGGGGCAGCCGTAGAGGCCCATATTGGCCGGGAACGGGGGCTTCAGGCGCGGCATGCCCTTCTTGCCTTCGAGGCTCTCCAGCAACGCCGTCTCCTCGCCGCAGATATAAGCGCCGGCGCCGTGGTGCACGTAGATGTCGAAGGGATAGCCGTGGACGTTGTCTTTGCCGACGAGGCGGGCTTCGTAGGCCTCGTCCACCGCGCGCTGGAGCGCGTGCTTCTCGGCGACGTACTCGCCGCGGATGTAGATGTAGCAGGCATGCGCGGCCATCGCGAAGGAGGCCAGCATGCAGCCCTCGATCAGGAGGTGCGGATCGTGCCGCATGATCTCCCGGTCCTTGCAGGTGCCCGGCTCGGATTCATCGGCATTGACGACGAGGTAGTGCGGGCGCCCGTCCGACTTCTTGGGCATGAACGACCACTTGAGCCCGGTGGGGAACCCGGCGCCGCCGCGGCCGCGCAGGCCCGACTGCTTCATCTCGTCGATGATCCAGTCGCGGCCCATTTCGAGGAGGAACTTGGTCCCGTCCCACGCCCCCCGCTGCTTGGCGGCGTCCAGCCCCGGGGAGTGCAGGCCGTAGAGGTTCGTGAAGATGCGATCCTGATCGGCGAGCATGTCAGTTCCCCTTCTTTGGGGCGGGAGACCGGGGTGTCGCGGCCTTCGTCGCCGACGCCTTGGCCGGTGCCTTCGGACCCGCAGGCTTCGTGACGGCGGCATCCGGGCTGGCGCCCGAAGCGGCCGGCTGCGGCGGCGGCTCGTTGCGTGGCAGGTCGGACTGGGTGCCCGCTTCCGCGCCGGCGGCTTCCGCCTTCGCGATCGTCACCGGCGCGGGCGCCGTCGGCACCGCCGGCTGCGCGGTCGAACCCGTGCCGTCCGCGGCATTCGCATTGTCGTCCGGTTTCACCGGGGTCTCGCCGGCCGCGGCCCGCTGGGCGGGCGCATCGGTCGCCGGCGTCTCGACCGCCCGACCGGCATCGGGACGAGCCGGCTTCGGCTCGGCCGCGGCGCGCCGCTCGGACGACGCCGCCTCGGCCTTGCCCTGCTCGCTGCCCTCCTCGGCCTCCTTCTCCTCGAAGCGCTTGCGCCAGGCCCCGACCCGCGAGCCGTCGAACAGGGTGGCGTCGGTGAGGGTGTCGGCGCCGCCCAGCGGCTCGGACGAGGTCCGCCCGACCTGCGATCCGACCTTGACGGGCCGGCCTGCGGCGAGGTCGTCCATCAGCTTCCCGAGGAGATCGGGGGTCAGGTCCTCGTAGTAATCCTGGTTGATCTGCGCCATCGGCGCATTGCAGCAGGCGCCCAGGCACTCGACCTCGAGCCAGGAGAAGTTGCCGTCGGCACTGACATGGCCCGGCGCGCCGAGGCGGTGGTGCAGGTAGTCCTTCAGCTCGCGCGCGCCGCAGGAATCGCACGGCACGGTCCCGCAGAGCTGGATCCAGAACTTGCCCACCGGCTCCAGGGCGAACATCGTGTAGAAGGTCGCGACTTCGAGCACGCGGATATGCGGCATGCCGAGTTCGTCGGCGACGGCCTCGATGGCCTTCTGCGGCAGCCAGCCGCCGTTCTGCTCCTGCGCCTTCCAGAGCAGCGGGATCACCGCCGAGGCCTGGCGGCCCTCGGGGTACTTCTCGATCTGACCCTTCGCCCATTCGGCGTTCTCGGAGGAGAACGCGAAGGCGGCGGGCTGCTCGGCGGCGGGGGCGAGTCTGCGGTTGGCCATCAGTTTCGAACCTTGATCCTCACCGGTCCACTTCGCCGAACACGATGTCCAGCGTGCCCAGCACGCAGGACACGTCGGCCAGCATGTGGCCGCGGCACATCCAGTCCATCGCCTGCAGGTGGGCGAAGCCCGGCGCGCGGATCTTGCAGCGGTAGGGTTTGTTGGTGCCGTCGGCGACGAGATAGACGCCGAACTCGCCCTTGGGCGCCTCGACCGCGGCGTAGACTTCGCCGGCCGGCACGTGGAAGCCCTCGGTGTAGAGTTTGAAGTGATGAATCAGCGCTTCCATCGAGCGCTTCATCTCGCGGCGCGGCGGCGGCGCGATCTTGCCGTCCGTGGCCGAAATCGGGCCCTGGCCGCCCGGCTCGCGCAGCTTGATGCAGCACTGCTTCATGATCTTGGCCGATTCGCGCATCTCTTCCATGCGGATGACCTGGCGATCGTAGGTGTCGCCGTTCTTCCCCACGGGGATGTCGAACTCCATCTCCTCATAGGCCTCGTAGGGCTGCGACTTGCGCAGGTCCCACGGGATGCCCGAGCCGCGCACCATCACGCCGGAGAAGCCCCAGGCCATCGCCTCGTCCACGGTGACGATGCCGATGTCGACGTTGCGCTGCTTGAAGATGCGGTTGCCCATGACGAGGTTGTCGAGGTCGTCGACCACCTGCAGGAACGGGTCGATGAAGGCTTCGATGTCGTCGATCAGCGCGGGCGGCAGGTCCTGGTGGACGCCACCGGGCCGGAAGTAGTTGGCGTGGAGGCGGGCGCCGGACGCGCGCTCGTAGAAGATCATCAGCTTCTCGCGCTCCTCGAAGCCCCAGAGCGGCGGCGTCAGGGCGCCGACATCCATGGCCTGCGTGGTGACGTTGAGAAGGTGGGAGAGAATGCGGCCGATCTCGCAGAACAGCGTCCGGATGAGCTGCGCCCGCCGCGGCACTTCGAGCCCGAGCAGCTTCTCGATGCCGAGGCAGAAGGCGTGCTCCTGGTTCATCGGCGAGACGTAGTCGAGGCGGTCGAAGTAGGGCGTCGCCTGGAGGTAGGTCTTGTGCTCGATCAGCTTCTCGGTGCCGCGATGCAGGAGGCCGATATGCGGATCGACGCGCTCGACGATCTCGCCGTCGAGTTCAAGCACGAGGCGCAGCACGCCGTGCGCCGCCGGGTGCTGGGGTCCGAAGTTGATCGCGAAGTTGCGGATGTTGTGCTCGGTCATGGCCTCGCTCCGCCGCTCAGGCCGACGTCTTCTCGTCGCCCGGGAGCACGTATTCGGTGCCCTCCCACGGCGAGAGGAAGTCGAAGTTTCGGAATTCCTGGGTGAGCTTCACCGGCTCGTAGACCACGCGGGCCTCGTCCTGGTCGTAGCGGACCTCGACGAACCCCGTCAGCGGAAAATCCTTGCGCAGGGGATGCCCCTCGAAGCCGTAATCGGTGAGCAGCCGGCGCAGGTCCGGATGCCCCGAGAACAGGATACCGTAGAGATCGTAGGCCTCGCGCTCGAACCAATTCGCCGCCGGGAAGACCTCGATCACGGAGGGCACCGGCGTCTGGTCGTCGGTCTGTACCTTCACGCGGATGCGGGCGTTATGGCGCAGCGAGAGGAGGTGATAGACCACATCGAAGCGCTTCTCGCGGGCCGGGTAGTCGGCCCCGCAGATGTCGATGAAGCAGCGGAAGGCACAGGCCGGGTCGTCGCGCAGGTAGGTCAGGGCGTAGACGATGTCGCTGGCCTGAACCACGAGGGTGAGTTCGCCGAACGCGATGGTGCTCGAGACGATCGCGGGACCGAGCGCTCCGGCGACATGATCGCCGATCCGCTGGAGGGCACCGATGCCGGAATCCGGTGCGGTGTGGGCGAGGATGCTGATGCCGTTGGTCATGCCGGGCGTCCTTCCTCAGCGCTCGATCGTGCCGGTGCGGCGGATCTTCTTCTGAAGCAGGAGCACGCCGTAGAGCAGCGCCTCGGCGGTGGGCGGACAGCCCGGAACGTAGATGTCCACCGGCACCACCCGGTCGCAGCCGCGGACCACCGAGTAGGAATAGTGATAGTACCCGCCGCCGTTGGCGCAGGACCCCATGGAGATGACGTAGCGCGGCTCCGGCATCTGGTCATAGACCTTGCGCAGGGCGGGGGCCATCTTGTTGGTGAGCGTGCCGGCGACGATCATCACGTCGGATTGGCGCGGGCTCCCGCGCGGCGCGAAGCCGAAGCGCTCGCAATCGTAGCGCGGCATCGACATCTGCATCATCTCGACGGCGCAGCAGGCGAGGCCGAAGGTCATCCACATCAGCGAGCCGGTGCGGGCCCAGTTGATGAGATCGTCCGTCGAGGTGACGAGGAAGCCGCGGTCGGCGAGTTCGTTGTTGATCGACAGGAAGGTCGGATCGTCGGCGCCGATCGGCAGCCCCGTGTTGGGATCGATGATCCCCTTGGGGGCCGGCGCGATCGCCGGGGCGCGGGAGAGGTCGGGGCTGAAGGCCATCGGTTTCTCGGGATCAGGCTTCGGACAGGCAGGCTTCGTCGGCAGCGCGATTCGGCGGCGCTAATCCCATTCGAGGGCACCCTTGCGCCACTCGTAGACGAACCCGACGGTCAGAACGCCGAGGAAGGCCATCATCGACCACATGCCGAACCAACCGAGCTCCCCGAAGGTGATCGCCCACGGAAACAGGAATGCGACTTCGAGATCGAAGATGATGAACAGGATCGCGACGAGGTAGAAGCGCACATCGAACTTCATGCGCGCGTCGTCGAAGGCGTTGAAGCCGCACTCGTAAGCCGACAGCTTCTCGGGATCGGGGCTGTTGTAGGCGACCAGGAAGGGCGCGACCAGCAGAGCCGCGGCAATGAACACCGAGACGCCGATAAAGACGATGAGGGGCAGATAGTCTGCCATCAGGCCGGACATGCGGGACCTCTCGTGTTCGCGGACGATTGCGACGCCTTCGGCGCCGACGGCCACGTGGAATTGCTCCAATGCCAGACTGCGCAGGCGCGAGGCTTAGACGACCCCCTGGAGTGAAACAAGGGCATCGTGCGTCGCACAAAATCGGCCATGCGCCCCAGGTAGTTCTTCCCCTCTTGCGCACAACACGACGGATGCGCGCAGGCAGCATCGCGGCCGGGTTCTTGCAAGCCCTGCCATAGGCTTGTCTGGCATGCCAGGCAGCACGGATCACGGGGATATCGGGGACATCCCGGACCATCTGTCAGAGGGCGCTGGCGATCGCGGCGGAGCGGGAACCATAACCTTGGCCGTCTGTTTCGTTCATGTCCCACTCAGGCCGGATCGCGTTAGGTCGGCGCAACATTCGACCTCATAGGAGACGCTTCGTGCGCATTGCCCAGATTGCTCCGCTCTCGGAGGCCGTACCCCCGAAGTTCTATGGCGGGACCGAGCGCGTGGTGTCGTGGATCACCGAGGAACTGGTCCGCCAGGGTCACGACGTCACGCTGTTCGCCAGCGGCGATTCGGAAACCTCCGCCAAGCTGGCGGCCTGCACGCCGGAGGGCCTGCGGCTCCTCGGCTACCGGGATCACACCGCGAGCCACCTCGCGATGCTCCACCACGTGCACAAGCGGGCGCACGAGTTCGACATCCTGCACTTCCACATCGATCTGCTGCAGTACCCGATGTTCGAGGACCTGAACCACAAGTGCCTCACGACGATGCACGGACGCCTCGACGTGCCGGACTTCATGCCCGTCTACCGCACCTTCACGGGCATGCCCCTGGTGTCGATCTCGGACAACCAGCGCGATCCGATGCCCGAGAACGTCAACTGGCTCTCGACCATCCACCACGGTCTTCCGGCCCAGAACTGCCCCTTCTACCCGGAATCGAAGGGCGGTTATCTGGCCTTCCTCGGCCGCATCTCGCCGGAGAAGCGCCCGGACCGGGCCATCGAGATGGCGATCCGCTCCGGCGTTCCGCTGAAGATCGCCGCGAAGGTCGACAAGGCCGACCAAGATTACTGGGACGAGGTCATCGAGCCGATGATCCACCATCCCCTCGTCGAGTTCATCGGTGAGATCAATGAGGAGCAGAAGAAGGACTTCCTCGGCAACGCCCTCGCCCTCGCCTTCCCGATCGACTGGCCGGAGCCCTTCGGCCTCGTGATGATCGAGGCGATGTCGGCCGGCACCCCGGTGATCGCCTTCCGCAACGGCTCCGTGCCGGAAGTCATCGCCGACGGCGTCTCGGGCGTCCTGTGCGACTCGATGGACGACGCGGTGGCAGCGGTTCACACGGTCAAGGCGATGAGCCGCGCCGGCGTGCGCAGGCACTTCGAGGGCAACTTCACCGCCGAGTGCATGGTGCGCAAGTACGTGGCCGCCTACGAGCGGCTGCTCGCCGGCGCGAACTCGGTGATCAAGCTGCCGCATGCCGGCGCGTTCTCCTCGCATTACGGCGAGATGAACGGGTCCGCCCTGCCTCAGATCTCCGTCGCCGCCATGCCGGCCTGATCAGGGCCGAGCCGGGCTCCGCCCGGCATCGGTTTTGCTCGCCGCCGGACTGGCTTGGCGCCGCAAGATTGCCGCACTACCTCTGCCACTGAGGGCCGCCGCGCCGCATCATGCGACCGGCGGCCCTTTTGATTCGACCCCCCATTTCGGAGACGCTCAGGCATGGCAGCGGATACACTGAAGGCGACCTCCGAAACCGCGGCCGGGACGGCCGCGACCGAGACGCGGATCCCCCGCGGTTTCCAGGATGCCGACGAAGTCCTGCCGCAGTACCACATCGAGGCGCAGACCTCCCTGGTCGAGCGTCCGCTGCGCTCGCTGAAGTACGGCGAGGCCTTCGCGGTGCTCGACAGCTACGGCGATATCGGCGTGCTCCCCGGTCCCGAGGGCCTCTACTTCCAGGACACCCGCTACCTCTCGCGCCTGCACGTCACCATCGAGGATCAGCGCCCGCTGCTGTTGTCTTCCGTGATGCAGGACGACAACGGCGCGCTCAGCGTCGACATGACGACGCCCGACATCCGCATCGATGCCCATGACGAGACCACGATTCCCCGCGAGCTGATCGCGATCGAGCGCACCAAGTTCCTGTTCAAGGGCGCCTGCTACGACCGAATCGGCCTGCGCAACTACGATTCCCGGCACTGGCACCTGAAAATCGCGGTCACCTTCGATGCGGATTTCCGCGATCTCTTCGAAGTGCGCGGCATGGATCGCCCGGTGCGCGGCAAGCGCAGCGTTCAGGTGGCGAGCGAGTCCGAGGTCCAGTTCCGCTATGCCGGCCTCGACGAGGTCGTGCGCACGACGAGCCTGCATTTCGGGCCGAAGCCGAAGCACATCGAGCCGGGCCGGGCCGAGTTCGTCGTCTCCCTGCCGCCGGGCGGCCGCGCCTCGCTGTTCCTCCGGGCGGTCTTCGAATCCCACCGTGCCTTCACGAGCGCCCCGGCCGCCGAGCGGGTCGGCGAGGATGCGGCCGCCGGCCTGTCGCGCGCCGCCGGCAGCTCCGCCGCCCCGCGCCATCCCAAGGGCCTGGCCGAGGGCGTCATCTTTGCGCGGGCCTACCGCGATTCGCGCCGCGACCTGCGGCAGCTCACCGCCGGCATCACCACGATCATCTCGTCGAACGACCAGTTCAACGAGGCGGCCTGCCGCGCCACGGCCGACCTCTACATGCTCGCGAGCCGCACCCCCGAGGGGATCTACCCCTTCGCCGGCATTCCCTGGTACTCCACGGTGTTCGGGCGCGACGGCATCATCACCGCCATGATGGCGCTCTGGATCGATCCGAATTTCGGCAAGGGCGTCCTGCGCTACCTCGCCTCGACCCAGGCCAAGGCCGTCGACCCGGCCGCCGACGCGCAGCCCGGCAAGGTGCTGCACGAGACGCGGCGCGGCGAGATGGCCATGCTCGGCGAAGTGCCGTTCCGGCATTACTACGGCACCATCGACGGCACGCCGCTCTTCGTGATGCTGGCTTGGGAATACTACGCCGTCACCGGCGACCTCGAGACCATCTCGGCGATCTGGCCGGCCCTGGAACTCGCCCTCACCTGGATGGACAAGTACGGCGACCGGGACGGCGACGGCTTCGTCGAGTATGCCCGCGACACCGACAAGGGCCTTGAGAACCAGGGCTGGAAGGACAGCCACGACTCGATCTTCCACACCGACGGCAACCTCGCCAAGGGACCGATCGCACTTTGTGAGGTTCAGGGCTACGTCTATGCCGCCAAGAACGGGGCGGCCAAGCTCGCCTCGCTCCTGGGTCACGACGATCTCGCGCAACGTCTCGGCAAGGAGGCGAAGGTCCTGCGCGAGAACTTCGACAAGGCGTTCTGGTGCGAGGCGATCGGCACCTACGCCCTGGCCCTCGACGGCGAGAAGCGGCAATGCGCCGTGCGCTCGTCCAATGCCGGCCACGCGCTCTTCACCGGCATCGCCCTGCCGGAGCGGGCGGCGAGCGTCGCCGCCAACCTCCTGTCGAAGGACGGCTTCAACGGCTGGGGCGTGCGCACGATCGCCCGCGGCGAGGCGCGCTACAATCCGATGTCGTACCACAACGGCTCGATCTGGCCGCACGACAACGCGCTCATCGCCCTCGGATTGGCGCGCTACGACCTGAAGCCGGAAGCCTCGCGCATCTTCGAGGGGATGTTCGACACGGCTCTCTACCAGGATCAGAAGCGCCTGCCGGAGCTGTTCTGCGGCTTCATGCGGCGGCATCAGCGCGGTCCCGTCTCCTACCCTGTGGCCTGCTCGCCGCAGGCCTGGGCAGCGGCCGCACCCTTCGCCTTCCTGGCGGCCTGCCTCGGTCTGGAGATCGACCACGACCGCAACCGGGTGCGCTTCCGCAATCCGACCCTGCCGCCTTTCCTCGACGGCGTCTCGATCTTCAACCTGAAGATCGGCACCTCACGGGTGGACCTGCGCCTGCAGCGCTACGGAGAGGACGTGACGGTCAACGTGCTCCGGCGGACGGGCGACGCGCAGATCTCACTGTTGAAGTAGACCCTCGCGGAGCGGGCAGCGCCTCGTCGCGGGCGCTGCCCTGGAAGACCGGCGCCGACTCGGCCATCGGTCGTCGCAAACGAAAAACACCGCCTTCCCGGGAGGAAGACGGTGCGTTCGCCGCATCAGAACGTCAGCGCGCGACTCAGCGCGGCGCCAGGATCATGATCATCTGCCGGCCCTCGAGCATGGGCTCGCTCTCGACCTTGGCGATCTCCTGGGTCTCGTTCTTCACCCGCTCGAGCAGGCGCAGGCCGATATCCTGGTGTGCCATCTCGCGACCCCGGAAGCGCAGGGTCACCTTGACCTTGTCGCCCTCCTCGAAGAACCGGATCACGGCCTTCATCTTGGTGTCGTAGTCGTGCTTGTCGATGCCGGGGCGGAGCTTGATCTCCTTGACCTCGACCGTCTTCTGCTTCTTGCGCGCTTCGTTCTGCTTCTTCTGTTCGTTGAAGCGGAAGCGGCCGTAATCGAGAAGCTTACAGACGGGAGGGACGGAGTTCGGTGCGATCTCGACGAGGTCGAGGCCCGCTTCCTCGGCCATGGCGATGGCGTCGAAGAAGGCGACGACGCCACGGTTCTGTCCGGTGTCGTCGATGAGCTGCACTTCGCGAACGCCGCGGATGTCCCGGTTGGCGCGCGGCCCGTCCTTCTGCGGGGCCGGCATAGCTCTCATTGGTCTACGAATGGCTTTGATCTCCTAGTGAAACGACGAAACGGCAGCCTGCGAACCCAAACCCCGTTTGGGGTCGATCCTGGCCACCCATCGCTCGCGAAATTCGGTGCGACACCTTGGCTGAACTCTCGTGCAAGTCAACACGGTCGTCGCGGTTTGGTTCATTGGACGCAGCGATCAACCCCGCGGAACCACCGCCCGGCCGGCGATGAGGTCGGCGTAGACGGCGAGCGTGTCGCCGACCATGCCTTCCAGGGAGAAGTGCGCCTCGACATGGGCCCGGCCGCGCCGGGTCATGGCATCGCGCGCACTGGCTCCGAGGGACAAGGCCTCCGTCAGCGCGTCGGCCAGGGCGCGGGCATCGCCGGGCGGCACCCGCCACCCCGTGCGCTGGGCCGGCGGAACCTCCGGGGGCGCCAGCACCGTCTCCGGCACGGCACCGAGATCCGAGACCACCACCGGCGTGCCCAAGGCCTGCGCCTCCACCGCAGAGCGTCCGAAGGCTTCGGGCTCAACGGATGGGACCGCGACGACGGAGGCCGCCCGGAAGGCGGCCGGCATGTCGGTGCAGTGCCCGACCCGGTGCACGATGGCCTGAAGGCTGCGTGCCGCGATCAACGCGTCGAGCTCGCGTTCGTAGCCGATGCGTCCCTGCGGATCGCCGGCGAGCACGATGGCGACGTCGGTGACGCCGCGGTCGCGCATCAGTGCCGCCGCCTCGATCAGGACGCGCTGGCCCTTCCAGCCCGTGAGGCGCGCGGCGAGCAGCACCACCCGCTCGTGCGGGGCGACGCCCCAGGCGCGGCGCAGGGCCTCCACGCGGGACGGGAGAACCGCCGCGGGCGTGAACTGGGCGAGATCTGTGCCGCGATGGATCACCCGCACCCGGTCGCCCGCCTGTTCCGGGTGCAGGGCACGGATCAGGTCGGCCGTGTAATGCGAATTGGCGATGACCACGTCGCCGCGCGCCATCACGGAGTTGTAGAGGACCTTCACGCCCGTCCGGCCGGAATAGCTTCCGTGATAGGTGGTTACGAAGGGCAGCTTCAGCCGCCGCGCCGCACCGAGGGCGACCCAGGCCGGCGCCCGCGAGCGCGCGTGGACGATCTGCACGCCCTCGCGTCGGCACAGGCGCGCGAGGCGACCCACGTTCAGGGCCATCTTGAGGGGGTTCTTCGAGGCCGCGGGAAACGGCAGCCAGATCCCGCCCTTGGCCTGCAGCTCGCCGATCAGGCGGCCGCCCTCCGTGGCCACCAGTGCCCGGGCGCCGGCCGCCGCCAGGGCAGCGGCGACGTCGACGGTGGTGCGCTCGGCGCCGCCGGCATCGAGTTCCGGGACGATCTGCAGGATGGTCGCCCCGGCGAGGGGCGCCCGCTCACTCGGGAAACTGCCGCGTCCGTCGCCGTTCATGACGGGCAAGCCGGAATGGCCCAGGGCCGGGGGAAGAGGCTCGAGCTGCTCACCCGAGGCGAACGGAGTCCGTCTTGCGTTTCGGTCATGGCCGTGAGCTTGAACGCCGCGCTTTACGGCCCGGTAAACGAAATGCGAAGGCGATGCATTCAGTTCGATGCATCCCAGGGCGAGGGTTAACGAATGACGTCTGCGCAGGGCGAGGCTCCGGACTTCATCGAGGCCGGCACGGGAGCCGCGGCACGCCGAATCGCGGTGCGGCGGAGGATGGGAGCCGGTCCGCCCCTGGTCTGGCTCGGAGGTTTCCGCTCCGACATGGGCGCCACGAAGGCGATGGCCCTCGATGCCTGGGCCGCGCGCGAGGGCCGCGCCCTGGTGCGCTTCGACTATTCGGGGCACGGCGAGTCGGGGGGCGTGTTCGCCGAGGCCACGATCTCGACCTGGCTCGCCGATGCGCAGGCGGTGATCGCCGCGCATGCGCCGGAACGCCCGATCCTGGTGGGATCGTCGATGGGCGGCTGGATCGCCTGCCTCGTGGCGCGCGCTCTCGCGCGACAGGGTCGGCCGGCCCCCTCGGGCCTCCTCCTCATCGCACCGGCCCTGGATTTCACCCAGAGCCTCCTGTGGGATCGGTTTCCGCCGGAGATCCGGGCGCAGATCGAGCGGGACGGGGCCTGGTTCCGTCCGAGCGCCTACGATCCGAGTCCGGTACCGATCACGCACGCCCTGATCGAGGACGGGCGAAGCCACTGCCTCCTGGGAGGCGCCTTCGATCCCGGCTGCCCCGTCCACATCCTGCAGGGCATGGACGACCCGGACGTGCCCTACACCCACGCGCTCCGGGTGGTGGAGAGCCTGCCGAAGGCCGGCACAATCCTCACCCTCATCGCCGATGGCGACCACCGCCTGTCGCGACCGCAGGATCTCGCGCGGCTCCTGGCGGCGGTGGCCGATCTTCCGCCTAGTGCAGGCTGACCGTGTAGAGATCGTTGGCGGCCGCGTTGGCCACCACGGCATCCCGCGAATCGGCGAGCAGGATCGGGGCTCCGCTGGCGGAGAGGAGCGCGAACAGGTCGAGCCCGGGGGTCAGGTCGGGCGCCTGCGGGAAGATGCGCTTCACCTCGTCCGAGCGGATGGCGCGCACGTAGGCGATGTGCCCCTCGCCGAGGGCCGCGAGATCGGCCACATTGAACTCCGCCGGGTCGAGATCGGCCCGGGTGAGCGGATTGGTGTTGAACTCGGTCATGGACTGCCCTCCTTCTTGGCAGAGCGGTACACCGGGACCCTGCCCGGCGGTCGATGTGGCGTCGAAGCCCCGGGGTCAGGCCTCGTCACGGGACGCGATGGCGATCTTGCGCACGATCCGGTCCGGCTCGGGCCGGGTCAGGTCGATGGACAGCAGGCCGTTCGACAGGTCGGCACCCATCACCTCCATGCCGTCCGCGAGCAGGAAGGCGCGCTGGAACTGACGCGCCGCGATGCCGCGGTGCAGGAACTGCCGGGTCTTGTCATCGACCTGCCGGCCCCGCACGACGAGCTGGCTCTCCTCCAGCATCACGTCGAGCTGGTCGCGGGTGAACCCTGCCACCGCCAGCGTGATGCGAAGCCGCTCCGGCTGGTGCTCGGTGCGCGCCAGACGCTCGATGTTGTAGGGCGGATACCCGTCGTTGGCGGCCTTCGACACCCGATCGAGGGCCTGTTCGATCTCATCGAACCCGAGGAGAAAGGGATGTCCGAACGGTGAGGGTCGAGTCGTCACGAACGCATGTCCTTCCAGCGAAGCCCGAAACAGTGTTTCATGAGGCACTTCGGTGATCGGGGCCCGCCTGGGCAGCACCCCTCCCGGCGATGTCTCGCCGGTCCTCGCGATATGGAGACCGCTCCCGGGTGCATCAAGGGTTCGACCTCTCGGGCGCATGGCCCCGTTAGCCCCTGAGACCTCAGGTGTTTTCGGCAATCCGGCCCGGGACCGTTCGGCAGAGGACAAGCTTAGCCGCATCCAGGCCCCAAGTAACAGTTTGGAATTCCTCTGATATTCGGCCCTGCGCTTGATCTGCGGCCGGGTCCTCGGATATGCCCACCCCGCATCAGTCAGCGCCCGGATCGTGGTTCTCGGACCGCGCCCCTCGGCATTGGCGAACCCGAATCGGGGCTGGGCGGACTGTCGCGACATCGCGTCGGAACAGGCCTCGTCCGGGAACCGGAACAGCGTCGCGGCTGGCGGCGAAGACCTTTGGCGGAGTGCGCGGCGTGATCGGAGAACGGCCCTTGCGGAGGAATCGGTTCATCGTGGCGCGGCCCGGCGCCTCCGTCCTCGCGGCCCTGACGATGCTCGGGGGCCTGGCCGCGACGGCCGGCGCGCAGGACGGCAAGGCCGCGGCCCCGCCCCTGAAGCTCGAACTGAACCGCCTGGAGCCCGCCGGCGACGCCTGCCGGACCTACCTCGTCGTGGACAACAGCCGCGGTCCGGCCCTGAAGTCCCTGAAGGTCGACCTCTTCGCGTTCGACCCGGAGGGCATCGCCCAGAAGCGCCTCTCCGTGGAACTCGGACCGGTGCAGGACCGCAAGACCATGGTCCGCCTCTTCGACTTCCCCGGCATCGCCTGCCCGAAGATCAGCCGCCTGCTCCTCAACGACGTCCTCGCCTGCGAGGGCGGCGAGGCCAGCCGCGAGACCTGCCTCGATCGCATCGAGACCGAGAGCAAGACGCCCGCCGCCTTCGTGCGCTGATCGGCGCACCCGAAACCCGACGACGCCGTCCGCACGCCGAACACCGCCCCCATCGAGAGAGACCGCCATGGATCCGACCGCCGCACCGGCCGAAGTCGCCCACGACTTTTCCTTCATCGGACTGTTCCTGCAGGCCGATCCGATCGTGAAGGGCGTGATGATCCTGCTCGTGGTCGCCTCGATCGCGTGCTGGACGGTAGTGTTCGAGAAGATCGTGCGGATCGCCGCCGCCAAGCGTCAGGCCAAGGCCTTCGACGTGCTGGTGCGCTCGGGCGGGGCGCTCGAATCCTCGGGCGGCGGCATCGACGCCCAGATCACGGGTGCGGCCGTCGAGGCCTGGCGCGACCAGGATTCCAGCGAGACCCGGGCCGAGCGTCGCGACCGTATCGAGCGCGCCATGCGCGCGACGCTCACCAGCCGGATCAAGCGCCTCCAGACCGGCCTGCCGCTCCTGGCCACCGCCGGCTCGACCGCGCCGTTCATCGGCCTGTTCGGCACGGTCTGGGGTATCATGAACTCCTTCTCGTCGATCGCGAAGAGCCAGGACACCTCGCTGGCCGTGGTGGCGCCGGGCATCGCCGAGGCGCTGTTCGCCACCGCCATCGGCCTCATCGTCGCGATCCCGGCGGTGATGGCCTACAACAAGCTCATCAACGATGTCGGCCGGGTCCAGTCGAGCTTCGTCTCCACCATCGGCATCCTCGGCAACCGCCTCGCCCGCGACCGCACCGTGCATGGGCGCGCCGCCGCCGCCGAGTGACCGTTCCGTCCTGACCGGGACCCGCTTCACCGAGACCTGATTCGGCGCCGCGCGAGCGCCGATTCCCGACAGCAACCTGTGCGGCGGACCGGCCTGATCGCCGTCCGCCCTGGCCCCGGAGGGCCGCTCCACGATGGCAATGGGTTCGATCCGCGCCGGCGGCGGCGACGACGAGGATGGCCTCGACGCGGCGCCGATGTCCGAGATCAACGTCACCCCGATGGTCGACGTGATGCTCGTGCTGCTGATCATCTTCATGGTGGCCGCCCCGCTGATGACCACGGGCGTGCCGGTGCAGCTGCCCAAGACCACCGCCCAGAAGGTCGCCCAGGCCAAGAAGCCGCTGGAGATCTCCATCGACAAGGACGGCAAGCCCTACCTCGCCAAGGAGGAGCTGACCCCGGACGCGATCATGCCGCGCCTGCGTGCCCTGGCGGCCCAGGATCCCACCCAGGTGATGCTGGTGCGCGGCGACCGCGACGTGCCCTACGGCAAGATCATGGAGGTGATGGGCCTCGTCGGTCAGGCCGGCTTCACCAAGGTCTCGCTGATCGCCCAGTCGCCCGGCGGGGCGCTGCCGTCGGCGCCGGCCGCCGCTCCGGCCCCCGCCAGCGGAACGCCGCAGTAATCCATGAACGCCCTGCATCCCAACAGCGCCTTCGTGACGACCGCCGAGCCGGAGCAGCGCGGCCCGTCCGGCCTCACCGCCGCCTTCCTCGCCGCCCTCGCCCTGCACGTCGCGGCGCTCGTCGGTATGGCGCTGTTCGGCACGGCGCCGACCACACCCCCGGGTGAGAACATCGTCACGATCGATCTCGCGCCGCAGATGACGGAGGCGAACACCCAGGCGCCGGCCGAACAGGCGGCACAGGCGCCGGCCCCGCCCGAGGCGAACCCGGTGGAGACGCCGGAGGCCGTTCCGGTGACGAAGCCCCTGGAGACCACCGAGGTGGCGCCCCCCGAGGCGACCGTCCCGCCGCCGCCGGACGCGACGCCGGTCGCGCCCGAGGCCACCACCATGGCCGAGCCGCCGGAGGCGCCGGTCACGCCACCCGTGGAAGCGGTGGCCGAGCCGCCGCCCGAGGACCAGGTGATCACCTCGACTGCGCCGGAGGCCCCGGCCCTCGCGCCGCCCCCGCCGACGGTCGCCGAGGCGCCGAAGCCCGTGGAGGTGGAGAAGCCGAAGCCCGACATGGCCAAGATTCTCGAGGCCAAACGCGAGGCCAAGCGGAAGGCCGACCGCGAGGCGCGCCTGAAGGCCGAGCAGGAAGAGCGCCGCGAGGCGATCGCCGAGGCCCGGCGCGAGGCGGCCAAGGAGGCCAAGGCGAAGGCCGCCAAGGAAGCCGCCCGCCGGGCGTCGGCCGCAGCGAGCGAGGGTCGTGCCCAGCAGAACTCGGCTTCCGCCTCGCGCCAGAGCAGCGCCGGCGCCGCCGCCGGAGGGAACGACCCGAACGCCCTTCGGGCCTGGCAGGGCATGCTGAGTTCGGCGATCCGGGGCCGGATGAACGCGAACGCGGCGGCCGGAACCAGCGGCGGTGTCGCCGTCGTCCGGTTCACCGTGTCCCGCTCCGGCCAGGTCCTGAGTTCGGGCCTGGCCAGCAGCAGCGGCGTCGGCGCCATCGACAGCGCTGCCCTGGCGACGGTGCGCGGCTCCCTGCCGCCTGCCCCGGCCGGCATCTCGCTGAGCAGCCTCGCCGTCACCGTGCCCCTGCGCTTCAGCCCCGGCCGCTGATCGCGGCCGACGGTAGGCGGCCATGGCCGTGTGGTTCACCAGCGACACGCATTTCGGCGATCCGCGCATCCTGCGGATCGACAAGCGGCCCTATCCGGACCTCGCGGCCCACGATGCCGGGCTGATCGCCGCCTGGAACGCCGTGGTGGCACCCGAGGACGAGGTCTGGCATCTGGGCGACTTCGCCCTCGGCCCCTCCGAGGCCCGCCTCACCGAGATCCTGGCGGCCCTGCCGGGCGTCAAGCACCTCATCGCCGGCAACAATGACGGGCCCGGAACGCTGCGGGCCCCCGGCTGGGCCTCGGTCTCGCACTATGCCGAGGTCACCGTGGAGGCACGCCGCCTCGTGCTCTGCCACTATGCCTTCCGGACCTGGAACGGGATCGGGCGCGGCGCCCTCAACCTGCATGGGCACTCGCACAACAAGCTGAAGCCGATCCCCCGGCAATACGACGTCGGCGTCGACGCACAGGGAGCGGCCCCCGTCTCCCTCGCGGCGATCCTGGTCTCGCGCCGGCGACGGACGGCACCGCACAAAACCGTGGAACCTTAGCGGCGGGTTTGCCGTTTCCGGAACCTGAACGCGAGATGAGCGCCATCGTCCAACACAATATTGGAGATGTCGGTCGTGATCTTGCGGACACTTTCGAACGCTCGATGAATTCTGTTCACCGGCCGCACGCCCAGTGTCCCCATCTTCAGGTGTCCCAATGCGTCAATCGCTACGACTTCCCCTCGCCGCAGCACTGCTTGTAAGCTTCGTGGCCCCTGCCCTCGCGGCACCGGCCTGCCTCGATGCCCAGCGCAAGGTCGATGAAGCCAACGCCCTGCGCTACCAGTTCCGCCAGGAGGCCCGGCTCGGCAATCACGACCGCGTCTGCGACACCCTCGACGAGATCGGCGACCGCTACGCCGATGCACGTGACGCGTTCGAGGATTGCGGCGCGGGCGTCATCGCCATCGACCTGCGCAGCGAGTCGCGAGCCCTGCGCGACGCCAAGCGCGTCCATCGCTGCGACTGATCGCGTGCGGGCCCGCACGCCCGCCCGCCACGCTTCGTTTCACTGTGAACTCACACGCGGCCGATGATTCGCCGCCGCCAAGGTCAGCCATCATGAACACCATCGCCGCCCTCGACCTGAAGAGCACGGATCGCAGCCTGTCCACCGGACCGTCCTTCGCCGCCGCCCTCTGCGGTTTCGTCAGCACCACCGTGGCGACCACGATGGTGATGTTCCTGATCAGCAGCATCTGAGACGCGGGCGCGCGCCGTCTCAGGGGGCGACGAACCAGAACCGGCGCTTCGAGAACAGCATGTCCGGCTGGCCGACCGCCGTGCCCGGCCGGCAGCCCGGATCGGGGCGCGGTGCCTCCGGCGACTTCGCCGCCGGCATCATCAGGGCGCTGGAGACGGGAAACAGGCCGAGCTTGGCCTGAACGGCCGGCTGGCGGACGGCGGAGATCGTGACGAGTCCGACCAGCAACCCGCCCGCGACCGTACCGAGAACGAAATTCATCATGTGGTGGAATCCGGCATCCCGCGCGTGATCCGCGCGGACGCCCGCTCTCCCTCGTCGCATATCCCGGCATGATTACGGCACGGACCGATCTTACGATCCCTTAACAATCGAAGGCCTAAGGTCTCCTCCGCGCCCCGAATCAGGTCTGCGCCGTTGAAGGAGGAACCAGCGATGTCGTACGGCGCCAGCGCCTATGCCCGGGTTGCACAGACCGCGTTGTCGCCGCGCGAAGCGGAAGCCGCCGTGCTGATCAAGGCCGCGACCCGCCTCCAGGCGATCCAGACCGACTGGACCAATCAGGCACCCGCCCTGAACGAGGCGCTGAACTTCAACCAGAAGGTCTGGACCATCATCGCCGGGGCCGCCACCGCGCCCGAGAGCCCGCTGCCGATCGAGATCAAGAACAACATCGCCGAGCTCTCGACCTTCGTCTTCAAGCGGATGATCGACACGCTGATCGAGCCGAGCGCCGAGAAGCTCTCCGCCCTCATCAGCATCAACCAGAACATCGCCGCCGGCCTGCGCATGTAAGGCGCTCGCAACGCGCGCGACGACAGGGCCGAAATCGAGAGAGCCCGCCGCTTCCCAGCGGCGGGCTCTCTCGTTTCATCGAACCTCTCAGCACCTCACCCCTCGGACGCAGCGGGGGGCGCCAGCCGCTCGGCCAGCGACTGCTCGTACTGGATCAGCTCCTTGCAGCGCTTCAGCGCGCGGTAGAGATCGCGTTCGGCGATGAAGTCGTGGATGTCGCGCAGGTAGGGCGCCATGCTGGGCGCCGCCGCGATGAGCGCATTGGCCTGGGTGATGAACAGGTCTTCCGCCTCCGGCGTGACCTCGGCGAGGTACATCACCGTCAGCGTCACGTAGAGGCGCTTGCAGGCGGTATCGGCCTCGCTCTCCAGGATGATGTCGCTCTCCCGCAGGAACTTCGTCACGGTCTCGATGACGAAGCTGGAGCGGCGGGACCCGTTGCGGATCGCCGTGCCCCCGATCAGCAGACGCTCGAACGGCTTGAGCTCGATCTTCAGGGGCATGGCGATACTCGTTCCGGACCTCACCGGCACATTCACCGATCTTGGTTAACAAGACCTCAACGGCGCGTTCGGCCCGGACAACCAACGCTCTGAAGAAAAAGGGACTTTTTCCAAATCGACCACAATCGACCGATCTTCGTAAGCTTTCGTTCGGTGCGCCTATTAAGTCGATCGCAAGGGATGGGTGGTCATGTGCACGGGCCTCCAAAAACGGAGGCGCACCGATCAGAATGGATCGAACACCATGTCCTCAGGCATCACCCTTACCGCCGCGACCCGCCAGAACCTGCTCTCGCTGCAGGGCACGGCCGATCTCCTCTCCAGCACCCAGAACCGCCTCTCCACCGGCAAGAAGGTCAACTCGGCCCTCGACGACCCGACGAGCTTCTTCACCTCGCAGTCGCTGTCCGGCCGCTCCGGCGATCTCGGCTCGCTCCTCAATGGCATCTCGAACGGCGTCCAGACCATCCAGGCCGCCAACCAGGGCATCACCTCGATCCAGAAGCTGGTCGATTCGGCCAAGTCCACCGCCAACCAGGCACTGGCCGACAAGAGCTCGGTCTCCAGCGGAACCCCGGCTACCGCCGCGATCCTAACGGCTGTTACCGGTTTCCAGGGTACGACAACCGCCGCTACCGATGGGACCCAAGATTTTTCGGGTACTCGAAACGCTACCTTCACCCTTGGTGACGGGACCAACACCACCACGATCACTCTCGATGCGACGACCTTGAGCGGCGTTACCAGTAACGTTTCCAAGGCAACCGCCGATGATGTCGTTAAGGCGATTAACAACCAACTTGCCAACGACACCACCAACCCTGCTGCTGTCACTGCCTCCAAGACCACTGACGGCCGTATCGTCTTCACCTCAACCGCGACGGGTTCGGCCGCCTCTGCGGTTGTCACCAACGCAGCTAGTAACGAAGTCGATATCGGGTTCGGCACGGCGGTCGCCGCCCAGACTGCCACGGGTGCTGCTGCCAAGAGCACAGCAACTGCTGCGATCGCAGTCGCCAACACGGCTGTAGCGACGACGCTTGATCTCTCTGGCGCCAACACGGCTGCGTTCAACATCCAGCTGGGCAGCGGCCCGACCAAGACCATCACGGTGGCGGCAGGTGCGACGCCGGCTGCAACCACGAAGACCGAGATCCTTGCCTCAATCAACAGCCAGCTTTCGTCGGACACCGGCTTCAAGGGTCAGGTTACTGCGAGCTTCGACGCCAACAACAAACTGACCTTCACCTCGACTGCGACCGGTTCGTCGCAGAAGATCACCATCGACAACTCGACCGGCGGTACCACTGACCTCGGCTTCGGCGTTGCCGGCACGACAACCAAGGCTGTCGTCGCCTCGGGCTCCGGTTCGGCCAGTGGCACGAACTCCACCCGAACTGCGCTGGCCAAGCAGTTCAACGACCTGTTGACCCAGATCACGCAGCAGGCCCAGGACTCCAGTTACAACGGCATCAACCTGCTTTCCCGCTCGGGCAGCGACCCGAGCGAGAACTCGCTGAAAGTCACCTTCAACGAGACCGGCTCTTCAAGCCTTACGATCGCCGGTGCGAAGCTCGATGCCGATGGTCTGGGTCTCAACTCGATCACCGGCGGCTTCCAGTCGGACGATGAGATCAACTCGGCCCTGAAGGCGATCACCACCGCCACCAGCCAGCTCCGCGCCCAGTCCTCGACCTTCGGCTCGAATCTCACCGTCGTGCAGAATCGTCAGGACTTCTCGAAGAACCTGATCAACATCCTCGACACCGGCTCGGCCAACCTGACGAACGCGGACCTCAACGAGGAAGCCGCCAACTCCCAGGCCCTGTCGACCCGCCAGTCGATCGGCATCTCGGCCCTCTCGCTCGCCAACACGGCGCAGCAGGGCATCCTGCAGCTCCTCCGCTAAGGACGAGCCCGCCGCCGGCCCCCGGGCCGGCGGTTCTCCTGTTTTCACAGACCGCAAAAGAGAAGGCCGGGGCTCAGCGCCCCGGCCTTCTTTTCGTTTCGGGATCGCCTTTGCGGTTCAGGCGGTGCGGTCGAGGGGGCGGGTGGCGGGCTTGGCGCGGGCCTCGGCGGCCTCCGCATAGGCCCGAGCCTTGAGCACCACCGGGTCGGGCAGCTGGATGACGACGTCCCCCGAATTCGGGTCGACCTCCTGGTAGACCACCGCCTTGGTGTCCTGGTCGATGCGGATGCGTGGCTCCATCGTGGCCTGCGCCGCCTTGGCGTTCTCCTCCGGGGCCGGCGCTCGCGCGATCCCGGACCGGGGATCGGAGCCCTGGTCCCGACCGCGGATATCGACCCGCACCGCAGGCGCGAGGGGTGCCGGGGCCTGGACCGGCTGGACGGGCGGAATCGGCGCCGGCGTCGCGCCGGTGACGCGGGTCGGCGGCGTGACGCCTAAGCTGGTGATGGACATGGCACGCTCCTGATCGCGGCTCTTGCATTCCGCCACCAGACAAGACGCGCGGCGTGAATGCGATCTTAAGGAATCGGTCCGGCCGGGCCCTTCTTGGTGCGCATGCTCAAGCCGATGCCAAGGCGATGCATCGAATTTTAACGACCCCTCAGATCTCGACCGCAGCCGCGCGCCCCATGCCATGGGGATCGAAGGCGACGCTCTTGACGATGGCGAAGACCGGCCGGCCGGGCACGAGGCCGAGCTCGTGGACGGAGGCGCGCGTCAGGCGCGCGGAGAGAACGGCGCCGCCGCAATCCACTTCCACCAGCACCGTGCCCTCCGCCTGAACGTGCAGGGCGAGCACCTGGCCGCTCAGGCGGTTGCGGGCACTCAGGCCGGCCGGTTCGTCGAGGGAGATCAGGACGTCGCGCGCGGGGATGTGGACGCGTAGACCGGTGCCCACCGCCTGGGCGAGGCGCGGCACCAGGAGCCGCCCGGCTCGTCCCGACAGAAGCGTCAGCCCCGCATTCGGCGCATCGGCCTCCACCACCATGTCGAGGAGCGCGCCGGCCTCGGCCGCGTGGAAGGCACCGAGATCGCCCCGGCGCAGGATGCCCTCGGCGGGTCCGGCCGCGGCGACGCGCCCCTCCTCCAGCACCACGATGGTATCGGCGAGGCGCGCCACTTCCGGCACGGCATGGCTGACATAGACGATGGGGATGCCGGCCCCGTCGCGCAGGCGCTCGATCAACGGCAGGATCTCGGCCTTGCGCTCGGCATCGAGCGCGGCGAGCGGCTCGTCCATCAGAAGCAGACGGGGCCGGGACAGCAGGGCCCGGCCGATCGCCACCCGCTGGCCCTCGCCGCCCGAGAGCCCGACCGGCTGCCGGTCGAGGAGGTGGCCGATCCCCAGGAGCGCGACCACCGCCTCCGGCTCCAGGCCGGCGGCATCCCGGCGCCCGCGCGCGAACCAGCGCCCGTAGGCGAGGTTCTGCCGGACCGAGAGGTGGGGCATCAGCCGCGCCTCCTGGAACACGGTGCCGATGCGGCGGCGATGGGCGGGCACCGCGTGGCCGCGGTCGGTGTCGAGCAGGGTCTCGCCGTCGAGGGTGATCCGGCCCCGGTCGGGCCGGGCCAGCCCGGCCAGGCAGGCGATCACCGTGCTCTTGCCCGAACCGGAGCGGCCGAACAGGACGGTGAGCCCGGCGGGTGCGGCGAAGGCCACGTCGAGGCGGAAGGCGCCGCGCGCCAGGGCGAGATCGACCGTGAGCGTCATCGTTTCAGGCCGCCCCGATCCGGCGCCCGACCCGGCGAGCCAGGAATTCGGAGACCAGCAGGGCCGCCATCGAGATCGCCACCGAGACCAGGGTGAGGCGCAGGGCGCCCGCCTCGCCGCCCGGCACCTGGGTCAGGGTGTAGATCGCCGAGGGCAGGGTCTGGGTCTCGCCGGGGATGTTCGACACGAAGGTGATGGTGGCGCCGAATTCGCCCATCGCCTTGGCGAAGGCCAGCACCGCGCCGGCGAGGACGCCGGGCAGGGCGAGGGGCAGCGTCACGGTGAGGAAGACCGCGAGGGGTCCGGCGCCGAGGGTGGCGGCGGCCTGCTCGACCCGGGCATCGACGGCCTCCAGGGAGAGGCGCATCGCCCGCACCATCAGGGGAAACCCCATCACCGCGCAGGCGAGGGCCGCCCCGGTCCAGCGGAACGAGAGCACGATGCCGAGATCGGCCAGCAAGGCCCCGAAGGTGCCGCGCCGGCCGAAGGCGAGGAGCAGGAGGTAGCCGGTCACCACCGGCGGCAGGATGAGCGGAAGATGCACCAGCCCGTCGAGGAGCGCCCGCCCGGGGAAGCGCCGACGCGCCAGGACCCAGGCGACGGCCAGGCCCGGGACGAGGCTCGCCAGGGTGGCGACCCCGGCCACGCGCAGGCTGAGGGCGATGGCGGACCATTCCTCCGGCGTCAGGCCGAGCCGGTCCGGGATCGTGTGAAGCAAGACCGGGCGATCAGGTCCGGTTCTCGGCGCCGATCACCGAGAAGCCCTGACGCTCGAAGAAATTGCGCGCGGCCGGGCTGCGCAGGTAGGCGAGGAGCGCCGCCGCATCCGGGTTGGTCGAATCCTTCGTCAGCGCCACGGGATAGATCACGGGCGGGTGGCTCGCGGCCGGAAAGGTGGCGACCACCTTCACGCTCGGGTCCGAGACCGCATCGGTGGCGTAGACGATGCCCAGCGGCGCCTCGCCGCGGGCCACGAGGAGGAGCGCCGCCCGCACGTTCTCGGCCTGGGCGACCCGGCCCTTCACGCCCTCCCAGGCGCCGAGGTTCTCGAGCGCCGCCTTGCCGTACTTGCCGGCCGGCACCGCCTCGACGTTGCCCATGGCGATGCGCCCGTCGCCGAGGACCTTCGCGAGGTCGAGACCGGGCTTGAGGTCCACGGCCACGGGCGCGTCCTTCGGGGCGATCAGCACGAGGGCGTTGCGCAGGAGATTGGCGCGCGTGCCCGGCTTGAGGCCGTCCTTGCCCGCCACGTAGTCCATCCAGGCGAGATCGGCGGAGACGAACAGGTCGGCCGGCGCGCCGGCCTCGATCTGCTTGGCCAGCGCGCTGGAGGCCGCGTAGGAGATCTTGGCGGTCTTGCCCGTCTCCTTGGTCCAGGCGGCGGCGGCCTCGTCGAGGGCGTTCTTGAGGCTGGCGGCAGCGAACACCACCACGGGCGTCTCGGCCCGCGCCGGGGCGACGCCTCGGGCGAGCCCGAGGCTGCCCATCGCGCCCAGGACCACGCCGAGCAACATCCGTTTCGTCTGTTTCATGGCCCTGCTCTTACATTTTCCGCCGGAGCGCCCGCCATAGCATGGATCGGCGCCGACGCGATCAGGCGCCGTGCTCGTCCTCGTCGAGGAGCGGACGCTCGGAGCGGTGCAGGCGGCTGAGCAGCACGAGCATCGACCCCGGCATCGGTCCCGTCAGGGGCTCGGCGTCGGAAAAGACCCCGCGCTCGCGCACGAGGCGCCGGCGGGCCTTGGACTTTTCGGCGAGCACGACCGGCGTTCGACCGCCGGTTCTTCTGATTTTCATACGCACAACGCACGCTCCGACATCGAAATGAAGCTGGAGAAGCGACAGCAAACGCGGATGCCGGATTTCGGTTCCGGGCAGGCTCGAGCGCGTCGTGGCGGCGGGACGTCGCAGATGCGTGGTGGCGGCGGAACGGCGTGGGTGGTAGAGCCCCGGCCATGCTCGAAGGCCTGCCTCCCCACCGCCCGACCCACGTCCTGCGCCTCCTCACCGACGAGGGTTCGGCCCGCGCTATGACCGACCTCCTCGGCGAGATGTTCGATCCGACGCAGACGGCGGTGGCCGCCTTCGAGGCCGAGGACGGCCGGACCTGGCGCCTGGAAGCCTACTTCGCCGACGCGCCCGACGAGGCCATGATCCGCGACCTGATCCGCCCCGTGGTCGGTGCGCAGGCGGACGTCGCCACCTTCGAGACCATCGACCAGCAGGATTGGGTGCGCGCCTCGCTGGAGGGCCTGAAGCCGGTGCGGGCCGGCCGCTTCCTCGTCCATGGCAGCCACGACCGCGACACGGTCCGTGCCAACGACCTCGCCATCGAGATCGAGGCGGCGCTCGCCTTCGGCACCGGCCATCACGGCACCACCCTGGGCTGCCTCCGGGCCTTCGCCGGGATCCTCAGGCGCGGGCGCCCGGCCCACGTGCTCGACGTCGGCACCGGCACCGGCATCCTCGCCTTCGCGGCGGCCAAGGCCCTGCACAGGCCGGTCATCGCCGGCGACCTCGATCCGGAGGCGGTGACCACCGCCATCGGCAATGCCCGCCTCAACGGCCTCGGGCCCGTGCTCAGGCTCTACCAGGGACCCGGTGTGCGCCATCCGCTGGCCGACCGTCCGCGCCGCTTCGACGTGGTCTTCGCCAACATCCTGGCGCGGCCGCTCAAGGGGCTGGCGCCCTCGCTGACAGCGGTGGTCGCCGACCACGGCGTGCTGATCCTGTCCGGCCTCATCGAGCGCGACGTGCCCGGCGTGCTCTCCACCTACCGGCACCGCGGCTTCCATCTCGCCCGGCACGGGCTGATCGAGGGCTGGGCGACGCTCGTGCTGAAGCGCGGCGGCGCGGCACCGCGCCCGCGTCGGGCGTGGTTGCGGCCCCTCTGAGCCCGGCGTAACCCTGGGCGCCATGACGCGCCTCCGCTTCCAGACCTTCGACGATCCGAGCCACCGTCAGGGCGCGGCCCGCATCCGCGCCCTGCGCGAAACGCTGCGAACCGCCGGGCTCGACGGCTTCGTGGTGCCCCGCGCCGACGAGCACCAGTCCGAATACGTGCCGCCCCAGGCCGAGCGCCTCGCCTGGCTCACGGGCTTCACCGGTTCGGCCGGCACCGCCGTGATCCTGGCCGAGGCGGCGGCCCTCGTCGTCGACGGGCGCTACACCCTCCAGGCCCCCGCCCAGATCGACACCGCGATCATCACCCCGGTGCCCCTGGCCGAGACCAGCGTGGCGGCCTGGATCGGCGCCCATATCAAGCCCGGCCAGGTGCTCGCCTACGATCCCTGGCTGCACACGCCCGACAGCGTCGCGCGCCTGGAACGCGCGGTGACCAAGGCCGGCGCGCGCCTGCAGGCGGTGGAGGCGAACCCCGTCGACGCGGTCTGGACCGACCGGCCGCAGGCCCCGGCCGGCCCGGTGGTCGCGCATCCGCCGGCCCTGGCCGGCGAGTCCGCCGAGGACAAGCTCGCCCGCATCAGGACGGTCCTCGCCGAGGCGGACGATGCCGCCCTGGTGATCTCGGATCCGCACAACCTCGCCTGGGCCTTCAACCTGCGCGGCAGCGACGTGGCCCACACGCCCCTGGCGCTGGGCTACGCGCTGGTGCCGCGCACCGGCCGGGCCGCCCTCTACCTGACCTCGCCGAACCCGAGCCCGGAGCTGCGCGCCGCCCTGGCGCCCCTGGCCGACCTGCATCCGCGCGCCGCCTTCGAGGACGGCCTCGCGGCCCAGGCGGCGAACGCCGCGCGCCTGCGCCTCGACGCCGCCACGGCCGCCTTCGCCCTCAAGCAGCGCGTCGAGGCGGCCGGCGGCGTCGCGGATCTGGGGCCCGATCCCATCACCGCCATGAAGGCGGTGAAGAACGCGGCCGAGATCGCCGGCACCCGTGCCGCCCACCTGCGCGATGGCATCGCCGTGACCCGCTTCCTCGCCTGGCTCGATGGCCAGGGCGAGACGCTGACGGAGATCGCCGCAGTGGAGGCCCTGGAGGATTTCCGCGCCGCGGGCGGCCTGCTGCGGGACGTCTCGTTCCCGACGATCTCGGGCAGCGGCGCCAACGGCGCCATCGTCCACTACCGGGTGAGCCGGGAGACCGACCGGCGCGTCCTTCCCGGCGAGCTGTTCCTCGTGGATTCCGGGGCGCAATACGCCGACGGCACCACCGACATCACCCGCACGGTGGCGGTCGGCGACCCCTCGGAGGCGATGCGCGAGCACTTCACCCGCGTGCTCCGGGGCCATATCGGCATCGCCCGGGCGGTGTTCCCGAAGGGGACCACGGGGGCGCAGATCGATGCCTTCGCCCGCCTGCCGCTCTGGGAGGCCGGCCTCGACTTCGACCACGGCACCGGCCACGGCGTCGGGGCCTTCCTGTCGGTGCACGAGGGGCCGCAGCGCATCGCCAAGACCGGGACGGTCGCCCTGGAGCCCGGCATGATCCTCTCGAACGAACCGGGCTACTACAAGCCCGGCGCCTACGGCATCCGCCTGGAGAACCTCGTGCTCGTCGAGGCCCGCGCGGTGCCCGGCGGCGAACGCCCGATGCTCGGGTTCGAGACGCTGACGCTGGCCCCCTTCGACCGCCGCCTGATCCGCCCGGATCTCCTGAGCCCCGAGGAGATGGCCTGGATCGACGCCTACCATGCCCGCGTGCGGGAGGCCGTGGGGCCGGACCTCGACGCGGCGACGCGGACCTGGCTCGAAGAGGCGACCCGGCCGATGGTCGTGGCGGTCTGATCCGGCGCGCGCGGAGCGCCGGGCGGCCCTTGCGACCATCCCGCCTCTTTCGGACGACCGGAAAGCTGGGGACAAGGGACCTCGCGGCCTCGGGATTTCACCCCTGCACCGAACGGACGTAATCTCGACGCTTCCATCGCCGAACAGGACCCGATGATCCAGCTTCTCGCCCTAGCGCTCGCGCTGTTCGGCCTCGCTCCGACCCTCGCTTGCGCGCAGGGCTTCAAGGTGCCGGCCGACCTCGTGAAGGCGAGCCTCGTCGGGGAGCCCGCCGCGATCCGGTCCGGCGAACCCTTCACGGTCGCCATCCGCATGGTGATGCGGCCGCACTGGCACGTCTACTGGCGCAATCCCGGCGATTCCGGCCTTGCCCCGGAGGTCGCCTGGACGCTGCCGGCCGGGTTCTCGGCGGGAGCGATCCAGTGGCCGAGCCCGAGCCGCATTCCCGTCTCCCACCTGATGAATTTCGGCTACGAGGGCGAGGCCGTCCTCCTCGCGGAGGTGACCCCGCCGGTCACCCTGGCGCCGGCCAGGCCGGTGACGCTCCAGGCCAAGCTGACCTACCTCGTCTGCGAGCGCGAATGCGTGCCGGGCTCGGCCGAGCTCCGCCTGACCCTGCCGGTGGCGCAGGGCGGCACCAGCACGGGGGCCGCGCCGGGATCGATGATGCTGTTCGAGGCCGCCCGCGCGGCCCTGCCGGTGCCCGCGCCCTGGCCGGTGCGCTACGGCGCCGAGAACGGACGCCTGCAGGTCCACCTCGCAACCCCGCCGGGATTGGCGGCGGAGTCCCTCGCCTACTTCCCCTATGCCGAGACCGCCATCGAGAATGCCGCGCCCCAGGAGGCGCGCAGCGATGCGGACGGCCTGCACATCGATCTCGCCCGCGGCGACACCACCGAGGCCGCCCCAGGCTCCCTGCCGGGCGTGCTGACCTTCGACGAGGCGACCCCTGACGGCCCCGTGCGCCGCGCCTACGCCATCGGCGAGGCTCCGAGCCCGGCCGCCGCGTCGACGGCCTCGGCCGCAGCCGCGCCTGCCGCTCCGGCGCCGGTGCAGGCCCCTGAGGAAAGCCTGACCCTCTGGAGCGCGGCCGGCCTCGCCTTCCTGGGCGGCCTCCTCCTCAACCTGATGCCCTGCGTCTTCCCCGTCCTGTCGATCAAGGTGCTCAGCCTCGTGACACATTCGGGCGAGCCGGCGGGCCGGGTCCGGCTGCACGGCCTCGCCTACACGGCCGGCGTGCTGGCCTCCTTCCTGGCCCTCGCCGGCCTGCTCATCGTCCTGAAGGGGGCGGGCGCCGGCATCGGCTGGGGCTTCCAGCTGCAATCGCCCCTGGTGGTGGCGGGCCTCGCCTATCTGCTGCTCGCCATGGGGCTCAGCCTGTCGGGCGTCGTACATCTCGGCGCCGGCATCGCGGGCCTCGGCGACGGGCTGACCCGGCGGGCGGGCCTCGAGGGCTCGTTCTTCACCGGCGTGCTCGCCACGGTGGTGGCCACCCCCTGCACCGCCCCCTTCATGGGTTCGGCGGTGGGCTTCGCCCTGACGCAGGAGGCCGGCGTGAGCCTCGCCGTCTTCGCGAGCCTCGGCCTCGGCCTCGCCCTGCCCTTCCTCGTGCTGACGATCTGGCCGGCGGCCCTGCGGCGCCTGCCCCGTCCCGGCGCCTGGATGGACACCCTGAAGGGAGCGCTGGCCTTCCCGATCTACGCCACCGTCGCCTGGCTGGTCTGGGTCCTGTCGCAGCAGGTCGGCTCGGCCGGGCTGCTCGCCGCCCTGGTCGGGCTCGTGCTGGTCGGCCTCGCCGCCTGGGCCTGGGAGCGCGGGCACGGGGCCGGCCCGGCCGGCACCTGGATCGCGCGCTGCACCGCCGTGGCGGCCCTCGGCGCGCTCGCCGTCCTCACCCTCGGGCTCGACCGGGACCGGGCCGGAGCCGACACCGCCCGGGCCGATGCGGGCGCCTTCACCCAGGCGCGCCTCGACGGGCTCCTGGCGCAGGGCAAGCCGGTCTTCGTGAACATGACGGCGGCCTGGTGCATCACCTGCCAGGTCAACGAGCGCGCGGCCCTGCGCTCCGAGGCCGTCCAGGCCGGCCTGAAGGCCCGCGGCATCACCTATCTCAAGGGCGACTGGACCAACCAGAATCCCGAGATCACCCGCCTGCTGGAGCGCCATGGCCGCAGCGGCGTGCCGCTCTACCTGCTCTATGCCGGCTCCGGCGAGCCCGCGATCCTGCCCCAGATCCTCACCCCGGGCCTCGTGCTGGAGGCCCTGCAGGCGGTTCCCCTCGCGGCCACGGACCGCAGCGCCGCCCTGACCACGGAGCCATAGCCGATGCCCCGGACCCGCCGCCGTCTCCTCGCCGCGGGTCTCGCGGCGCTCCTCGCCGCCTTTAACCTGGCCGCCCTTGCCCTGGCCGCCCCTGCCCTGGCCGCCGGCCCGCAGGTGGGCAAGCCCGCGCCCGCCTTCAGCGCCCAGGATTCCGACGGCCGCACCGTCCGGCTCTCGGACTATGCCGGCAAGACGGTCGTCCTCGAATGGACCAACCACGACTGCCCCTTCGTGATGAAGCACTACGGCGCCCACGCCATGCAGGCGCTCCAGAAGACATGGACCGGCCGGGGCGTGGTCTGGCTCAGCGTCATCTCCTCGGCGCCGGGCGAGCAGGGCGCCGTCGACGGGGCGGAGGCCAACCGGCTGACGAAGACCCGGGACGCCGCCCCCACCGCCGTGCTCCTCGACCCTGCGGGCAGCGTCGGCCGGGCCTACGACGCCAGGACCACGCCGCACATGTTCGTCATCGCCCCGGACGGGACCCTCGCCTACCAGGGCGGCATCGACGACAAGCCCTCGGCCGATCCCGCCGACCTCAAGACGGCCCGGAACCTCGTCGACGCGGCCCTGACCGAACTCGCCGCCGGCCGGCCGGTCTCGGTGCGCTCGGCCAAGCCCTATGGCTGCACGGTCAAGTACGCCTCGTAATCCTGGCGCTTGACGGGAAAACATCCCTGCCCCAGCACGGCGCGATGAGCACCGATGCCGCGCCGCGCTGGACCGTCTTCCGCAACGGCGATTTCCGCCTCTTCGGATCGGCCCGCTTCCTGACCGGCCTCGCCTTCCAGATGCAGGCGGTGGCGGTGGGGTGGTTCGTCTACGACATCACCCGCTCGGCCCTGGCCCTCGGCCTCGTGGGCCTGGCGAGCTTCCTCCCGGCCATGCTCTCGGCCCTGGTCACGGGCCACGTCGCCGACACCTACGACCGGCGCCTCGTGGCGGCCCTGGCCTACGCGACGCTGGCGCTGGCGGATCTCGGGCTTCTCGTCGCCGCCTATTCCGGCACCACGACCCTGTGGCCGATCTACGGGCTCGTCGTCGTCATCGGCACCGGCCGCGCCTTCGCCAATCCGGCCCTCCAGGCGCTGCTGCCGACCCTGGTGCCCCGCTCGCTGTTCGGCTCGGCCATCGCCTGGAACGCCTCGCTCTGGCAGAGCGCCTCGATCCTCGGCCCGGCCACCGGCGGCTTCCTCTACGCCCTCGGACCGGCGGTGGTCTTCGGCGCGGCCGCGGCGAGCTTCGCCCTGGCCAGCGCGCTCATCCTGGCGATCCGGTTCCGGCCCGCCCCCGTCACGGAGCGGCCGCCCGTGACCTGGGAAACCCTCTCGGCCGGCCTGACCTACATCCGCACGCACCCGGTGGTGCTCGGGGCCATCAGCCTCGACCTCGTGGCGGTGCTCCTCGGCGGCGCCACCGCGCTGCTGCCGATCTTCGCGGCCGAGGTGCTGCATGTCGGCCCCCTCGGCCTCGGCGTGCTGCGCAGCATGCCGGCGGCCGGGGCGGTGCTCACCGCGATCGCCCTCGCCTATTGGCCGCTGCAGCGCCAGGCCGGGCTGCGCATGCTCCAGGCGGTGGGCCTCTTCGGCCTCGCCACGGTGGGTTTCGGCCTCTCGACCTCGGTGCCTCTCTCCATGGCCTGCCTGTTCGTCACGGGGGCGGCCGACATGATCAGCGTCTTCGTGCGCCAGACCTTCGTCCAGGGCGAGACGCCCGATGCCATGCGCGGACGGGTCTCGGCGGTGAACTCGGTCTTCATCGGCGCCTCGAACGAGCTCGGGGAGTTCGAATCCGGCACCCTGGCCGCCCTGATCGGCGCCGTTCCCGCGGTGGTGGCGGGCGGCCTCGCCACGCTCCTCGTCGCGGCCCTGTGGGGCCGGGTGTTCCCGGCGCTGCGGGCGCGGGACCGGCTCGTACCCGCGGAGTGAGGAGCGGGATTATCCCTTTTCCGAGACGTTCGCGATGTCTGAGGGATAATGCGTTCGGGACCAAATACTTAGCCTAGGTCTTAGCGCTCCAGGTCATGCTCTTCGTGCCGGTAAGGCCAAGCTTTTGTACATGACAGCTGCCTGCACGCGGGGGTAGAAAAACCTGCGGGAGGGCGCGATGGCTGACATCAAGGTGGTTGCCGGAAATTGCGGCAAGGGCAAAGGCACGTATCAGGCAGGTGTTCTGACCAGCCCGGACGGCGTCGAGCGCTCGGTCGAGGGCATCCTGACCGTCGAGGCCCATGGGGACGTCGCGGGCGCACGGAACTGGGGCGGGCAGGTACTCGAAGGCCTGAAGGGAAGCCTTGCCCTGGCGTCGAACATCGACCTGAGCGGGACCGCGCTTCTCGCTGCGACCGCCCTGACCTCGGTCTCCGCCGAAGAGTCGCAACCTCAGACTCTGCTGGAAATCACGTTCCAGGACGGAGGCCTGCTGATCGCCCTGGCGGACCCACGGCTTCCGGCGCTGATCAGCAACGATCGCGAGGTCCTGCAACGGGGCTTCGCCCGAGCGGCCCAGCGCGTGGCCCAGCCCGTCGCCGGACCGACGATTGCGGAATCGTCTTTGGTCTCCACGGCGAGCGAAGCCGCTCAAGCAGCGGTCGGCGCGGTCCAGGCCGTGACAGGCGCCGCCGGCGCGTCGCTGAGCTCGGCCTTCGGCTTCATGCGCCGAACCGCAGGCTCCGAACGCGGCTGAGGCGACAGCCGCGTCCGATGCGCCCTACTTTCCCGACAGCAGCGGCGACCAGGTCGGGTCCGAGGCGTAGGACGGGGTCGGCACCGGCTGCTCCACCTTGCCGGTGATGTCGACCATGTAGAGCTTGCCGCCGCCCTGGCCGCCCGGATCGCGGAAGAACAGCACGTACTGGCCGTTCGGCGCGAAGGTCGGGCCCTCGTTGTGGAAGCCTTCCGTGAGCACGCGCTCACCCGAGCCGTCCGGCTTCATCACGCAGATGGCGAAGCCGCCCTTGCGCTGGCGGGTGAAGGCGATGAGGTCGCCGCGCGGCGACCAGGCCGGCTGCGAGGCCGAGCCCTCGCCGAAGGAGAGGCGGGTGGGCGTGCCCCCCGAGGCGCTCATGACGTAGATCTGCTGCGAGCCGCCGCGATCGGATTCGAACACGATCTGGCTGCCGTCCGGCGAGTAGGTCGGCGAAGTGTCGATGGCGTTGCCGTTGGTGATCGGCGTCTGGGCCTTCGAGGCCAGATCCATGACCACGATGTCGGCGTTGCCGCCCTGCTGCACGCTCATGACGAGGCGTCGGCCGTCCGGCGAGAAGCGCGGGCTGGTGCTCATCGAATCGGCCTTGCCGAGCGCCTGGCGGCTGCCGGTCTCCAGGTTGATGACCTGGATGCGCGGCTGCTGGCCCGTGGTCTGGGTCATGAAGGCGATGTCCTGGGTCGCCGGGGAGTAGCGCGGCGCCACCACGGCGTTCTCGCCGTTCGTCAGCGCCCGCACGTTGGCGCCGTCCTGGTCCATCACCATCAGGCGCTTGCGCCGGTTCTCCTTGGAGCCGGACTCGTCCACGAAGGCGATGCGGCTGTCGAACCAGGGCCCGAGGCCGGTGATCTTGGTGTAGACCGCGTCCGAGATGAGGTGGCCGGTGCGGCGCGCATTGGCCGGATCGGTGCCGTATTGCTGGCCCGTCATCTGCTGGCCCGAGGTCACGTCCCAGAGGCGGAACTCGACCTTGAGCTTGCCGGAGCCGTCGCGGGCGACGCGACCCGTGATCAGGGCCTGGACTCCGGCCGCCCGCCATTTCTCGAAGCCCGGCACCGCGTCGAAGCCCGGCGCCTCGGGGAACTTCGCCTTCTCCACGGGCGTGAAGTAGCCCGAGCGGCGCAGGTTGTTCGTCACCACGCTGGAGACGAGGAGCCCCAGGCTCGGATCCCCGGAGAAATCCGTGACCGCGATCGGCATCGGCTGGAACGACCCGCCGCCGATGCGCAGGTTGAGCTGCGCCGCGGCCGGGGTCAGGCCGAACAGAACGAGGGCCAGGAGCGCGAGGAGCGACGTCAGGCCCCTGGAAACCGGGCTCTTGAGAAGACTGCGATGCATGATCGATTCCGTGGTCGTGGAAATGCGAGGACCGTGGGTGGGTCCGGAGAATGCGCGCGGATGGGACGGCCCCGCCTCGGGCGGAGGAAGCATCGGACCGTCCCGGACCACGCGGCGCGCGCGTGCGCGGCCCGGGCCGCCGCATCACGCCCGCGAGAACTCGAACTCCGCGTTGATGGCTTTCCAGTCGTTGTAGTACGGCGCGTACTGGGCCGGGATCTTGTAGGGCGCGCAGCGACGCACCGCGCGCTGGGCCGCCTCGGCGATCGAGCGGTCCACCGCGTTCGCGCCGCCGCGCATGATGCGGGGCTCGGAGGTGAGCGTGCCGTCCGGGTTGAGCCGGATGTCGAGCATCGGCAGGACGACGCCCTGGGTCGCACCCGGAGGCGCCACGTAGCAGCGCTCGATCTGCTGCTGCAGCATCCCCACCAGGGCGTCCCTGAGGGACGGTGACAGGCGCTGCGCGGTGCCGGTGGCCGCCCCCAGGGAGGCGGTGCGCTGGACCTCGCGCCCCGTGGCACCGGTGGATTGCGACGGCGCCTTCGAGGCCAGCAGGGAGCGGATGTCGCCCGCGCTGAACTTGTCGGCGAGTTCGGCCTGCTTCTTGGCCTTGGCCTCCCCGTCGGCCTTGGCCTTGGCATCCGCCATCGCCTTGGCCTTCGCCTTGGCGGCCGCATCGGCCTTGGCCTTGGCGGCGGCTTCCGCCTTCGCTTCGGCTTCCGCCTCGGCCTTCGCCTCGGCGAGTTCCTTCTGGCGCTCCACGTCCGCCTTGGCCTTCGCCTCCGCGACGGCCTTCGCCTTGGCTTCCGCCTCCTTCTCGGCCTTGGCCTCCGCGTCGGCCCTGGCCTTGGCCTCGGCCTTCGCCTTGGCGGCGGCAGCGGCCTTCGCGGCCTCCGCCTTCGCGGCAGCCTCGGCCTTGGCCTCCGCCTCGGCTTCCTGCTTCTCGATCAACTCGGCGAGTTGCTCGCGCTTGACCGCCTCGGCCTTCGCCTTGGCGGCGGCAGCGGCCTTGGCTTCCGCGGCGGCGGCCTTCGCCTCGGCGGCGGCAGCGGCCTTGGCAGCCTCGGCCTTGGCCGCCTTGGCCGCTTCAGCCTTGGCCGCTTCCGCCTTTGCGGCTTCCGCCTTTGCGGCTTCCTTGGCGGCTTCCTTGGCCGCCTCGGCCTTGGCTTCCTGCGGGTCGGGCTCGCTGGAGCGCAGCGGCATCTCCTCGGCGCTCGCCACCTTCATGTCCGCCGGGCGCTTCGGGGGCGCCGGGGCATCCACCTTGGCGTTCTCGGGCTCGCGCTCCTCGAACTTCTCGGCGACCCGGTCCGCGCGCGGCTTGGCGTTGGGTTGCGGCGCGTCGGCGTTGCGCTCGCCCTTCGTCAGCTCCGAATATTGCTGCTCGGTCATCACCTCGACGGGCACGCCCTCCTGCGCATCCGGCAGGGCGGGGGCCGCCACCGACAGCAGGGCGACCGTCAGCAGGCCGACATGCGTCGCCGCCGAGACCCAGACGCCCGGTTCACTGCGCTTGAAGGGAATCCGCACCGCCGGCGCCCGCTACTTCTGGTCCGGCTCGGTGACCAGGGCGACCTTCTTGAAGCCGCCGCCGGTCACGATCGCCATCACCTGGGCGACGCGGCCGTAATCGACCCGCTTGTCGCCGCGCACGAAGACGCGCTCCTCGAACCCGGCCTTCGAACTCTCGGTGAGCTTGGGGACGATGGTGTCGTCGGAGAGCTCGGCCTCGCCGAGGAAGACCTGGCCCGACTGGCGGATCGACAGGGTCACGGGCTTGGTATCGGAATTGAGCGGGCTCGCCTTCGATTGCGGCAGGTCGAGGGGCACGCCCACCGTCATCATCGGCGCCGCGACCATGAAGACGATCAGGAGCACGAGCACGACGTCGATGAACGGCGTCATGTTGATCTCGTTGATGGCCGCGTGCCGGCGTCCCCGCCGACGCCGTCCGCCACCACCCTGCGCTGCTCCGTGGGCCATGCCCATGATCGTTCCTCGGGTGTGGGGGTGGGATCAGGCGACGAGCGAGAGGCGCTCGTCGATCTGCCGGGAGAGGATGGCGGAGAATTCGTCGGCGAAGCCCTCGAGGCGCGACTGGTTCTTGGCCACCGTCGATTGCAGCTTGTTGTAGGCGAGCACGGCGGGGATCGCGGCGAAGAGGCCGATGGCCGTGGCGAACAGCGCCTCGGCGATGCCCGGCGCCACCACGGCCAGCGAGGTGTTCTTGGACGCCGCGATCGAGGTGAAGGCGGTCATGATGCCCCAGACCGTGCCGAACAGGCCGATATAGGGGCCGGCCGAGCCGATGGAGGCGAGGAAGAGCAGGCGGGACTCGAGGCGCTCGACCTCGCGCTGGATCGTCACGTCCAGCACCTTGTCGATGCGCTGGGACAGGCTCTGGATCTGGCGGCCGGAGCCTTCGAAGGAGCGCTTCCACTCCCGCATGGCGGCCACGAACAGGGCGCCCTGCCCCACCGGCTGGCGGTCGTTGAACGAGCGGTAGAGCTCCTCCAGGGAGCGGCCCGACCAGAACGCCTCCTCGAAGGCGTCCATCTCGGCCTTGGTGCGGCGGAACAGCAGGGTCTTGTCGACGATGATCGACCAGCACCAGATCGAGGCGCCGATCAGCCCGAGCATCACGACCTTCACGACGAAGTGCGCCTGCAGGAACAGGCCGAGCAGCGTCATGTCGGGGGCCGGCATCGCCTGCATGGCATCGGCTGGGTTCATGACATGATCCTCGAAAAACCCCGCGCGGAACCGTCACGGAACCGGTGGTCCGTCCTGCGCGCTTCAACCGGAACCTTGAGCGATTTCAAGGCTCAATGGCCCGCGAATCTGTCGAAAGTATGGGCCGGCCTTGTGCATCGCACGCGTCCGCTCCGACCGCAGTTAAGCACCCGGCAGGGTTAACATTCCCTTGCCGGGGGCCGGACTGGACATCCGGACCGCGATCCGGTCGCCCGCCATCGCGCGCGGGGGCGGTCCAGCTGATTGCCAGCGATACGCGCCGCGCGGCTGAACCGAAACGTCTCACCTTCGGTTTAACGAATATTTAACCAACATAGATTATGTTTTTCGAGTAGGGGAAATACTAATCACTACACAGAAAGCCTAGCACTATGAATAGTCAGAGGAAGATATTTGGCGCCTTGCGCCGGCCCCAATCCGCTGCTCAGGCCGAAACCCCGCTGCAAATCGATCCGGAAGCTGTGCTGAATGCCCTTCCGGTCAACGTTCTGGTGCTCGACCCCGTCACCGCGAATATCACCTATGCCAATCGGCGCAGCGTCGAGACCATGCATGCGCTGAGGCAATTCTTGCCGCGGGAAGTGAACCCCGACCGGATGGTGGGCACGTCGATGGACGTGTTCCACAAGAACCCCCATCACCAGCGCAGCATCGTCGCCGATCCGTCTCGCCTGCCCTGGCGCACCAAGATCCGGCTCGGCCCCAAGACCCTCGACCTGCACGTCTCGGCGGTGATGGCACAGGGCACCTACATCGCGGCGGTGCTGTCCTGGGCCGACGTGACCCCCTTTACCGACGCGATCTCGGCCTTCGACACCGCGATCCAGACCGCCCTGGATGCCGCCGGCGGCGCGACGGACACCATGCGCGACTCCGCCAACCAGGTCCTCCAGAAGACGGGCGAGACCTCCGACGCCGCCGCCACGGCGTCGTCGGGCGCCCTCGGGACCTCGGCCAACGTCCGGACCGTGGCCAGGGCCGTGGAGGAATTGAACACCGCGAACGCCGAGATCACGCAGCAGATGAACCGCTCCCGCTCGGTGACCGGCGAGGCGGTGGAGGAAGCGCGCCAGGCGGTGGCGAGCGTGCGCGCGCTCAGCGAGAACTCGAATCACATCGGCCAGGTCGTCGGGATGATCGGCCAGATCGCCAGCCAGACCAACCTGCTCGCCCTCAACGCCACCATCGAGGCGGCGCGCGCCGGACCGGCCGGGCGGGGCTTCGCGGTCGTCGCCAGCGAGGTCAAGGAACTCGCGGCCCAGACCGCCCGGGCGACGGACGACGTCTCACGCCAGGTCGCGATGATCCAGACCGCGACGACGTCCACGGCCTCGACCATCGAGCGGATCGCCGGCATCATCGCCCGCATCGACGAGAGCGCGATCTCCGTCGGCTCCGCCGTCGAGGAGCAGTCGGCCACCTCCACCGAGATCCGCCGCAGCGTCGAGGAGGCCTCGGGCCGGACCGAGACGGTGAGTTCCAGCGTCGCGGCGGTCGCCCTGAGCGCGACGGATTCGGCCAATTCGGCCGAGCGGATGCTGGGCGCGACGGCGGATCTCAATCGCGAGATCGAGGCCGTGGCGGCCGCGGTGAAGCTCTTCCTCGGCGAGGTCCGCAAGATCTGAGGCGGCGTGCCCGGCGACCGGGCATGGCGCCGCGTTCCGGCCCCGCGCGCGCCACGCTAGTCCCGGGGCGAGGGGTCGGGATCGCCCCGCTCCGGCGACAGGACCTGCCGCAGGCTGTCGGGCAGGCGGACCGCGCGCCCGTCCCGGACGCAGGCGACCACGACCTCGGCCTTCACGAGACGCTCGTCCCCGCGCCGGACCTCCTGGGCGAGGTGCATCGAGGCGCCCTTCATCGCGCTCGTCCAGGTCCGGATCTCGAGGAGATCGTCCATCCGCGCCGGCTTCGCGTAGTCGATCACCATGCGGCGCACGACGAAGTGCAGGCCGGCCGCGTCCCGGTGCAGGTCGGATTGATCGCCCGCGAGCCCGCGCAGGAGCTCGGTGCGTCCCCGCTCCATGAAGCGCAGGTAGCTCGCGTGGTAGACGAAGCCCGAGAAGTCGGTGTCCTCGTAGTAGACGCGCACCGCCAGGGCGTGAACGCCGGGTTCGGACTGGGTCAACGGCGAGTCTCCCGGTTTCGTGATGAAGAACTGCGCGGGCCGGCATAGGGCCCCGGGCCGGCGAATGGCCGCCCTGCGACGGTGATCCCCGCGGCGAAGGGCCGGCCCTGCCGCGCGGGCGGCTCTAGCAGATTCCCGAGGGCGGGCAACGCGCCCCTTCCGCGCCGCCGCCGCTCCGGGCCGATCGGCGCGGGCCGGGCATCCGGCCATTTCCCTGCGCAGAGCTAAAATCCCGCCCAAATTCGCGGAAGGAAAATTAATTCGTTCCCACGTTGATCAGCCAGAAGGCGCGCGTGCGCCGAGCTCTCGACGTTTTTGCGAAAAGACATCGATGCGCTCCGGCGCGATGTCCGTGCCGCGACGGCGGCACGCAGGATAGGATCATGTTGACGACCAGCGTTCGGAGACGATTGGCTCATCTGATCACCGCCAGCAAAGATCTTTACGCCGGCTCCTTCGTCTTGCTGGCGACGGCGGGCGGTATTCTCGGCCTAGCCATCGCCGCGAGCGCGGCCCTCTTCATCGCGGACCTGCACGGGCGGGCCATCACCGACACCGAGCAGAACCTCGTCAGCCTGACCACCGTCCTGGCCGACCAGGCCGACCGCGCCCTCCAGGCCATCGAGCTGGTGCAGGATTCCCTGATCGACGAGATCCGCGCCGCCGAAGTGGCCACCCCTGCCGCCTTCGCGACCCAGGTGGCGACGCAGTCCATGCACGATTCCCTGCGGGCGCGAACGGCGGCGCTGCCCCAGGTCAATGCCGTCACGGTGGTCGACCACACCGGCACGCTGCGCAACTTCACCCGGTTCTGGCCGATCCCGGACGTGAACATCGCCGACCGGGCCTACTTCAAGGCCCTGGCGTCGGACCCGCTGCTGCAGCGCTTCGTCAGCGAGCCGGTGCGGAACCGCGGCAACGGAACCTGGACCCTGTACATCGCCCGCAAGATCTCCGCCCCGGACGGGACCTTCCTCGGGCTCGTGCTCGGCGCGGTGGAACTGCAGTACTTCGCCGGCCTCTACGGCCAGATCGCGCCGCAGCCAGACTACGTCATCTCGCTGTTCCGCACCGACGGCGTGCTCCTGGTGCGCCATCCGCACCGGGAGAATGCGATCGGACGCGGCTATGCCACCACCGGCGCCGCCCTGATCGCCCTGCGCGACAGGGCCGGCGGCGTGACCCGAACGGTCAGTCCCATCGATGCGCAGGACCGGCTCGTCGCGACCCGCACGCTCGCGAACTATCCGGCGATCCTCAGCGTCAGCCGGACCACGGCGGCGGCCCTCGCGCCCTGGCGCCGCCAGGCCACGGTGCTGGGGGCGGCGGCCGGCCTCCTCGACCTCGGCCTCGTCGGGCTCTTCGTGCTCGGCCGGCGCCAGGCCCGCGGGCAGGCCATGCTCCTGCGCGCGGAGGAGCGGGCCCGGAGCGAGCGCGCGCTGCGCACGCAATATGCCCGCTTCGGCATCGCCCTCGACAACATGGCCCAGGGTCTCTGCCTGTTCGACCTCGACGACCGCCTGATCGTGATGAACGCGCGCTACGTCGAACTCCACGAGGTGCCCCCCGACCTGCGCCAGCCCGGCACGACGCTGGGCGCCATCCGGGCCTATCTCGCGGCCGGCAACGGCGATCGCCCCCCGCCCTGGCCGGCCTCGGACCACGCCTCGGCGACGCCGGCCTCCTTCACCTGGGACCTCGCCGACGGGCGGGCCATCGCCGTCAAGCACGTTCCGATCCGCGGCGGCTGGCAATGCACCCACGAGGACATCACGGAGCGCCGCCGGAGCGAGGCCCAGATCGTCCGGATGGCCCGGCACGACGCGCTGACCGGGCTGCCCAACCGCGCCTTCCTGCGCGAGCACATGGCGGACAGGCTCACCGCCCGCGATGCCGGCCGGCGGACGGCCGTGCTCTACCTCGATCTCGACGGCTTCAAGGGGGTCAACGACACGCTCGGCCACCCGGCGGGCGACGCGCTCCTGTGCCTGACGGCGCAGCGCCTGCAGGACTGCCTGCGCGCGTCGGACTTCGTGGCGCGCCTCGGCGGCGACGAATTCGCCATCGTCCAAGCCGAGATCGGCACGCCCGCCGATGCGGCGGAACTCGCCGCGCGCCTGGTCGCCGCCCTCCGGGCACCGTTCACGGTCCAGGATCAGGAGATCGTCATCGGAACCAGCATCGGCATCGCGCTCGTGGAGCCGTCCGATGCGGACAGCGAGGCCGTCCTGCGTCGTGCCGACGTGGCCCTGTACCAGGCGAAGGCTGCGGGCCGCGGCACCTGGCGCGTCTTCAAGGCCGAGATGGACAAGGACATCCAGCGCCGGCACCATCTCGGCGCCGAGTTGCGGCGCGCCCTGGCCGGCCATCAGTTCGAGCTGCACTACCAGCCCCTCGTCGCCGCGCGGACCCGGACCCTCAACGGCTTCGAGGCGCTGCTGCGCTGGCGCCATCCGGCACACGGCCTCATCGATCCGGCGACCTTCATTCCACTGGCCGAGGAGACGGGATTGATCCGCGAGATCGGCGCCTGGGTCCTCGCGCAAGCCTGCCGCGAGGCGGCGACCTGGCCGGACGCCCTGAAGCTCGCCGTGAACATCTCCTCCGTGCAGTTCGTCCGCGGCGACCTCGTCGAGGACGTGACGCGGGCGCTGATCGGCTCCGGGCTCGTGGCGAGCCGCCTGGAACTGGAGGTCACCGAATCCGTCCTGCTGCGCGACCAAGCCGAGACCTTCCGGATCCTGCACCGGCTGCAGGCGCTGGGCCTGCAGATCGCGATGGACGATTTCGGCACGGGCTATTCGAGCGTCAGCTACCTGCGGCGCTTCCCCTTCGACAAGCTCAAGATCGACCGGTCCTTCGTCCGCACCCTCGGACAGGAGAGCGGAAGCGTCGCCATCGTCCGGGCGCTGGTCGGCCTCGGCAAGGCCTGCAGCATGGGCGTGGTCGCCGAGGGCGTCGAGACGGCCGAGCAGGCGGCCATCCTCGAGGCGGAGGGCTGCGACGAGCTCCAGGGCTTCCTCTTCAGCCGCCCTCTGCCGGCGGCCGGCCTCGAGGACATCCTGACGCGACGGGGCTTCGCCGGACCGGGCCTCGCGGGCGCCCTCGACCCGAAGCGCCACCGCGACGCGGCCTGACGCCCCGGCCGGGCGCGCCCGGGCTCAGGCGTCCGGATCGTCGGAATTGAACAGGCCGAACTGTCCGCTCGGCTCGCGGCGGGGTTCGGGAAAGCCCATGTGGCGGAAGGCGTGGGGGGTGAGCATGCGCCCGCGCGGGGTGCGCTGGACGAAGCCCTTCTGGATCAGGAACGGCTCGATGATGTCCTCGATCGCATCGCGCGGCTCCGACAGGGCGGCGGCGATGGTCTCGATCCCGACCGGGCCGCCGTTGAAGGACGTCGCGATCATCGTCAGGTACTTGCGATCCATCACGTCGAGACCGGCCGGATCGACGTCGAGGAGTTGCAGCGCCCGGTCGGCGATGGCCCGGGTCACGGTCGGCGCATCGGCCACGATGGCGAAGTCGCGCACCCGGCGCAGCAGGCGCCCGGCGATGCGGGGCGTGCCCCGGGCGCGCTTGGCGATCTCGTTGGCGCCCTCCGGCGACATGCCGAGGCCGAGCACGCGGGCGCCGCGGCTGACGATGAGCTCGAGCTCGTCGACGTCGTAGAATTCCAGCCGGATCGGGATGCCGAAGCGATCGCGCAGCGGCGTGGTCAGCAGGCCCGCACGGGTGGTGGCCCCGACCAGGGTGAATTTCGGCAGCTCGATCTTCACCGAGCGGGCGGCCGGCCCCTCGCCGATGATGAGGTCGAGCTGGTAATCCTCCATGGCCGGATAGAGGATCTCCTCCACCGCCGGGTTGAGGCGGTGGATCTCGTCGATGAAGAGCACGTCGCGCTCTTCCAGGTTGGTCAGCTGGGCGGCGAGGTCGCCCGCCTTGGCGATGACCGGGCCTGAGGTGGAGCGGAAGTTCACGCCGAGTTCGCGGGCGACGATCTGGGCCAGCGTCGTCTTGCCGAGGCCGGGCGGCCCGACGAACAGCACGTGGTCGAGGGCCGAACCGGTCTTCCTGGCCGATTCGATGAAGATGCTCATGTTGGCGCGCGCGGCCCGCTGCCCGATGAATTCGGACAGGCTCAAGGGTCGGATCGACTGTTCCAGGTCGTCCTCGCGCCGCTCGGGCGTGAGGAGGGACTCGGGAAGGGGCTGGAGGGTCGGCGATTTGGGCGCCGACGCCTTCGAGGCGGGTCTCGGAGGTTTGCTCACGCGGACTCTCGGTGGCGGGCGGCGGCGCCCGCGTCCATCATCTGTTCTCCTGGCCGATGTCGCATAAAGGCGCCGTTCGCGCTACATTCCCATCGCCGCGCGGAGCGTGTGGGGCGCCGGTTCGTCGCAGCGGGAGAGCTTGCCGTGGCCGGTGCACCGCACGAGTTCGAATGGATGGCCCTCGACGATTTCGAGGAACTGCTGGCCGACAAGCCCCGCAACGAGCGCTGGGAGCTGATCGGCGGGCGCGTGGTCCGGATGATGGTCGGTGCGCGCTGGGAGCATGCGCGCATCGTTCAGAACATCGCCCTGGGCCTGGAGGTTGGTTTCCGTGCCAGGGGATCGTCCTGCCAGACCTTCACCGAGACATTCTACATGAAGAGCAAGCCCCTGGAGGCCGCGATGCTTCCGGACGTGCTCGTCGTCTGCGGCGACATCGAACCGGGCGCGACCTCGGTCGAGAATCCCACGGTTCTGGTCGAGGTGCTCGCACCCGGGACCGAGGCGCGGGATCGCTTCGGGAAGTGGGCGGTCTATCAGCAACTCGCCTCGCTTCAGCATTACGTGCTCGTGGCACGGGACCGACCGCATCTCGAAGTGTTCGACCGCGTCGAAGGGCGGTGGGGCGGCTTCCGGGTCATCGACGGCCTTGACGAAGTCCTCGAACTCTCGACGATCCAATCCGCGCTGCCCCTGCGCGATGTCTATTATCGCGTCCTGGCCGAGTAAGCCGGCCGAGCAAGCGCCGGGCACGGGCCCGGCGCCCCATCACTTCGACCTCACTCGGCTTCCGGAGCGATCGGCTCCAGGCCGCCGATATGCTTCTGGGCGTAGAGCGGCAGGCCGATCTGGCCGATCAGCTCCAGCTGCGTCTCGAGGAAATCGATATGGCCCTCCTCGTCTTCGGCCAGATCCTCGAACAGGCGCTTCGACACGCGGTCGTTGATCGAGTCGCAGTACTTGGCCGCCTCGAGGTAGAGCGCGCGCGCCTCGTTCTCGGCGGCGAGGTCGCACTCGATGATCTCCTGCACGTTCTGGCCGATCCGCAGCGGGTCGAGTTCCTGCAGGTTCGGGAAGCCGTCGAGGAACAGGATCCGGTCTACGAACCGGTCCGCGTGGTTCATCTCCTCGATGGATTCCTTGCGCCAGAACTTGGCGAGATCGATGTAACCCCAGTCGTTGAGCATACGGAAATGGAGCCAGTACTGGCTTACCGCCGTGAGCTCGCTGCGCAGTCCCCGATTGAGGTACTCGACGACCTTCGCATCACCCTTCATCCGCCCAATCTCCCTTGAGGCACGTTAAGCCGGAGGGGAGCTTCAGCACCCGGTATGGGCGCTCAGGCGGCGATCCCCTCCTCCGCAGTCTGGACCTTGACCAAACTACAGGTGCTCGCGCAAGTCGCAGTACACGCATGCGCGGCCTCGTCGAGGGCATTTTGCAGGATGCCGCGGATGGTCCGGGCGCAGCGGCCGCATTTCGGGCTGCAGCCGAGGCAGGCCTGGACCTGAGCCGGCGTGCGCGGACAATCCGGGCCGCGATGCAGGCAGGCGCGCACCGCGCGATCGGACAGGACGTTGCAGGAACAGACGATCATGCGGGACCGTGACTCGCGCGTGGCTCGTGCCGTGGGGTGAGGCCGCCGGATGGGTTTCCACCCGGCCACTTCGTCGAAACTGAGGCGGTGCCGACGCCCGAGCGCAAAAGCTGAGCCCGTGCATCGGATTGGCGGGTAGATTAGAATAGTTGAAAACTGCTTTACTTTCAGCAGGTTAGCTGTCTTCCCTCCAACTGGCAACGGGGACCGGAAGCGTCAAGGGCACAATTGCGTCGTGCACCAGGGATGGCGCGTGCTCACCGGGCGAGCTCGCGCAGTCCCAGCCGGATCAGGGTCTTGGCCTCGGCCCCCTCGCCCGCGTTCTTGAGGGCCTCGGCGATGGCGGCCGATGCCTGGACGGGGGCATAGCCGAGGTTGACCAGGGCGGAGACTGCGTCGGCGACGGGCTGCGGCGCGGTGCGGGCCTCGACCGCGCCCGACAGCGCGATCACCGCGGGATCGATGGGCGCGAAGGCCGGAGCCTTGTCCTTCAGTTCCGCCACGAGGCGCGCCGCCAGACGCGGGCCGACGCCGGGGGCCCGCGCCACCGCGCCCTTGTCGCCCATGGCGATGGCCGTGGCGAGGGCCGCGGGTTCGAGCACCGAGAGCAGTCCGAGGGCGACCTTGCTGCCCACGCCCTGCACGGTCTGGAGCAGGCGGAACCATTCGCGCTCGGCATCCGAACGGAAGCCGTAGAGCCGGATCATGTCCTCCCGGACATGGGTCTCGATCGCCAGGTCCGCCGCCTCGCCGATGCCGGGCAGGCGCTGGAGGGTCCGGGCGGAGCAGTGGACCACGTAGCCGACGCCCTGCACGTCGAGGATCACGAAATCCTCGCCATAGGAATCCACCACGCCCTTCAGCTTGCCGATCATCGCCCCGCCCATCCCTCGCGCCGCCGGATGCCCAGCCGTCGGCGGATGCCTACAGGGCGGCGCGCGCGAGCGCCATGCGCCCCGTCGCGACGGCGCCGGCCCCGCCTTGAGGCCGCGCGGCGTTCGTGAAATCAAAGGCGCCCCGCCCGACACAGATGGATGACCGCCCCGATGCCGATGCGCCAGACCGCGCTGCTCCTCGCCTCCGGGCTCCTGTTCGCCGCCGGCCCGCGCGTGGCGGCGGAAACCCCGGCCGCGGCACCGCCCGCCGCGCCCTCCAGCGATCCGACGCAGGTGCGTCCGGGGGCCTACGTCCTCGATCCGGCCCACGGCAAGATCACCTGGTCCGTGAGCCATCTCGGCTTCTCGACCTATTACGGCCAGATCACCGACGTGTCCGCCCAGGCGGTGCTCGACCCGAAGGAGCCGGCGAAATCCACCCTCACGGTCACGATCGGCACCGACAGCGTCAACGGCCTGAACGAGCAGCTGAACCGGCACCTCAAGGCGCCGGACTTCTTCGACACCGCCAGGTTCCCCAAAGCCACGTTCACCGCGACCAGCGTCGAGCCGACGAGCCCGACCACCGCGCGGGTCAACGGCGACCTCACCCTCAAGGGCGTGACGAAGCCGGTCGCCTTCGACGCCACCTTCAACCAGGCCGGGATCAACCCGGTCAGCAAGGCCTACACGGTCGGCTTCGACGGACGCGCGGTGATCAGGCGCTCGGATTTCGGCATCAGCGCCTTCCTGCCGCTCCTGGGCGACGACGTGTCCCTGCGCATCGAGGGCGAGTTCAAGGCCGCGGAGTGAGGGCGCCCGCCCCCGTCCGCAGCCGCCGGTAGATCTCGGCGAGCAGGGCGGTCACCAGGACGAGCAGGGCCATGTCGATGAGGCCGGAGGCGAGGATCCGGACCGCCAGGACGAACGCGGGCAGGTCGGCGCCGGCCCGCTCGGGCGCGTGCAGCATGCGGTCGACGAGGCCGAGGGGCAGGATCGTCGCGATCAGGATCAGGCCGATGCGCGCGGCCGATCCGCGCGTCATCGCGAACACCGCGCGCAGGGTCGCGTCGGGCGCGCCCAGCGCCAGGGCGGGCGCCAGCATGCTGGTCCGGATCTGCAGGAGCAGCAGGGCGATCCAGGCCGAGAAGCCGACGATCAGCCGGCCCGGCCCGAGCATGTCCGACGAGAGCGCGCGGTCGAGCAGTCCGCTGACCAGGAGCCAGAAAAGTTCGAGGGCGAGGAAGTCCCGGAACGGGCCGGCCCGGCCCTCGGCGACCGCGCGCACGGAGCCGCCCGCATCGAGGATGAGCCGGAACATCGCCATCCAGTAGGGCGCGAGCAGGATCGTGCAGGCGCAATCGACGAGGAAGACGTCGTCCTGGAAGCGGGCGGGGGCCGTCGGATCGCCCATCAGCGTATGGGCCGCTTCCTTGGCCAGGACGACGACGAAGGCCACGGTCGTGGCCGAGCCGAGGGCGCGGACTGACCGGAGCCCGGAGGCCCCGCCATCGCGCAGCGTGTCGCCGATCGGCAGAGTCGGGCGCATCGCCCCTTGGTCGGCCATTCCCCTCGCTCTCCGCCCGGTTCGCCCGCGTGTTCCGCCGGGAGGCACTGCACGGGCGGGCCGGGAGAGTCCAGGCCCGGCCCGGTCAGCCCCGGGCCAGGGCCGCCGCGATGCGGGCCGCCGCCAGGCTGCTCGTCCCGGGCACGGGGACGTGCTCGCGCTTCAGGGCATGGGCGCCGCGATGGCTGTTGTGGGTGATGGCGATGGCCAGCGCATCCGCGGCGTCGGCGACCTTGAACTCGGCCTTGGGCAGCAGGAACTTCACCATGGCCTGGATCTGGACCTTCTCGGCGTGTCCCGACCCCGCGACCGTCTTCTTGATCAGGTTGGCCGAGTACTCGAACACCGGCATGCCGGCGAGCGCCGGGACCAGCAGCGCCACCGCGCGGGCATGGCCGAGCTTCAGCGTGGCCTGCGCGTCCTTGTTGACGAAGGTCTCCTCGACCGAGACCTCGTCCGGCCGGAACGCCTCGACGATGCGGGTGATGCCCTCGTAGAGCTCACGCAGGCGCAGGGCGAGCGGCAGGTCCCCGTCCGAGGTGACGACGCCGCAATCGACGTAGGCGAGCTTGGTGCCCGTGGCCGTGACGACGCCCCAGCCGGTGCGCCGCAGGCCCGGATCGATGCCGAGGATGCGGACGGGAACGCTCATGCGGACACGATCATGGATGGCGCGGCTCCGGGCGCGAACATCGCGCCGTTCCGAGCGTTAGGGACATACCGTGAACGGAGCGTTATGCCAATCCGCGCTGCCGCGGCGGTTCCGGCAGGCCCGCCCGTCGCGCCTCGAGCTCTTTCCGATCAGCAGCCGAAAATGACGATCGCAGGATGAGCCAAGTCTAACCCGGCGGATCTCGACCGACGCATCGAAAGCGTTCCGGTCTCGCCCCCGAAATCGCCGGCCGGCATCGATCGATCCGCCGCAGCGAACCTTGTGAGAACCGGCCGAGGCATTGTTCGCGGAGCACGAGTCTCGCACAGGGACCGGTGCGCCGCCGACGAAGACGGCCCGTAACCGCTTCTTAGAAGATCCTATCGTATTAACACAGGACAGATTCCCTGCGGATTGCAGTCCTCGTGTCAGACCTCGCGCCCTCCCCTCGCCTGAACCGGCTCCTCGGTGGCTTCGCGGCGATCGCGACCCTGGTGCTGCCGGTCGGCGTGATGGCGGTTCCGATGTCGGAGACCGTGGCGGTGATCGCCCCTCCCGGCCGGGACGCCGCCGCCATCGTGGCGCGGGCGGGCGGCACCATCCTGCGCCTCGGCGGCTGGAGCAACGTCCTCGTGGTTCGGGCCGGATCGTCCGATCTGGTCGCCCGGCTCTATGCCTCCGGGGCCTGGCTCGTCGTCGACGCCCGGTTCGCGACGGCCTGCACGCCCGCTTCCCGGACCTGAACCCCGCAACCAGACTTCCGCAACGGACACGGCCCGGCGATGACGAACCTCGACACCCTTCGGCAGACCTTCGGCCGATTTCTCATCGCCTTCCTCTGGCTGCACCTGCCGATCATCGGGCTCGGCGCCTGGCTCGTCGGCAATGGGCTGACGGTGCCCCTGGTGATCGCAGGGCTGCTGGCAGGATTCAGCACCCTGGCCTGGCGGCGCGCGCCGACCGGCCTGACGACGCGGCTGGTCAGCAGCCTGTCGCTCATCGGCATGGCGGCGATCCTGCTCTCCGCGCTGGCGGGGCATCCGTGGCAGATCGACCTGCACATGTACTTCTTCGCCTGCATGGCGGTGGTCGTCGCGTGGTGCGACTGGACCATCCTGGTGGCCTGCGCCGCGGCCGTCGCCGGCCACCATCTCGCCCTCAACATCGCGATGCCGGCGCTGATCTTCCCCGGCGGGCCCCGAAGCGCGGATCTCGCGCGCGTGGTACTCCATGCCGTCATCCTGGTTCTCGAGACGGGCGTGCTGGCCTGGGTCGCCCGCACCATCACGACCGCCTTCGCGGCGCAGGTCGCGTCCGAGGGCGCCATCCGGGTGCAGGTGGAGCGGATGCAGGCCCTGGAATCGGAGACCGCCCTGGCGCGGGCGGGGGCCGATGCGCAGCGGCGGGCGGCGATGCAGCAGACCGCCCAGTACTTCGAATCGGCCGTGGGCGGCATCCTCGGCCGGGTCACGCAGGCCGCGGCGGCGATGCAGGCGACCGCACGGTCCATGACGGGGACGGCGGAGGGCACGGCGGGCCGGGCCGGATCCGTGGCCGGCGCCGCCGAGATGGCCGCGCGGAACGTGGACCGGGTGGCCGGCGCCGCCGAGGAGCTCGGCGCCTCGGTCCAGGAGATCGGCCGCCAGGTCGCGGAATCCGCGCGGATGGCGCAGGGCGCGGTGGGCCAGGCGGACGCCACCGGCCAGCTGGTTCACGCCCTGAGCACGGGGGCGGCCCGGATCGGCGACGTCGTCGGGATGATCTCCGGCATCGCCGGCCAGACCAACCTCCTGGCGCTCAACGCCACCATCGAGGCGGCCCGGGCCGGCGAGGCGGGCCGCGGCTTCGCCGTGGTCGCGGCGGAGGTGAAGGAACTCGCCAACCAGACCGCGCGGGCCACCGAGGAGATCACGGGGCAGATCAACGCGATCCAGGGCACGACCCGCGAGGCGGTCACGGCCATCGAGGCGATCGCCGCGCAGATCCGGACCATGAGCCTGACCGCGGACGCCATCGCGGCGGCGGTGGACCAGCAGGGATCGGCGACCCGAGAGATCATCCGCAACGTGGCCGAGGCCGCGACCGGTACGGGAGCGATCACGGCCACCATCGGCGGCGTCGCGCAATCGGCCGGGGAAACGGGCGAAGCGGCCGCCCGGGTCCTCGCCTCCGCGTCCGAGCTGGCGCAGGAGGCCGATCACCTCGGCACCGAGGTGAACCGGTTCCTCGAGACCGTGAAGGCCGCCTGACGGGCGGGCTTCGATCGATCAGCCCTGGAGCTTCTCCATCAGGGCGTCCGACAGGGTGAAATTGACGAAGACGTTCTGGACGTCGTCCTGGTCCTCGATCACCTCGACGAGGCGGATCAGCTTCTCGCCGGTCTCGTCGTCGACCTCGATGGTGTTCTGCGCCTTCCAGACCAGGGCCGTGCGGCGCGGCTCGCCGAAGCGGGCTTCCAGGGCCTTCGAGACCTCGCCATAGGCCTCCTGGGCGCAGGTGACCTCGTGGCCGGACTCGTCCGAGCGCACGTCGTCGGCGCCGGCCTCGATGGCGGCCTCCAGCATGGTGTCGGCATCCGCCACCTTGGCGTCGAACTCGACCACGCCGACATGGTCGAACATGAAGGAGACGGCGCCGGTCTCCGCGAGGCTGCCGCCGGACTTGGTGAAGGCCGAGCGCACGTCGCTGGCCGTCCGGTTGCGGTTGTCGGTCTGGGCCTCGACGATCAGCGCGGCGCCGCCGGGGCCGTAGCCCTCGTAGCGGATCTCGTCGTAGCTCTCGGCGTCGGCCCCCGAGGCCTTCTTGATCGCACGCTCGATGTTGTCCTTGGGCACGTTCTCGGCCCGGGCCGCGATGATGGCGGCGCGCAGGCGGGCATTCATCGCCGGGTCGGGCAGGCCGAGCTTGGCCGCGACCGTGATCTCGCGGGCGAGCTTGCCGAACAGCTTCGAGCGGACCGCGTCGACGCGGCCCTTGCGATGCATGATGTTCTTGAACTGGGAATGGCCGGCCATGACGTGACCCTAGACTGGTAGGAACGAAGCCGGATCGCGAGGGCCGGTTGCCGGGGCGGCGGGTCCGCGATGCCGGACGGAAAGGGGTTGGCCGGCTTATAGGCCGCCGCCCACGCCGATGACAACGCTGCGCCGCAGCGTGGCGGCCTTGTCCGAGCCCTGTCCGAGGCGGGTGTCGCGGCCCGTCCCGGTGGCTATCCGGCGCGCGGGCGCTATCGTAGGGCGATGACCGATCAAGCCATCGACCGGGGCGGCCCCGGGACCCGTCTCGCGAATGCCCGCCCCCGGCACCGACGGGACGCGGCGACCGCCCCGCGCTGGCTCAGGCTCGGGATCGCGGGCCTGCTCGGGGCGGTCGCCGGCGCGGTGCTGTTTCCGACCCGCGCCGAGGGCGAGCCGCCGGCACGGGACGGGAGACGGCGCCCGCGGCGCTGAGGCCCGGCCTCAGGCGGTGACCCGCGCGTGCCAGTCGCGCAGGGCGTCCAGGGTCACGATTCCGTCCGGCCAGACATGCCCGGAGAGGTGCCGGTGCGGCGCGCCGGGCTCGCCGAGATCGGAGACGGCCGAGAACGCCCCGTCGAGGCGGTGGCTCTCGGTGTAGCGGCTGCGGGTGGCGATGACCGGCAGGCCCGCATCGAGGGCCGAGCGGATGCCGGCGGCGGAATCCTCGAAGGCCACCGCCTCGGAGGGCGCGACGGCGAGGCGCCGCAAGGCGAGGTCGAACACGTCGGGGGCGGGCTTCTTGCGCGCGGCCTCGTCGCCGCAGGCGATGACGTCGAAGGGGACGTCGCCGGCCGGAAAGTTGATGCGCAGCAGGGTGTCGACGTTGGGTCGGCTCGTGGTGCTGGCGACCGCGAGCTTGATCCCGGCCGCCCGCGCCTCCGCGATCAGGCGGCCCACCCCGGGGCGCAGGCCGAGGCTTCCGCCCTCCACGAGGTCGCCGTAGCGGCGGGTCTTGCGGTCGTGGATCTCGCCCATGCGCGGGCGCAGGGCCTCGACCTCGTCGGCATGCTCGGTCTCGACGTAGTGGCGCAGCCGCTCCTTGCCGCCCATCACGGTGAGGAGGTCGGCGTAGCGGGCGGGCGACCACGACCAGGGCAGGCCGAGATCCGCGAAGGCGCCGTTGAAGGCCTGCCGGTGCAGGTCCTCGGTCTCGGCGAGCGTCCCGTCGACGTCGAAGATCAGCGCCCTCAGCATGAGAGGGAGCCGCCTCCGGCCGCCTCCGCCCCCGCCCGGATCGCCGCGATCCGGTCTGCGTAGCCGGCCGGCCCGCCCTTGAACACCGCGTTGCCGGCCACGAAGGCGTTAGCGCCGGCGCGGGCGGCCTCCACCACGGTCTCGGGTCCGATGCCGCCATCGACCTCGATGTCGATCGCCCGGCCGGCCGCCATCGCCCGGATGCGCCGGATGGTTTCCAGGGTCGAGGGGATGAAGCTCTGGCCGCCGAAGCCCGGATTGACCGTCATCACCAGGACGAGGTCGACGAGGTCGAGGAGCGGCTCGACGGCACTCGCCGGCGTGCCCGGATTGAGGGCGATGCCGGCGCGCTTGCCGAGATCGCGGATCGCCTGGAGGGAGCGGTGGATGTGCGGACCGGCCTCGACATGGACAGAGATCGCGTCGGCGCCGGCCTCCGCGAAGGCCGCCAGGTAGGGGTCCGCCGGGGCGATCATCAGGTGCACGTCGAAGGGCTTGGCCGAGTGCGGCCGCAGGGCCTTGATCACCGCCGGGCCGAAGGTGAGGTTGGGCACGAAGTGCCCGTCCATCACGTCGAGGTGAATCCAGTCGGCCCCGGCCTCCGACACCGCGCGCACCTCTTCGCCGAGCTTGGCGAAATCCGCCGAGAGGATCGAGGGCGAGATGATCGGGCCGTTCATGATGGAATTCTCCGGAGCCTCGGGGCCGCGCTCAGGCCATGCGGCGCTTGCGCTCGACGAGCTGCATGATGATCGGGGTCAGGATGAGCTGCATGGCAAGGTCGAGCTTGCCGCCCGGGATGACGATGGAATTGGCGCGGCTCATGAACGAGCCCTGGATCATCGAGATCAGGTAGGAGAAGTCGATGCCCTTCGGGTCCTTGAAGCGGATCACGACCATCGATTCGTCCGCCGTCGGAATCCAGCGGGCGATGAAGGGGTTCGAGGTGTCGACCGTCGGCACCCGCTGGAAGTTGATGTCGGTCCAGGTGAATTGCGGGCAGATGGTCTGCACGTAGTCGGGCATCCGCCGCAGGATCACGTCGGTGACGGCGTCGGTGGAGTAGCCCCGGAACGAGCGGTCCCGGTGCAGCTTCTGGATCCATTCGAGGTTGATCACCGGCACCACGCCGATCTTGAGGTCGGCGTAGCGGGCCATGTCGACGTTGTCGTCGACGACGCAGCCGTGCAGGCCCTCGTAGAACAGCAGGTCGGAGCCCGGCGGGAACGCCTCCCAGGGCGTGAAGGTGCCGGGCTCGGTGCCGTAGAGGGCCGCGTCCGCCGCGTCGTGGGCGTAGTGGCGCGTGCGCCCGCCCCCGGACTCGCCGTAGGTGCGGAACACCTCCTCCAGCTCCGGCAGCAGGTTGGCGCGCGGGGCGAAGTGGCTGAGGTTCGGCTCCTCCACCATCTTCCGCCGCATGGTGTCGCGGTCGTAGGCGTGGAACGCATCCCCCTCGATGTAGACCGCGCTCACGTCCTCGCGGCGGAAGATCTGCTCGAAGGTGTTGCGGACCGAGGTGGTCCCCGCCCCCGAGGAGCCGGTGACCGAGATGATGGGGTGACGCGCCGACATCGGTGTGCGTGCTGTCCCGCGCGGGCGCGCTAGCTGCGCATCAGGCCGCGCTGCCCGAACAGGGGCGAGCGACCGGCGGCGGCGTTGCGGCCGTCATAGTACTTGGCCACGCAGGCGACCTCGTCGAGGGAGCCGAAGATCAGCGGCACGCGCTCGTGGATGCCGGTGGCGCTGATGTCGAGGATGCGGCGCTCGCCGTCGATGGCGCCGGCCCCGGCCTGCTCCATCAGCATGGCGATGGGCGCGGCCTCGTAGAGGAGGCGCAGGCGCCCCTGGGCGTAGCCCTTCCGGTTGTCGCCGGGATAGAGGAACACGCCGCCGCGCAGGAGCACCCGCTGGGCATCCGCCACCAGCGAGCCGAGCCAGCGCATGTTGAAGTCCTTGTCCAGCGGGCCCTCCGAGCCGCGCAGGCAATCCTCGATATAGGCCTTCACGGGGGCGCCCCAGTTCCGGGCATTCGAGGCGTTGATCGCGTATTCCTTGGCCGAGGCCACCACCTCCAGGCGCGGGTGGGTGAGGCGGAAGGTCCGCTCCGCCCGGTCCAGGGTGTAGATCTGCGTGCCGTGGCCGAGGGTGACGACGAGGGAGGTCGCCGGGCCGTAGGTGACGAAGCCGGCGGCGATCTGCTCGGTCCCCGGGGTGGTGAAGGAGGCGATCGAATCCGCGGCACCGGCCACCACGGGGCGGATGCCGAAGATCGAGCCCACCGCCATGTTCACGCCGATGTTGGACGAGCCGTCCAGCGGGTCGATCGCGACGGCCAGCGGCGCGCCGGGGTTGATCTGCATCATGCCCTCGGCCTCCTCGGAGGCGACGACCGCCACGGGCGCCCCGCGCAGGGCCTCGGTGAAGCGCTCGTGGGCCAGCACGTCGAGGGCCTTCTGGACGTCGCCGTCGCTGTTGTTCCCGCCGGTGGCGGCGAGGTCGGCGCCGCCGAGCATGCCCCGGCCGATCACCTCGCTGACGTCGACGGCCGCCTCGGCGCAGGCCGCGATCACGGCCGCCGCGTCGGCGAGCCGCCCATCGGCCGCCACGGTCTGTGCGAGGCCGTCCGCGAGGGTGGACCCGAATTCCAGAGACACCGTCGACATGAATGTCCGCCCTTCTTGCATTCCCGGCCGCGTGGCCCGACCGACCCGCCGTCCCGGGTCAGACCGCCGCCCCGGATCGGATCGTCATCGCACTCTGCCCCTTGGCACGAGTGCCCCCGGGGACACCAGTGCCCGCGGCGCATCGGAGCCGCGCAGGCCCCCATGGTATCACCGAAAGAATTCTGAAAAAACTTGCGGGCGATTCCAAAAAAACTAAAAAAGCCTGATGCGCAATCTCTCTCTCAAACAGCTCCAGGCCGTCGCCGCCGTCGCCCGTCTCGGCACCATGACGCGCGCCGCGCAGGAGCTCAACGTGACCTCGGCCGCGCTCTACGCCCGCATCCGCCAGCTGGAGGAGGAGGCGGGCCTGATGCTGTTCGACCGGACGCCCACCGGCCTGAAACCCACGGATGCGGGCCGCGAAATGCTCTGGGCGATCAACAGCATCAACACGGTGCTGGAAACCTGCGCCGACCGGCTCGAAACCCTGAAGGGCGGCAGCAGCGGGCGCGTGGCGATGGGCGTGGTCTCCACCGCCAAGTACTTCGCCCCGGGGGTGATCGCGGGCTTCGTCGGGCTGCACCCGGCGGTGGAGATCAACCTCACGGTGGGGAATCGCGGCAACATGGTCGAGGCGCTTCGCAACTACGAGATCGACTTCGCCATCATGGGCCGTCCGCCCCGCGACTTCGCCATCGAGGCCGAGATCTTCGGCCCGCACCCGATCGTCATCATCGCCGGCCCCCACCACCCCTTCGTGGGCCGCACCGGGCTGACCCGGGCCGACCTCGCCCAGGAATCCTTCCTGGTGCGCGAGGAGGGGTCGGGCACGCGCACGGTGTTCGAGGAGTTCATGGCCGGGGTCATGATCAAGCGCGCGCGGCTCGGCATCGATTCCGGCTCGAACGAGACCATCAAGCAGGCGGTGATGGCGGGGCTCGGCATCGCCCTCATCTCGGCCCACACGGTGGCGGCCGAGCTCGAGAGCGGGCGCCTCGCGGTGCTCGACGTCCAGGGCCTGCCGATCCGGCGCGACTGGTACGCGGTGCGCCGGGCCGACAAGGTGCTCGGTCCCGCCGCGGCGGCCTTCTGGGACTACATCGCCAAGGACGGCGGACGCTGGCTGCCCCAGCTCCGGCTGTCGCCGAACCCTTCCCCCGTCACCGCGGAGTTCGAGGCATGAGCGCGGCCGGTGTCGTCATCGTCGGCGCCGGCCAGGCCGGCTTCCAGGTCGCGGCCTCCCTGCGCGAGGCGGGCTTTGCCGATCCCATCACGCTGCTGGGCGACGAGGGCCTGCCCTATCAGCGGCCGCCCCTGTCGAAGGCCTACCTGGCCGGCAAGACCGATGCGGCCGGCCTGTGCCTGCGGCCGGCCTCCTACTTCGCGGAGCACCGCATCGCGCAGCGGTCCGGCCTGACCGCGACCGCGATCGACCGGGCGGCGCGGCAGGTCCGGCTCGGCGACGGCGGCGCCCTGCCCTACGATCACCTCGTCCTGGCGACCGGCGCGCGCAACCGGGCCCTGCCGGTGCCGGGCACCGACCTGCCGGGGGTGCACCAGCTGCGCTCGCTCGCCGACGCCGATGCGCTGAAGGCCGCCCGCGCGGCGGCCCGCGCCATCGCCATCGTCGGCGCCGGCTTCATCGGCCTGGAATTCGCCGGGATCTGCGCCGGGTCCGGCATCCCCGTGACGGTGATCGAGGCCGCGGACCGTCCCATGGCGCGGGCGGTCTCGGCCGAGACCGCCGGGTTCTTCACGCAGGCGCACAGGGGAGCCGGCGTCAGCTTCGCGTTCGGGGCCGGGGTGCAGGCGCTGGAGGGCGAGGCCGGCCGCGTGGCGCGGGTCCGGCTCGCCGACGGATCGGCCATCGAGGCCGACCTCGTCCTCGTCGGCATCGGCGTCGTGCCGAACCAGGACCTCGCCGAGGCCGCCGGCCTCGCCGTCGGCGACGGCATCCACGCCGACGTCTTCCTGGCGACCTCCGATCCCGCGATCTCGGCGCTCGGCGACTGCGCCCGGGTGCCGAGCCGCTTCGCGGATGGGCAGGCCGTGCGCATCGAATCGGTGCAGAACGCCGTGGACCAGGGCCGCTGCCTCGCCGCCCGCCTCACCGGGCGACCGGCCGCCTACGCGGCGGTGCCGTGGTTCTGGAGCGATCAGGGGCCGCACAAGCTTCAGATCGCCGGCCTGACGCGGCCCGACGATTCCAGCGTGGTGCGCCCGTCCGAGACCGGCCTGTCCGTCTTCCGTTTCCGCCAGGGGCGCCTCAGCGGCGTCGAGACGGTGGACCGGCCCGCCGACCACATGGCGGCCCGGCGCATCCTCGGCCTCGGCCTCCCGCTCACGCCGGAGGAGGCGGCCGATCCGGCCCGCGACCTGAAGGCCCTCGCGAAGGGCGCCTGAGCCCCCGCGGGCTCGGCGGCCGCCGCCCTAGCGGTCGTTCTCGGTGTTCAGGGCGTCCACCCGGGTGCCCTCGCCGCGTCCCTGTCCGCTCAGGCGGACCCCGGCCGAGCCGCCCTCCTGGCTGAACACCACGCCATGGGCCATGAAGGTGCTGCGCAGGGCCTCGATCTGCCCCGAGGGCTGCTCCCGTCCGCCCGATTCGAAGGCGCGGACGAAATCCGCGCCGAGCCCGAGCCTGCCGGCGAGATCGGCCTCCGACCAGTCGAGGAGGGCCCGGGCGGCCCGCGACTGCGCCGGGCTGATGATGTTCGGACCCGCCGCCTCAGGCTGCAGGCCGCTCGGGGTTCCTTCGTCCGATCCCGTCACCCTGCCAACTCCCTGATCGCCGTTCTCCGCCGGACAACGGCAGCGTCGCGGGATCGTTCAATACAAAACGCTCGACGATCGGTGCGGCCCGACCCGGTTAGCGGGGGATCACGCGGGCGTCCCGCCGAATCCCGGCTCACGCGGCCTTGACCATATTTGTGCTGGAATCTTATCCGATTGGCCGCAGGGTCCGTCCCATCGTCGGCGGCTCCGCGCACGACCCGCGCCGAGCCCCGAGGGGACCGGCACGGTTGCAACGTTCGACGCGACGCGAAGCGCGCTTGAAAGGGGGCCAGACGATGAGAGCGATCCAAATCGCCATGGTAGCCGGCGCGATCGCGGCCGGCGCCATGACGGCAGCCATGACCACGACGGCGACCGCGCAGATGGGAAACAACGTCACGGGCTTCGGCCGGGACGCCCGCGAGAAGCCCGAGAAGAAGCAGTACGTCCCGGCGGCCAAGCCCCAGGAAAAGATCTTCCCCCTCGATGCCACCTGGACGGCGGTGAGCCTGAACGGCAAGCCCTTCGGCGGCAACGACCGCCCGAGCTTCATGATCGACAAGCAGTACCGCGCCCGCGGCTACGGCGGCTGCAACACCTTCGCGGCCACCGCCTTCCCGCTCAAGGAGCAGCACCTCGCGGTCGGCCCGCTCGCCCTGACCAAGAAGCCCTGCGACAAGGGCCTCGGCGCCAGCGAGCAGGACTTCTTCATCGCCCTGCGCACGGCCGGCCAGTGGGATCTCGTCGGATCCCAGCTGGTGATCAAGAGCCAGAAGGGCGAGCTGCGGTTCGACCGCGCCCTCTGACGCGGGATCGTTCCGGACGCCCGGCGCCTTAAGCTTCCATTGACGACGATCCGCGGTCTCGGCCGCGGATTTACCGGCCCTTCAAGCCGCCCAGTGCCTCCTGTCCCCGCCGCCGAACGTCTCGGCGGATGGGGAGTACGCGATGGGCACGAGGGTGGAATGGACCACCGGCAGCAACGGCCTCCGGCCCGGACTGCGCGAGGAGACCCGCTATCGCTGGCCCCAGGGGGTCCATGCGGGCGCCGCGATGATCGTCACCGCCAGCCCGGTCGTCGCCACCATGGTGATGCTCTGCGCCGCCCTGCTGACGCACTGATCCCGGCGGCGAGGCCTGGCCGAGATCGCCAAGCCGAGAAAGATATTCTCTGTTTTTCGACCTTCACAGTAGAAGACTACTCCAAGTCGGCAACCCGGTTGTCGACAGAGAAGGATTGTCTTTGATCTTGGATCTTTGTCGATTGCCTCGACAGAAACGACACGATATCTCCCGGCCCTGAGTTCGGTCCAGGCGAGATCCGGCGCATCCGCGCGCCGGCCGCCGGGACACAATCCTCACGCTGTTCAGGAGAGATCTATGGCCGAGTCCCAGAGCCCCGCTTCGACCCGCACGCCGGGCCACGGCCACATCTTCGGCTCGATCACCGAGACCATCGGCAACACCCCTCTGGTGCGCCTCAACCGCATCACCAAGGAGCACGGGATCGACGCCGAGATCCTGCTCAAGCTCGAGTTCTTCAACCCGATCGCGAGCGTGAAGGACCGCATCGGCGTCAACATGATCGACGCCCTCGAGGCCTCCGGCAAGCTGAAGCCCGGCGGCACGCTCGTGGAGCCGACCTCCGGCAACACCGGCATCGCCCTGGCCTTCGTGGCCGCCGCGCGCGGCTACCGCCTGATCCTGGTGATGCCCGAGACGATGTCCCTGGAGCGCCGCAAGATGCTGGCCTTCCTCGGTGCCGAACTCGCGCTGACCCCCGGCCCGCAGGGCATGAAGGGCGCCATCGCCAAGGCCGAGGAACTCCTCAACGAGATCCCGGGCGCGATCATGCCCCAGCAGTTCTCGAACCCCGCCAATCCCGAGATCCACCGCAAGACGACGGCCGAGGAGATCTGGAACGACACCCAGGGCCACCTCGACGCCTTCGTGGCCGGCGTCGGCACGGGCGGCACCATCACGGGCGTCGGCTCGGTGCTGAAGCCGCGCCTGCCGGGCCTGCGCATCGTCGCCGTCGAGCCCACCGATTCGCCGGTCATCTCCGGCGGCCAGCCCGGTCCGCACAAGATCCAGGGCATCGGCGCCGGGTTCATCCCGGACAACCTCGACAAGGCGATCATCGACGAGGTCATCACGGTCTCGAACCAGGAGGCCTTCGACACCTCCCGCCAGCTCTCGCGCCTCGAGGGCATTCCCGGCGGCATCTCCACGGGCGGCAACGTGGCCGCGGCCCTCAAGCTCGCCGCGCGCCCCGACTTCCGCGGCAAGCGCATCGTCACCGTCGCCTGCTCCTTCGCCGAGCGCTACATCTCCTCGGCGCTGTTCGACGGCCTCTGAGGCCCGGCGACCGTCGGGACCACGCGTCCCGACGGCACGGAGCGCGAACGGCTTTCGAGCCTCGACCCGCGAGCCTCGACCTGCGAGCCTCGACCCGGAAGCCGCTGGCATGTCCACCGCCCTCTACGCCCTCCGACGCTGGGGGCGGCGCCCCCTCATCCGCGTCGCCGCCTTCAGCCTCGGCGGGGTCGCGGCCGCCCTGGCCTCGGCCGCCCTCGCACCGATGGTGCCGGCCGATCTCGGCGCGTCGATCGGCGCCGACGCGGTCGACCAGATCCTCTCCGTCCTGGCCACCAGCATGCTGCCGGTGGCGACCTTCTCGCTCTCCACCATCGTCCAGGCCTATGGCGGCGCCACCAGCACGGTGACGCCCCGCGCCGTGACGCTGCTGATGCGCGACACCCGGGCGCAGACGGCGGTGGCGAGCTTCATCGGCGCCTTCGTCTACAGCGTCGTCGGCCTCATCGCCCTCAAGACCCATTTCTACGGCAGCCAGGGCCGGGTGATCCTGTTCGGCCTGACCCTGCTGGTCCTCGCCAGCGTGGTCGCGACGCTGGTCCGCTGGATCGACACGCTGTCGCATCTCGGCCGCGTCGGCGAGACCATCGACGCCATCGAGGCGGCGGCCGGCGATGCCCTGCGGCGACGGGCCGAGGCGCCCTGTCTCGGCGGCCTGCCCTGGCGCCCGGCACCCCCTGGCGCGGAGCGGATCGTCGCCGCGGCCACCGGCTACATCCAGCATGTCGACGCCGCGCGCCTCGAGGCGCTCGCCGGGCCGCGCGGCCTCACCCTCCACCTCTCGGTCCTGCCGGGCGCCTTCGTCCATCCGGGACGGCTCCTCGTCGAGGTCGACGGCGCCGTCGACTCCGACCTGCAGGCGCGGATCGCGGCGGCCTTCGTCGTCGGGGACCGGCGCAGCTTCGACGACGATCCGCGCTTCGGGATCATCGTCCTCGCGGAGGTGGCCCAGCGCGCCCTGTCTCCTGCGGTGAACGATCCCGGCACCGCCATCGACGTCATCGGTACCCTGGTCCGGGTGCTCGCCCCCTGGGACGCGCGGCGGACCGCGGCTCCGGAAGCGCCCGCCTATCCGCACCTGCATGTGCCCGGCCTCAGCGCGGACGACCTGTTCGCGGACGCCTTCGAGCCCATCGCCCGCGCCGGCGCCGCGGACCCGACGATCGGCCTGCGGGTGCAGAAGGCGCTCGCCGCCCTCGCCGATCTCGGGGGCCCGGACGTCCGGGCCGCCGCCCGCGGGCAGGCCGACCTCGCCCTCCTCCGCGCCGAGGCGGCGCTGTCCCACGAAGCCGATCGCGTGCGCCTGCGCGCGGCCCATGCCGGCCGCGGCGAGGCAACCTCGGGCGCCGCGCCGGGTTGAGCCTCCGACATCAGGAGGATTCCATGACCGACGAGCCGCGCGCGCGCAGCACGCCGAAGGGCCTCGGCGCCGACCGCGACGCCCAGACCCTCACGCAGGACAACGCCCCCCAGACCGGCCTGCCGGCGCAGGGCGGGGAGATGCCGGGGGGCGGGACGCCGTCCGCGACCCTGGGAGAGATCGGCGCGGCCGCCCGGAAGGCCGAGACCTCCGGCGCCGCCCGCGAGGCCATCGACCGCGCGACCGCGCCCAACGGCACGGATGCGGGAGAGTAGCCATGCCCAACGCGCACATCCCCATCGTCGGCACGCGCAAACCCGATTCCGACGTCGGCAAGCCGGGCGATCCGGCGGTCGCCGGCGGAGGGCAGTCGCCCGACCAGGCTGCGATCACCCGCCAGGGTCCGGGGGGCCAGACCGACGCCGCCCGCAATGCCGGATGGGACGGGGGCGAATCGAACGGGGCAGCGAAGGGGCGCGACCCCGCGCCGGCCGGCGGCTCGTCCGACGGCCAGTCCGACCGGCCCCGCTCCCCCACCGCCGGATCCGAGGAGTGACACGATGACAGGCCCCGACGACAAGGATCCGCCGAAGGACAAGCCGGCCAACACCGCGCCGGATGCGGTGATTGACCCCAACGAGAAGACCGAGGGCAAGCCCGGCCAGGGCCCGAAAGGCGGGGGCCAGCCGGATGGGGAGACCGACCCGGGAGGCGGCTGACCGTCGCATCAGCGCCGCTGGCCGCCGGAGGCTCGGGAAATCCGGCTCCCGGGGCCGGCGGATCGCGGGGCCATCCCGGAGGGCCAAGGCCCCGCCGCCCCCGGCTCGGGCGCCCGCGCATGCCGCTGGCACGCGGCGTGCAGATCCGAACGCGCGCAGCCGGCCGGGCCGGTCCCGCGCTCCAGGAACGATGACGCGACGGTTGGTGCGCACGACGGGGCCGTGCCCCTAATGCTGCAGCCTGTGCAGAGACCAGTGCTTCTCGCCAATTCTGTAGACGCATCCTCGGACTTTGCCAGATGACGGGCTTCCCGAAGTCTGACATAGAGGCTCGACAGCTAAGCTGAGCGGCACAATTCAATGATGCATCATAGTTCGACCTTCCGGAAGGGCGATCCAGGCCGCTATACTGTTCCCATGGCGGCAGAGGGCGGCTTCATACCGAGCCTCAACGGCATGCGCGCCCTCAGCATCCTGCTCGTCTTCCTGTCGCATACGGTCAGCAACAAGATCTTCCCCGGCGGCTTCGGCGTCCGAATCTTCTTCGTGATCAGCGGCTTTCTCATCACGCGCCTGCTGTTCGTCGAGCTGAAGGCCTACGGAAAGATCGATCTGGCGCAGTTCTACATCCGCCGCCTGCTGAGGCTCTATCCCGTCATCATCTGCTTCACGGTCGTCGTGGTTGCCGCGAGCGCGATCTGGTGGCCGTCGCGCCTCCATCTCATCGAGATCCTGTCCGGGCTGTTCTATTTCGCGAACTATTATTATTCCCGCCTGTCCGAAACCGGGCAGACCGGCGAGATCATGCCGTTCATCATCTTCTGGTCTCTCTCGGTCGAAGAGCATTTCTACATCTTCTTCCCGCTGATTTTCGTCCTGTTCCGGAAGAGCCTGTCGAACCTGATCGGCTTCTGCCTCTTCCTGTGCGGCCTGTGCCTCAGCCTGCGCATCTTCGGCGCCCTGTCCCGGCCGGAGCTGCTGCACACGAAGGTCTTCTATTTCGAGACGCAGTATCAGATCGACGCCATCGTCTACGGCGTCCTCGTCGCCGTCCTCTGCGAGCTCGCCCGCGGGCGCGCGCTCCTTCGGACCCTGTGCCACCCGGCCTTTCCCCTGGCCGCCCTCGCGCTGATCGGTCTGTGCTTTGCCTACCGGGACCTGTTCTTCCGGGAAACGATTCGATACTCCTTCCTGAGCCTGTCGATCGCCGTCCTGATGACGAACGTCCTCTTCTCGCCCGGACTAGACTTGGCAAAGCGAGCGTTGAATCTTCCGATCCTGGAATATGTGGGCCGGCTGAGCTATTCGATCTACCTCTGGCATTATGCCATCGTCAGCCTCATCGGATTCCCGATGCTGAGCAAATGGGTCGGCGTCCCGTTGATCGCGCTGATGACCGCGCTCGTCTCGATGGCCTCGTACCACCTGATCGAGCAACCCGTGGCCGCCCTGAGACATCGCCACAAGTCGGTCGCGCCGCGCGAAGCGATCTGAGGACGCGGAAACCGGCGCGCGCCCGTCATCGTCACGGCCAGGGATCGCGCGCGATCGTGTAGAATCGGCCGCCCACCGGCCTCAGGTCACGATTTCGGCAATCCGAGACCCGACAGGACGTCCCGTTCCAGGGGGAGCTCGTAGGCCCAGTAGGCCCATGCGAATCCCCGCGCCTCGGCCGCCGCACGGACGGCCGCCAGCCAGGCGACCCGGTCCTGCGCGATGCCGTCGCTGCCCGAGACGCGCCAGACGCCACCGAACTCGCCCAGGAGCACGCGCCCGTTCGGGATGCCGTTGCGCTGGGCCCAGGCCGCCACGGCATCGAACCGGCCATCGATGACCTCCCGCCCGGTCGGCGTCCCGAAATAGTCGCGGATCAGCTTCCGGCTCCGGGCGATCGCCGCGTCCTTGTCCGCGGCCGCCACCTTCGGATCGGCGTTGATGCGGGCCGTCGCGCCTTCGAGCAGCGCCTCCGCCTGAGCGGGTTGCGGCGGCCAGTTCATGTTCCTGAGATACTGCGCCCCCTCCCCGGGCACGCCCTGGTGCGTGAAGGTGTGCGGGTCGTAGAAGTGAAACGTGTAGAGGACGTTGCTCGACTTGAACGGGGCCGGGTCGAGGCGCAGGAGCGCATCGATCGAACTCCACTGCGCGCCGGTCAGCACCAGCGGGAGCTGCGGCGCGGCCGTGCGCGCGGCGGCGTGGAGCCGCTCCATCATCGACTGCCAGCGTCCGAGCTCGGCCGTCTTCACGATGCGCGGCTCGTTGATGAGTTCGAAGGCGACCCGATCGGGCGGCAGGCTGGCGAGGCTGGCGGCGACCCGGCCCACCATGTCGACGTAGGTCGCGAACAGGTCCGGGTTCTCGGCCGCGATCAGCCGGTCGGGCGCGTAGGACGGATTGACCGCGACGGGATGCAGGTCGACCACCACCTGTAAGCCTGCGCCCAGGATCTGGCGGATCGTGCGATGGATGATCGCGAGCAGCTCGGGCTGCCGGTCGGCGGCGCTCGCCATCAGGATGCTCGGATCGACCGTGAGCCGGATGAAATCGAACCCCGCGAGGCGGAGTTCGGCGAGGGCGGCGTCGGTGATCTGATAACGTTGGGCGGTGAAGGGCGGCCACCGGTAGGTGACTTGCCCGCCCTGCCGGTCGGCCTCGGGCCAGTTCAGCAGATTGTGGATGTTCATGCCCCGGCGCAGCGCCGGGGCCTGGTCGAGGGCCGAGGCCCGGCCCGGCGCGAGCGCGGGGAGCCCGAGGAGAAGGGCCGTGAGAGCGCGTCGGTTCAGGCCCGCCCGCTCGGGTTTCAGGGGCGAATCGGTCCGGGGAAGGCGCATGGCGAGGGGTCTCCAATCCAGGGGCGGCGGTCTGCGCCCGGCCTTCCGCGCCGGCCCGGCAGCCGACCCGTCACGGGCGTCTCCGCGTCAGACCGCCCGGACGTTCAAGGCCGTGGGCGATCGCCGCACGACCGGCGCGGCGGCCGTGCTCCGCACACGCCCGACATTGGAACGGGGGTCGAATTGCAGGACGACGAACAGGGCGACGAAGCAGACGACGCCATCGAAGCCGGTGCACACGAAGGGCGTCGTCTCCGTGATGCCCATGAAGAGGGCCGACGTGACGATGAGGAACGCGGCTTCGAGGGTGTCGCGCTCTCCGTTCGAGCGGATGGTCCTGAGATTCGCGGCGACGCGGACGAGGGCCATCACGATGGGCAGGAAGAACAGGGTGAATCCCACGATGCCGAGGTCCAGCAGGCTCGCCAGATAGAGGCTCTCGGGACCCTGGATCGCCTGCTGCGCGTAACTCGCGACGAATTCCAGGAAGGTCGGGCCACCGAGGGACTGGTACCCGTGCCCCAGGATCGGCGACAGCTTGATGTACTCGATGGCGATCTCCCAGATCTCCGTCCTGCCCGTGAACGAGGAGTCGCGACCGATCAGCCCGAAGAACTGGTCGTAGAAGAGGGTCAGCAGGATGATGCCGGCGAAGAGGCCGCCCACGAACGCCACGAGGGTCACGAGGGGTCCGCCCGCACGATTGATGCGCAGGAGGGCCAGGGCGATCAGCATCGTCACCGCGCCGATCAGGGATGTCGCGGAGCCCGAGAAGATCAGGCACGCGGCCGCGCAGACCAGCGCCACGAAGGTGTAGATCCGTGGCACCCGCATCATGCCGGGATAGAAAAGGAAGATGATGGTTCCGAAGGCGCCCCAGGGTCCGAGGCCGTTCTTGTGACTGAACAGACCCCGCCAGCGGCCACCATGGGAGGCCTGGACCATCTCCTCACCGGTATGCGTCCCGATCGACGGCAGGAACACCGCGAGCAGCGTGCTGAGAATCACGACGACCGCGATGACGTGGACGAGCAGCATCATCGCCTTCTCGCGGCCGAGCCGGAGAATCAGGGGCGACATGGCGAAGTACAACGCCGTGAGGATGATCGCCGCCCTGAGCACGCCCTTCGTGTCGTCGGCCCAGACGAAAGACACCATGGCCAGGACCAGGTAGGGCAGCAGCGAGAGCGGCAGCGCGTTTCGGATCGCAGCGAGTCCGGTCGTCATGACCACGATCATCACGGTCAGGGCGCACAATCCGAACCGGATATAGACGAGAACGGCGCCGATCGGATCGTCGATATTGGGATCGTTCAGGCGATTGAAGAAAACGTCTCGGCCGATGGATCCGTAAGCGATGATCAATAGAACGAAGAGGACCGAAAGGACGAACTGCTCAATCCCGGACGCCTCTGTCGTGAGATTGCCTGACGATGCAGGCCGCAAAGACGATTTCATGGCGCCCGTCTGTGATCAGCGGTTTCGTATAGGAATTCGGGGCGGACCCGGTCAACCGCGAAGGCCACGGCCATCCCGGCCACGCCCGCCGCGCGACGTCGGAGGGCACGATGCCGTCCCTGCCCTGCCCGTCGGCCCCCGCTTCCGGCCGACGGTCGTCGATGGCCCGTGCCCATGCGGGAAGCGTATTCCAGTGGCGGTGTGCACTGCAACCAGATAAGGGCCTGTGTCGAAGGAATTCCCTCCCGGCGGGCGGGCGAGAAGGCCAGGATCCGATGACGCGCCATGGACCGTGCCGCGGAGGCCCCCCCTCCGCCCCGCCCCGGCCCGCATCCGCGGGTGTCGCGCGAAGGCCCATTGGACCGAATCCGGCCCGGGCGTTCCCGCAGGATGGGTCGGATGCACCGGTCTCCCCGCACGTCTCCCCGCACGCCCGCGGATCGGCCCGGGCCACCGGCCGCCCGCCCTCCGGCGACCGCACTTCGTCCCGGCCGGGCATGGGACATGCGTCGCGCTCGACCCGAGCGGCGGGGGCGTCCCGATCCCGAGCGCCTTCGGCCGGACCCGCGCCGTCGGAGACTGTCCGGCCTTTCCCTCGATCTTCCTTCGCCAGCGCTGGAGACGTGACGCCGTGCCCGAACGACAAACCCGACGCCTTCGCGTCGCGATCTTCGCACCCCACTATGCCGAGTACACGGTGCGGCTGGCGACGGCACTCGCGCGGAAGGCCGACGTCCTGCTGGTGGCGGAAACGGCGAATGTCCGGAACGAATGCCGGGACAGCCTGGTCGCGGACGCGCGACGGGCGCTCAAGCTGGTCACCTACGATGCGCATAGCCGGATCGGGCGCGTCGTCGCGACGGCGCGGGTGCCGGCGGCGATCGCCGCATTCCGCCCGGACGTGCTGCACGTCCAGGAACAGCCGGACAAACTGACCGCCCGGATCGTCGGCCTTCTCCGGTGGCGGCTGCCGATCCTGATGACGGTCCACGATCCCCGGCCGCATAGCGGGCGGGACGCCGCCTATGCCAGGCGCCAGGACGTCTTTCGGCAGAGGCTGCGCGCGGCCGCCTCCGCCTTTCACGTCCACGGCGACCATTGCCGCCGGGAAATGATCCATGCGGTCGGGAACGGCCGAGCGATCGTCGACACGCTCCACGGCGTGATCCTGTGTCCCGAGCCGGCGGAGCGCCGCGCGCCGGAGGGCGGGCGGATGCTCTTCTTCGGACGCATGGAGGCCTACAAAGGTCTCGAGACGCTGCTCGACGCGGCGGACATCCTGCAGCGGGACGACGTCCCCTGCCGCATCGTCGTGGCGGGGCGCGGCCCGGAACTCGACCGCCTGCGCCCGCGCCTGCTGCAACAGCCTTGCATCGAGATCCTGGAAAAGTTCCTGACGCCCGCCGAAGCCGCGGAGCAGTTCCAGCGGGCGGAGATCGTGGTGGCGCCCTATCAGGACGCGACCCAGAGCGGCGTCGTCGCGGCGGCCGTCGGCAACGGGCGGGCGATCGTCGCGAGTGCGGTGGGCGGTCTCGTGGACGCCGTATCCGACGGCGTCAGCGGCCTCCTGCTGGAGCCCGGGCGGCCGGATGTCCTGGCCGAGGCGCTGAGGGGCCTGATCGAAGATCGCGGGCGCCTGCTGCACCTCCTGGCCGGCAGCGAGGCCGAGGCGGCCGGCCGATTCGCCTGGGACAGGATCACCGACGATCTCCTGGCGGCCTATGGCGGCCTGCTGCGCCGCTGACGAGGCGAAGTCCTGGAGGAGGCGGGCTGCCTGGCGCGACGTCGGCTTGCCGACGCCGGAGCCGGATGCATCCCCCCGATGCCGGGCCTGATCGGCCCGGCATCGGGGGCGCAGCCTCCTAGGCGTGCAGGAGGCCGTGGTCCTTGAAGGCGAAGTCGACCTCGGTCAGCGAGGCCGGCAGGATGTTCTTGAGGAGGATCGTGTCCGTCGCGCTCAGGCTGATGAGCGTGTCGCTTCCCGAAGCGCTGATATGGCTCTTCAGGCTCGCGAAGTCGGCGATCTCGGATTTGTCGAGCCACAGGGTGTCGTGTCCGCGGCCGGAGCCGGCGTGGAAACCCTCGATGACATCCTTCCCGAAGCCGGCGGCGAAGACGAACGTGTTGCTGCCGAAACTCTTGAAGGTGTCGGCCACGTCGGCGGTGGATGTCAGCGTCTGGTTGGCCTGATACGCCGTCTGGGTGTGAGAGCCGTCCAGGTTCGTCCGGTCCATGAACTCGAGCTTTCCGTTCGCGCCGTAGCTGTCATGCTCGGCCGTGTAGGACTTGCCGGAGATGGACGACAGGAACACGTCCTTGCTCTTGTCGGCATGGAGCTGGGTCTCGGAGGTCAGCGCGCCGCTGGCATCGAAGGTCTTCGTATTCGTCTCGAGGCCGATGACCTTCTTCATGATCAGGCTGCCATCGTCTCGGAACTGCTCCTGAAGCACGAGCTTTCCCACCTTGTCGTAGCTCGTGGAGGTGGCCGCGTACTCCTTGCCGACGACGCCTCCGACATAAACGTCGCGGGACCTGTCGGCATGCTGCACCGTCCTGTTGGTCAGCGTGCCGGCCGCGTCGTAGGTCTCGGTGGTGGTGTCGGCCCCGAAGGCCTTCTTCATCACCAGGCTGCCATCCGTCCGGAAACTCTCCAGCAGGACGGCTTTCCCGCTGCTGTCGTAACTCGTGTAGGACGAGGTGTAGTCCTTCCCGGTGATGGCGCTCGCATAGACGTCGCGGGACTTGTCGGCGTGCAGAACCACCTTGTTGGTGAGCGTCCCGCTCGCGTCGTAGGTTGAGGTGATCCGGTTCCCGTCGACCACCGAGACGTCCGTTCTCGCCAGTTTTACGGGTGCCGGTGCGGGCGCCGGAGCCGGTGCGGGTGCCGGAGCCGGTGCAGGCACAGGAACGGGGACCGGCGTGGGGGCGGCAGGCAGCGACGGGGCCGGGGCGGACACCACGGGGGGCAGCGGAACGGGCGGGAGCTGAACGGACGATGCCGGGGTGAGGCCGACCTGGGTCGCCGCCACGAGGGTCGATCCGGCGCCGCCCGACTGTGCCGCGACGGCCTGAACGATCGATGCGGCGCCGGCGGGCGACAGCGTGGCGAAGGTCTCGCCGGCATTCAAGGCCATGCCCCAGTCGTTGTAGAGATGCGTCGCGCTCGAGTTCCTGTAGAACACGTTATCGTAGTGATAGTCGCCCGATTGCTTGAAGAACGAATCGCCGGCATTCAGGTATATCGCATTGTCATGCACCGATACCTGGCCTGCTTGATGGGCCGAGTCCAGGAAGACGCTGGCCATCTGCTTTGCGGCGTTGTTCTGTTCGATGACGGTGTTGTGGCTGATGTCGACGTTCTTGAACGTGCTGGCGAAGCTGCCGCCGCCGTTGTGGATGTCCACGAAGCCGTTGTTGTTCAGGCTGACGTTGTTCGTGATGGAGATGTTCGTCAGAGCGTTCTTGTAACCACCGGCCTCGATGAAGCCGACGGTGTTCTCGATCCAGTTGTCGTGGATCTTGACGTTGTTCATCGTGCCGAACAGCTCGATGCCGCCGCCATCGTGGCCGTAGTCGAAGCTCGGCGCCTTGGCGTTGACGATCTTGGTGTACGAGACCTCGTTGTTGCTGTTGCCGATCATCACGCCGACCGCGCCGTAATCGTCGTCGTACACGTTGGCCGTGTTCTTGATCATCTTCAGATCGTGAAAGTAGCTGCGCGTGACGAGGTTGTCGGTGCCGTTGAGCATCACGCCCTCGCCGACCTGGCTCGCCTCCACGTTCCGGATCGTGATGTGGCTGGCCGACTTGGTGACGTTGACGCCCGCCTGCGCGGCGCCCGTGATCGTCAGCCCGTCGATGACGACGTACTTGGCGTTGGCCACGTTGATGGCGTCGGAGTAACCCGCCGCGCTGTTGGCGATCGTGGCGGCCGGCCCCGTGCCGTAGGTGGTGAAGGTGATCGGGGCCTTCTCGGTGCCGGAGGCGGTGATGGTGAGCGCGCCCGTGCCCGCCGCCGAGGCATTGTAGGCGGTGCCGGCCTTGAAGGCGACGGTGTCACCGGCCTGAAGCTTGAGCTTGTTGACCGCCTCGAGGCTGGTGAGGGGCGCGTCGGCCGACAGGCCGCTCCTGTTCGAGCCGCCGGTGAAGGAGGAGTCGACGTAGTAGATCGTCATCGCGCTTTTCGCTCTGGATTAGGAAAATACCGGATGACTGGGGATTAGCGGCGATAAATTGAACTCCGGTCGTGTGAATCACTAAACTTCGAGAAGTTAATAGAGGTTTGATTAACCATCAAATTCTGTTATAACATTTGTGACCACATCCCACTCATGATTGATGGAAATGTGCGCGCCGTTGCACGCGCCAAACCTGCGCGGCTCGGCGGCAGAATCGACAAACCCTTTAGGGAAAAGAGAAATTCTGCGCGCTGACCGGATCGCGGACTCGCGCAGGTGCCTGCGGGAGCGCGGTGCGATCGCGGGCTCAGCGCAAGACAGCAATCCTGTGGATATCCCGATCACCCTGTGGGGCGCCGCTGGCGCCTCGGAAAGCGGCCCGGCCGCCGGGCGCCGTCAGAATCGCATGGGCCTCGGTCTATGGGCCTCGGTCTATTGATTGCCGATCGATGGACCGCCCGCGGCGCCGCCGGTGCCGGGAGGACCGCTCGTCGGCGTACCGCCGATGTTCACGCCCGGCGAGGAGCCGGGAACGGAAGCGGGGCTCGGGTTGCCCGGAATGGCCGGCGCCGGGCGCGACATCGGGGCGCCGGTCTCCGGAACCTCGCCGGGTCCGCGCCCCGGCGCCGTGACGCCCGTGTTGCCGGCGCCCCCCGTCGGTGCGAGGGGCTCGGCGTGAACGGGACCGCAGAGGCACAGCCCCAAGGCTGCCGCACGGATTCGGGTCCAAGACGTCATCGATCCATCCGTTCCGTCGCGCTTCGTGACCCAACCGCCGAGGGTCGCGGAAGTTCACGACCTCGACAAGCGCTCGTGGTCGACCGAGCGCGTCGGGACAGGACGGCGCTGGCTCAGGCGGGGCGCGGTCCGTCGCCCGACGGCCGCTTCAGGTGATGGGTCAGGATCGCGGGATCCGCGACCACGCCGTTGGCTTCGAGATCGCCGCGGACGCGTTCCACGAGGTCCTGCTGCGGAACCCCTTGGATCACCGCGGCCAACAGTTCGTCCGCATAGGCGGTGGCGCTGTGCTGGTCGACGCCGAGCGCCTCGGCGGCATAGCCCGCTAGGGACCGGACGCCCTGGCAATGCGTCAGGAACCGAGACTCCTCGGCGCGGACAAACAGCATCTCGGCCGCGCGTTCTCGCTCCTCGAAAAATCGGGCCATGTCAGCCTCCTCCCTCTGCACGATCTGCCAAGCTTTGTTCGTCGGATATTGGAGTCAGAATTACGATCACGACAGTCGATCCGCTTTCACAAAGATCAAGATCCAGCTTCGTCGCAGCGAAATCCTTCGAACACACGGCAGATGCACCGTTTTGGGAACCGAATGCCGGCGGCAGCGGCTCCATCGTCGGCGAGGACGCCGTGGGCCGGCGCGCGGTCCCTCGCCGCAGAATCCGGTTGCTCCAGCTTGGTGCTCGGGCGGACCTTGGCGTATGGCCCGGGGGGATCGCGGAGCGGGAGCGGCGTTGGAACAGGCATTGCTCTCATGGATCGGCGCCCTGACGTCGATCCGGACCGAGGTCTTCTGGTTGCTCGGCGCCACCCTTTCGGGCCTCGTCAGCATCCACGTCCTCCTGCGCAAGCGCGAGGTCGGGGCGGCCATCGGCTGGATCGGCCTGGTCTGGCTGGCGCCCCTGTTCGGAAGCGCGCTCTACGCCCTGTTCGGCGTCAACCGGGTCACCCGCCGGGCGCAGAAACTCCGCATCAAGCCGTCCCAGGCAAGCCCGCGACGCGAGGAGAACGAGGCGCCCGCGCCCGTCCTGCCGGAGCGGTTCCAGCCCCTGGACCAGGCGGTCCGGCGCATCACCGCCCTTCCCCTCGAAGCGGGCAACCGGATCGCGCCGCTGCGCAATGGCGATGCGGTCTATCCTGCGATGCTGGAGGCCATCGGGAAAGCCCGGCACTCGATCGCCCTGTCGAGCTACATCTTCCGCAAGGACGAGATCGGCCGCACCTTCCTCGATGCCCTGGAGGCGGCCCATCATCGGGGCGTCGCCGTCCGGGTCCTCGTGGACGGCATCGGCAGCGGCTACTTCTTCGCCTCGGTCTATGGCGGCCTTCGACGCCGGGGCGTGCCGGTGGGCCGCTTCATGCACTCGGTGCTGCCGTGGCGGATGCCCTTCCTGAACCTGCGCACCCACAAGAAGCTGCTCATCATCGACGGCGCGCTTGCCTTCACGGGCGGCATCAACATCGCCGACGAGAACCGGGTGGCGACCCGTCCGCCCGAGCCGGTGCGCGACGTCCATTTCCGCATCGAGGGGCCGGTGGTCGCCCAGCTCGCGGCGGCCTTCGCGAGCGATTGGGCCTTCGTGATGGACCAGGAGCTGGAAGGCCCGGCCTGGTTCCCGCCGCTGCCCGTCCGCGGCGAGACGCAGGCCCGCGTCGTCACCTCGGGCCCGGACGCGGACCTGCGCAAGATCGAGCTCGTGGTGCTCGAGGCGATCACCTGCGCCCGGACCAGCATCCGCCTGATGACCCCCTACTTCCTGCCGAGCGAGGTATTGGTGAGCGCGCTCTCGCTGGCAGCCCTGCGCGGCCTGACGGTGGACGTCATCATCCCGATGGACAGCGACCACGCGGTCGTCGACTGGGCGACCCGGGCCCACGTGGACCCGCTCCTGCGCAGCGACGTGCGGATCTGGCTCGACGACCCGCCCTTCGACCACGCCAAGCTCCTCGTCGTCGACGATGCCTGGTGCTTCATCGGGAGTGCCAACTGGGACACCCGCAGCTTCCGGCTGAACTTCGAGCTGAACGTCGAGGTCTACGATTCCGGGCTCGCCCGGCACCTCGACGCCTTCATGCGGGCGAAGATGAGCGTCCGGCTGACGCGCGAGCACCTGTCCCGGCGCGGTCTCCCCGTCCGGCTGCGCGACGCAGGCGTCCGATTACTCCTGCCATACCTTTGACGCGCTCCGGCTCCTCCGGCTCCCGCCGGATCACCTCGTGGGTGGGGGCGAGATGCACGATGATCGGGCGGTGGTCCGAAGCGCCCCGCGGCAGCACGCTGCGCCCATGACAGGTCAGCCCGCGCACCAGGCAGCGGTCGAGCCGAAGGGGCACCACCCGCGCCATGGCGTGGGTCGGCAGGCGCGGGCCGACGTCGCGGAACCCCGGTAGGAGGGTCGGCCCGACCAAGTTGTAGTCGCCGATGACGGCGGCTCGGTCCGGCAGGCTCTGCTCGATGCAGCGCAATTGCCGCCGGTTGAGCATCTGCCCGTGCGAGAGGTGCACGTTGGCGACGCCGAACTCGCCGAGATCGATCACCTGGCTCACCCGGTCGAACATCGCCCCGGCGGGCAGTTCGATCGCCTTCGGCGGCGTCGCGAAGGGCATCGAACTCCAGACGGCAAGTCCGTGGATGCGGCCTGGCATCTGCGCCCAGGCGTAATGGCCGCCGACCTTGGCCTGGAGGGCCTCGATATCCTTCGTCGCCTCCTGCATCAGTACGAGGTCGGGCTGCTCGCGCTCGATCAGCGCGGCGATGCCGGCGACGTTCGCGCCGACCCGCCGCAGGAGGTTCCAGCTAACGATCTTGCGAAGCCCGGGCCGGTCATGGCCCGGACGCCCGTGGGAGTTCTGGAGAGCACGGGCGGTCAGGCGCGCGAGGCGGCGATCGTTCAGCATCGTCCCATAGGTGGGTCAGACGCGCCCGGCGGAAAGCCCGGGCGGGGACGCCGTCATCGGCTTTTGCGGCTCACGACTCCATGAGCACGGCGACATGCGCAGCCGTCGATTCGGCAAGACCCTTCAGGTCGTAGCCGCCCTCCAGAACGGAGACGATGCGCCCGTCGCAGGCCTGCTCCGCGATCTCCATCACCTGGCGCGTCGCCCAGGCGAAGTCCTCCGCTTCCAGCATCAGGTTGGCCAGGGGATCGCGCCAATGGGCATCGAAGCCCGCCGAGATGATGATCAGATCGGGTCGGAAATCCTTGAGACGCGGCAGGATACGCGCGGTGAACGCCTCGCGGAAGCGCTCGCCATCGGCGCCGGGCTTCAGGGGCGCGTTGACGATGGTGTCGTGATCGCCGGATTCCGAGACTGCCCCGGAGCCGGGATAGAGCGGCATCTGATGGGTCGAGCAGAACAGCACCGAGGGGTCGGCCCAGAAGATGTCCTGGGTGCCGTTGCCGTGGTGCACGTCCCAGTCGACGATGGCGACGCGGTCGACGCCGTGCACCGTCCTGGCATGGCGGGCGGCCACCGCCGCGTTGTTGAACAGGCAGAAACCCATGGCGCGGGTGCGCTCGGCGTGGTGCCCCGGCGGTCGCATGGCCGAGAAGGCGTTTCGGGCTCGGCCCGTCATCACCGCATCGACCCCCTCGACCGCGGCGCCGACGCCGCGCAACACGCAATCGATGGTGCCGGGCGACAGCACCGTATCGGAATCGACGTGGACCAATCCCTCGCTGGGCGCCGCCGCCACCATCGCCCGCACCCATTCCTCCGGATGGGCCAGCGCCACGGTCTCCAAGCTCGCGGGCTCGGGCGCCCGGCGGTCGAGGGCCGCGAAGGCCTCTGTCCCGAGCGCCTCCTTGACAGCCTGCATCCGCTCGGGCCGCTCCGGATGCCCATGCGGCGTCCGGTGCCCGAGGGCGGCGTCGTGGCTGAAGAGGATGGTCATGCGGCACTCCGAGCCTTCGTCTCGAGTTGGTATACCAGATGGGTCGCGCGAGGCCAGCGCCGCAATGAACCGATGCGATCGAACCCGCAGCCGGTCGCTTCAGAAGGTCGGCGGGGTGCAGGCGCTCACCACCTCGCAGGCGGTCGGGCCGACGCAGCGGAAGCGGTGCGGGCGCCGGCTCTCGAAGGAATAGGCGTCGCCGGGTCCCAGAATGCGGCGCTCGTCATCCACCGTCACCTCCAGGCGGCCCGACAAGACAATACCGCCCTCCTCGCCCTCATGGACCAAGGGCACCCGGCCCGTATCGGCCCCGGGCTCGTAGCGCTCCTTCAACAGCTGCAGGCCACGCCCGAAAAGGTTGTCGCCCACCTGCCGGTAGGAGATCGGTCCCTTGCCGATCTCGGTGAGTTCGTCGGCCCGGTAAAATGCCTTGCGTGGACGCTCCGGCTCCACGGCGAAGAACTCGGACAGGCCGATGGGAATGCCGTCGAGGATGCGCTTGAGTGCGCCGACCGAGGGGTTCACGCCATTCGATTCGATGAGCGAGATCGTCGAGTTCGGCACACCGGTGCGCTTGGCGAGCGCCCGTTGCGACAGGCCGTGCAGTGTGCGGATGGTGCGCAGGCGCGCGCCGAGATCAATGCTCATCGAAACCCATGGTGTCGCCCCTCGGGCGGACCGCCCTGTTAGGGATGTTCAGGATTCACCGACATTGCTCCTGGCAGCCCCATCTTTTCAAGGACATCGCGGCGGTAAGAAAAGGACTTGTTCGCCACGCGCAATCGGCGCCTCCTCCGGGTCCATAGACGTCCCCACGGGAGGATCGCCATGGATCATCACCACGCCGCCAATGCCCCTGGGCTCGACGCCTACTGGATGCCGTTCACGGCCAACCGGCAGTTCAAGGCCGCGCCCCGCCTGCTCGCCTCGGCCAAGGGCATGCACTACACGGCCACGGACGGGCGCAGCGTCCTCGACGGCACCGCAGGTCTCTGGTGCGTGAATGCCGGGCACGGGCGCCAGGGCATCGCCTCGGCTGTGGAGCGTCAGCTCACCACCCTCGACTTCGCGCCTTCCTTCCAGATGGGCCATCCGGCGGCCTTCGACTTCGCCGAGCGCCTCGCCGCCATCGCGCCGGGTGGCCCGGAGGCGGGCCTCGACCGGGTGTTCTTCACCGGTTCAGGCTCAGAATCGGTGGACACCGCCCTGAAGATCGCGCTCGCCTACCAGCGCGCCATCGGCCAGGGCACGCGCACCAAGCTGATCGGGCGCGAGCGCGGGTATCACGGGGTCGGATTCGGAGGCATCTCGGTGGGCGGCCTCGTCAACAACCGCCGCGTCTTCCCGCTGCTGCCGGGCGTCGATCACCTCCGCCACACCCACGATCCCGAGCGCAACGCCTTCTCGAAGGGCCTGCCGACGCATGGAGCGGAACTGGCCGACGATCTCGAGCGCCTCGTCGCCCTGCACGGGGCCGAGACCATCGCGGCCTGCATCGTCGAGCCGGTTGCCGGCTCCACGGGAGTCCTGCTGCCGCCGACGGGCTACCTCGAGCGCCTACGCGCGATCTGCGACCGGCACGGCATCCTGCTGATCTTCGACGAGGTCATCACCGGGTTCGGCCGCCTCGGCACCCCCTTCGCCACCGACTATTTCGGCGTGGTCCCGGACCTCGTCACCACCGCCAAGGGGCTCACCAACGGCACCCTGCCGATGGGCGCGGTCTTCTGCGCGCGGCGCGTCCACGACGCGCTCATGCACGGCCCCGAGGCGGTGATCGAGTTGTTCCACGGCTACACCTATTCGGGACACCCGGTGGCCTGCGCGGCAGGCCTTGCCACCCTCGACATCTATGGCCAGGAGGGCCTGCTCACCCGCGGGGCCGGGCTCGCCGAGGACTGGGCCGGCGCCATGCACGACCTGCGCGGCGCGAAACACGTCATCGACATCCGCACCATCGGCCTCGTCGCCGGCATCGAGTTGGCGCCGCGGCCGGGAGCACCCGGTGCACGCGCCTACGACGTCTTCGTCGACTGCTTCGAGCGTGGCCTGCTCATTCGGGTCACCGGTGACATCATCGCCCTGTCGCCGCCGCTCATCGTCGAGCGCGACCAGATCGACACCATGGCCTCGATCCTCGGCGACGCCATCGCCCGCGCCGCCTGAACTCTTTTCGCCTCTCGTCCGTCAGGATCCTCGATGCCCACCGCGATTTCTCACTTCATCGGCGGCCGGCTTGCCGCAGGCACCAGCCTGCGCCACGCTCCCGTCTTCAACCCCGCCACCGGCGAGGAGACCGGCCGGGTCGCCCTCGCGGACGCTTCGGACGTGAACACGGCGGTGGCTGCGGCCAAGGCGGTTGCGCGCGACTGGGCCCTGACCCCGCCCCTGCGCCGCGCCCGTATCCTCAACGCCTTCCTGCGCATCGCGGAGGAGCGCACCGACGAACTCGCCGCCCTGATCACCGCCGAGCACGGCAA